>NZ_CAJGZQ010000009.1 GCF_904846185.1 Psychrobacter immobilis | reverse complement strand
ATACTCAGGTTTTGGGTTAAAGTTTCACTAAGTCTGTTAAAGTTTGGCATGGTCTGATTCGTCTTAAAAATTACTATTATGCCTTTGCTTTAACAGACTTTTTTGTTTTTTTGTCGTGTGCAGAGATGATTGATAAAAAAACTACAGATATCCTGTACTGGTAAAATAATCGCCCGCATATGTACGAGTTGCGATTTGAGCTCATAAAGGTTTTTTAATGTACCTTTATCAAACTCATAGGTAAACACGTAACGTTCTTGCTCACGCAAATAGCGACCTAAACGATCGGTAATCGGCATATAATTATCCACGATAAAATCGAGAATAGCATGCAGTACAAATATCGGCCCCATACGCAGCTTTTCAGGGCGACGATGACAATGCTCACGGACAGGTGCGTAGGAGTTTGATGGACCATTACGGATGGTAATCAGGTAGTTTTTGCCCATAAATATCGCGGTGGTGCCATAGCGAATGACATTGTCCTCAAGCTTAGCGGTACGCAATACCACAAACACCATGTCATTGTCATAGTTCTCGACTTTGGCACGCTGGTGATCGGCAAATGCATCTTCGATTGCCAGTTCATGTAGTCCAAAGGCTTCTTTGACTTTGACCATGGTTTCTAGGCTTGGATCATAGAGACCAAGCCAAATAAACTGACCATTATTATTTAAGGCACGACTAACATCGTTTAGCGCTAATTTATCGAGATTTTCACCGGTCTTACGTGAATAAGCATAGCAATTGACGACTTCATCGGCACTGGAAGAGTCAATATCCTCATAGCGTTCAGAGTCAGGATCGTAGACCGTCATGGTCTCGATGGTGTCCTCAGTGGTGGTATCAGCATCGCCATAGATATAGCTGTCGTCATTGTCTAGATAGAGATGTTCCTCATTCATATCGGCGTAAATACGATTGATATTAGAGTTAGGTGCAATACGCGCGGTTTTTTTGATCAACTGGTCGTTATTGTTTTCCATACACCCTCCCTTTATAAAGTAAAAAACGTGTCACAATCAGAACTTATAATGATTGTTGTTAATAATGATCGTTATTAAAGGGCGTAACTTTTCAAAGTATCAATATCGACCAAGCTCAATAAGCTTTCGTGGCAAGCTTCTAGTTTGATTTGCGGGGCAATATCAAAGTCCAAAGCTTCAACCCAGCGTAACGCGCAAATGCACCAATAATCACCAGGCTTGAGACCAGAAAATCCATACTCAGGTAGCGGCGTAATCAAATCATTGCCGCGACTGGCAGAAAAGTTCAAAAACTCGCTGGTCATCTTGGCGCATACAGTGTGTTGACCAACGTCATGGTTGCCAGTATGACAAAATCCATTACGGTAATAACCGGTAATAGGGTCAAAGCAGCAGCTGGCAAGTGCCGTACCTAAGACATTGGCTTGATTGTTGGCAGGGTTTGGGTGGTAATCAGATGACATAAGGCTTCCGAGATAAAAATATGGCTTAGTGTACCATGAGTCGGTATCGAAGGCGTTGTTCTCACTTTGCTCATTATTTTCTTTATGATATAAAATGATGGTAACCATTTTTGAGTCAACGATTACTTATATAGTCTACAGATAACCTTCATAGATTAAGTGCTGATAAGACGTAATTAGATAGTAATTGTGGCTAATTGTCACTAGGCGAACCTTGGCTGCTATGCTAAACTAAAGCATAAAGTGCCTTGATTATTTAACGCCGTTTATTAGCGCATAAAGATACTCGTCTTATCATTCTAAATTATACTTATTACTCACCCTTTTGCGGCTACCTAGTTTGTTTATAAATAATTGGGTCAATGATGTTGCGCGTTAAAAATAAAAATGCATGGCGTCAATGCAATTGTAAATATAACCTTTAAGTACCGCATCAGTACCGCGTTTTTGGTAAGCGATACGCCAAACAAGGATTTATTGTGTCTGTCAGTTCTGATTCTGCAAAACTTGCCCAGTTAAATACGACTAATGAAGCGGCGGCTCAGCCTGCTGAAAACACTGCCACCTCTACTAGCATGCCATATTTGAACAACTTTGCCAGCGACGTTGCCAATAGCTGGTTGTTGCCTGATGGGGTGGTGGATGTGCTGTTCGAAGATGCGCGTAAGCAAGAAGTGCTTAGGTATCAGCTGAC
Source organism: Psychrobacter immobilis (assembly GCF_904846185.1). Taxonomy (GTDB): domain Bacteria; phylum Pseudomonadota; class Gammaproteobacteria; order Pseudomonadales; family Moraxellaceae; genus Psychrobacter; species Psychrobacter immobilis_B. The sequence goes on along the minus strand of NZ_CAJGZQ010000009.1, from coordinate 139,564 downwards.
TCAGCAGCTTATTGGTCATGGTTATCAGTTGGTTAATCCACCAATGATTGAATTTACTGAGTCATTGTTGAGTGGCGCCTCAGAAGATTTAAAGCGTCAAACTTTCAAGATTATCGATCAGCTAACGGGTCGCTTGATGGGTCTGCGTGCGGATATTACCCCGCAGATTTTGCGTATTGATGCGCATTGGGGCGGCACAGGTATTGCGCGTTATTGCTATGCAGGTGATGTAATTCATACCTTGCCATCAGGGCTGTTTGGCTCACGTACGCCTTTGCAGCTCGGCGCTGAAATATTTGGCTGTGCTTCACTTGCCGCAGATATTGAGCTGATAGATGTGTTGTTTGGTATGATAAATAAGCTAAATATGAGTGCGACGCTGCATATAGACTTGGGTCATGTGGCGATATTCAAACGCTTGGCTGAGTTGGCAGCGTTGTCTGATAATGACGCTGAGCAACTCATGCATTTATATGCCAATAAAAATCTACCAGAGCTAAAGCGTGTCTGCCAGTTGTTGTCAATGGGTGATGATTTTTATGCTTTGGCACGTTTTGGTCATGATATTACCAATCTATTGGCGAGATTGTCAGAGACTGCACAGCAGGACACGCAAGTCGCGACTGCTATCAATGAATTACAACGCTTAAAAACACATCTACAAGACCAGTGGCAATGCCCTGTGAGTATCGATGTGACGGAATTATCAGGCTATCATTACCACACGGGTATTGTGTTCAACGGCTATATCAATAGTGAGACGCAACCTCTGGTACGTGGCGGTCGTTTCGATGGTATGCAAAGCGGCAACCAGTTAGCAATCAATCAGCCACGTGAAGCCACTGGTTTTAGTATGGATGTCAGTCGTTTGCTTGCACACACGCAGCTTGAGGCACCAATCATCGTATTGGTCGACTATGAAGCCTTGAGCAGTGCGAACCAAGAACAGAGACAGATACTGCTACAGCAGGTTGAGAGTTTACGTGAGCAAGGCTATCGCGTCACCATGCCATTAAATGCAGAAGATCGTCCCTCTGATATGACGCATCGTTTGAGCTTTAGAGATAATCATTGGCAGTTACAGAATATTTAAGCATTAATTTTTAATATTAGTAGTATTACCATTTTTTAACGTCTTTAAAATCAAGATAACGAAAGTTATCACAGGCTTTAAACCGTTATTGCACACACCTCAATACATAAAGGTAAGGATTGATCATGGGTAAGAATGTCGTAGTTTTGGGTAGCCAATGGGGCGATGAAGGTAAAGGTAAAATCGTCGATTTACTAACCGAAAAAGCTTCAGCAGTTGCACGCTTTCAAGGCGGACATAACGCTGGTCACACGTTAGTTGTCGATGGCAAAACCACCATCCTACATTTAATCCCATCAGGTATTTTACGTGAAGGCGTTACCTGCTTCATCGGTAACGGCGTGGTGTTAGCACCAGACGCCTTATTAAAAGAGATGAAAGAGCTAGAAGACAACAACGTACCAGTACGTGAGCGTCTGCGTATCTCTCCAAACTGCCCACTTATCATGCCGTATCATGTGGCACTTGACCAAGCACGCGAAGCTAAACGCGGTACTGGCAAAATCGGTACGACAGGTCGCGGTATTGGACCTGCTTATGAAGACAAAGTGGCCCGCCGTGCCATCAAGCTTGCTGACTTGTTCCGTGATGATTTAGAAGAAAAACTCCACAACTTAATCGAATATCATAACTTCCAATTGACTCAATATTATAAAGTTGAAGCGATTGATTTTGATGAGACACTTAAGCTTTGCCAAGAGTGGAAAGAAGAGATTAAAGGCATGGTTACTGATGTGACCGAAGACCTTAATCAATTGCGTTTGGCTGGTAAGAACCTGATGTTTGAAGGCGCGCAAGGTACATTGCTTGATATCGATCATGGTACATATCCGTTTGTGACCAGCTCAAGCGTAACCGCTGGTGGCGTATCGACTGGTACAGGTATCGGTCCATTGTACTTAGATTACGTACTTGGTATCACTAAAGCTTATACTACCCGTGTCGGTAGTGGTCCATTCCCAACTGAGCTATTTGATGATGTTGGTGCGCATTTGGCTAAAGTCGGTCATGAATTTGGTGCGACTACTGGTCGTGCGCGTCGCTGTGGTTGGTTCGATGCTGAAGCGTTACGTCGTGCAGTGGTACTGAACTCTATGTCAGGTATCTGCTTAACTAAGCTTGACGTATTAGACGGTCTTGAAGAGTTACTAATTGGTGTGGGTTATAACTTGCCTGAAACTGAATGTGCAGGTGCACATGATGCTGAATTCTATGAGTCAGTCACGCCTAAGTATGAGACGATGCAAGGGTGGAGTGAGTCAACCGTTGGTATCACTAACTATGATGAACTTCCAGAAAATGCGAAAAAATATATCAAACGTATCGAAGCGTTGATTGGTTGCCCAGTTGATATTATCTCAACCGGTCCAGACCGCGAAGAGACGATTGTATTGCGCGACCCGTATGATGCTTAGTTTCTTATCATAAAATTTAATTAGTTTAAGCGTTCATAAAAAAATCCCAGTGCTGAGCATTGGGATTTTTTTATGAGTATTATCTTATGAGTAATGTCTTATCATTTTTTATTATGCTAACTATTATTAATGCCAAGTGAGAAAAAGTGTTAATCACTATTAATTTCTAACGATAAAAAATCAAGATATCTGGCGATTGCATAACCTGTGATAAGAAAAATAGTATAAAGAGGGAAATTGCTAACATTATTCTGGTTTAATTGGTATATTATGTCATAAATGAATGTAACTTTATCAATATATAAAAAGGAAAACGTGATGAAAGCGACTATTATCAAGCACTCTATAGGCAAAACAGCTTTAGCACTGCTAACGTCTGCGGCTTTTATGTTTCCTATGCTGTCATGGGGCGCGCAAAACTGTGATAAACCCAACAATGATTTCGATGGTTTATATTGCTTAACGAAAGTATATCTAGAAGCGGATAAAGAGCTGAATAATTCTTATGCAAAATTGGCTAAGCAGTTAAATAGCCAGCAAAAATCCAAACTCAAACGTGGACAACTGGCGTGGATACGCGAGCGTAATGACCAATGTAGTTATAATAATGATGAAGGATTTTTTGTCAATATGGGTTGTGCGACTCGGGTGACAACTGAGCGAGTGAACTTCTTAAATGATCGTGTGCGTGAATGTAGCGCTGGCAGTTGCCGCGACAGCCGCTTAGGCGAGTAGTTGTTTTTTAGTATTGCTTGAAAGCAGTGACCTTCATAGCTGCGTATTAATAAAATCCCTTAGCATTATATGCTGAGGGATTTTTGTAGGTAACACTTACATAGAGTTTTCGCCAAGTTGGTTTTATGCTCATTAATGACAAAGATAGTTAGTGATGAGATACGTAGGGTAAGAATCTGCTATTGATGAATGCTCACTTTGTCTTAAGATAAGCTGCGGTCATAAATTTACTTTTATGCAAGGTGCGGTCATAAATTAACCCTATCATTTATAGCGCTAATCATTATAATAGGCAGCAATCCTGTGTTGGCGCTCATATTATCGCATTGATAGACCATGAGTTATTTAAATCTGCCTAAGTCAACATTGCGGCCAAAGATAAAACAAAGTATTTACCATCTCATTTTTATCGAATTCATTATTTATTAGGAGCTTTTCATGGCTAACGAACGTACTTTATCTATCATCAAACCTGACGCAGTAGCTGGCAACAACATCGGCGCTATCTACGATCGCTTTGAAAAATCAGGTCTAAAAATTGTTGCCGCTAAAATGATGCAACTTGATGATAAAAAAGCGGGCGGTTTTTACGCTGAGCACGCTGAGCGTCCATTCTACAACGATCTAGTGTCATTTATGACTTCAGGTCCAGTATTGGTATCTGTATTAGAAGGCGAAAATGCGATCGCTAAGCATCGTGATATCATGGGCGCTACTAACCCAAAAGACGCCGCTGAAGGCACTATTCGCGCTGACTTCGCTAGCAGCATCGATGAAAACGCGGTTCATGGTTCAGATTCAGCTGAATCAGCAGCACGTGAAATCAGCTATTTCTTCAATGAAGAAGAAGTGTGTGCACGTACGCGTTAATATAGTAAACCAAATATAGTCTGTTACGGTGTCAGACTCGCTTAATGTACTCAATGTACAATTGGCGCTTGTCTTCCTTGTAACAGCTCTATATTTGATTCACTATGCACTAATAGCTTATAAAATTGACTATAAATTATTAGTGTGGCAAGACGGCTTATATCTTTTGGTATAAGCCGTTTTAGCTATTATAATAGTCTGACTATACATTGAAATTTTAGTGTTGAAATTTTAACTTTTCTCCCTCATTATTGGTTTTATATAGCGTTATCAATCCTTTATCAGCATATTATTTTCAGTTTTTGGTAAAAAATGCGCTCATAACGGATTGCTCATGCACTCATATATTGAGTACGTCTGCAACACCCATCTCAACAATTGTATCGCCTATACCAGTAGATGCAAAAAGGTTATTTATTATGTCAACTGCTCAAACTCCTATTCAAACTAACGTCCAACACGTCCCTGCTAAGACTACTAAGAGTATAAAATTAGTAGACGAGGCGCAGGCGAAAACCAATCTACTAGGTATGACACAAGCGCAGCTGGCGGAATACTTTAAGAGTATTGGCGAAAAGCCGTTTCGCTCGACGCAAGTCATTAAGTGGATATATCAGCAGGGTGTCACTGATTTTGAGCAAATGACCAATCTGAGTAAATCTTTGCGTGATAAATTATCAGCCAATGCCTGCGTCATTCCGCCAAAAGTGATTCATCGTCAATATAGTGATGATGGTACGCGTAAATGGGTCTTTGAAGTCACGGGTGGCTCGTTGGTCGAGACCGTATTGATTCCCGCAGATGATAGTAAATTAAACGGTCGTAAAACCTTGTGTGTCTCTTCGCAAGTGGGCTGTGCGCTCGACTGTAGCTTTTGTAGTACGGGTAAGCAGGGCTTTGAGCGCGATTTGACGGCGGCTGAGATTCTTGGACAATTATGGGTGGCAAATGCCTCTTATATGACCGATGAAAATGATAGTTTAGAAAATGTTGACCATAGTTTGTGGGAAAACAACGTCACCAACGTCGTCATGATGGGCATGGGCGAGCCGTTATTAAACTATCGTCCCGTTGTCAGCTCGATGGAATTGATGCTCAGTGACCATGCTTATGGTTTATCAAAACGCCGCGTTACTTTGTCGACTTCAGGTGTGGTGCCAAAAATGTACGAGTTGGCACAGGAGCTTGACGTGGCTTTAGCGATTTCATTGCATGCACCAAATGACGAGCTGCGTAATGAATTAGTGCCGATCAATAAAAAATATCCATTAGAGCAGCTCATGGCGGCAGCGAGAAATTACGTTTTTGAAGTCAATCCGCGCCACAAAAAACACGTGACTATTGAATATGTGATGCTAGATGGTGTCAATGATAGTAATGAGCATGCTGAGCAATTGGTCGCATTATTGGGCGATTTACCAAGTAAGATTAACTTGATACCATTTAACCCGTTCCCTCATGCAAATTATGATAAGTCGAGTAATAATCGTATTCATGCCTTCAGCAACATATTAAGTGAAGCAGGTTTTGTTTGTACCATACGTCAAACACGCGGTGATGATATTGATGCGGCATGTGGTCAATTGGTTGGGCAAGTGGCTGACAGAACGCGTCGTTCAGCCGCGTGGCAGCAAAGCATCAAGGATCGTGAAAGTGTTTAGTATGATGGTCATATAAATGGTGAATAGACATTTTCGATGTAGCATCGTATTTGTCTTTTATCTGTCGCAATGGTAATAAAAATGTAGCAATAACGATTAGTTTGGATGTGCACAGCAATTAATGACAACTAAATTGTACTTATGCGGGCTAAATCTATTAAACTGATGCCTCGAGGATCGAACGCATTGAATCACAGTTTTATGATGGCGGCTATGATGACTTCTAGAAATTCTTGTCAGTTCAATTATCAAAAAATATTTTCTCAGACTTATAAGCGATTGAGTACAGCGAATGGACTAGGGGCTATTGACCCAGTAGCGATGTCGAAGCGTACGGTATTAGTGACGGCATTGGTAGGGCTGCTGCTCACTGGTTGTCAAAGCACGCCGACCAATGATTTGACAAACATCGCGGCTTATCAAACGTCTACGCGACCCAATGACAATCGTAACTTAGATCAACAAGAAATTGCTCGCGTGCGCACTTCACTTGCCGCGCAATATATCCGCAAAAATGAGCTTGATACCGCTCAGCGCCAACTCGAAAAAGCCTTTGCTGCCGATAGCCGTTACGCGCCAGCCTATGATATGATGGGCATTTTGCTGCAGCAAGAGGGCAGTCGACTCAATCTCGAAAAAGCCGATCAGTATTTTAAAAAAGCGATCGCGCTTGATAAAGATTTTGAGCAAGCCCACAATAACTATGGCGTTTATTTGTCACAAATGAAGCGCTATCGTGAGGCGGCAGAGCAGTTTGAGATTGCGGGTTCAGCATTAGGTTACGAAGGTCGTATTGGTGCGCTAGAGAATCTAGGACGCACTTACTTACAGTTAGGGGATCGCAGTGCGGCTGCTAAAGCATTTTTACGGGCACTTGATGGCAATCGCAATAGTATTATTGCCCATATCGAGTTGGTCGATTTATTGCTTGAGCAGCAACGTGTTCCACAGGCTCAAAGGCTTTATGATGAAACCTTGATACTGGTACAAGGGCAGGGCATTAGCCCGCGCTTGCTATTACAAGGTATCAAATTGGCCGCTGCACAAAATAACATAACGACGCGCCAGCAATTGGCACAGCAGCTTTTATCCGCTTATCCTTTAAGTGATGAAGCAAAACAACTTAAGACTTGGCTTAACAATCCAGAGGCACCATGGAAATGACCACCCCATCATTAAACACTCAATCTAACGCTCAGGGATCATTTGGTGCCGTGTTGCAGCAAGCCCGTAAAAATAAGCAAATCAGCTTAGACGAGGTGGCTGCCGAGTTATTTATTTTAAAGCGTCATTTACAAGCGCTTGAAAATGAAAATTTTTCGGAGATGCCGCAAGCTGCTTTTGCCCGTGGGTTTGCCATCAATTATGCTAAGTTTTTGGGTTTAGATCCTGTAAAAATAGCGACCAGCTTTGATGCCGCTTATCCTACGGAGCTGAAAGCAAAATCAGTGAATAACACGGATACGCCACTGCGTCCAATGGGCACGTTGCAACGTGATACGCACAATCGAATTCGTTTTAACCCACTACTGATCATCGCCGTTATTGGTGTCATTATTTTAGCGATTTTCTTATTTCGCATGGTGAGTAATGCAAGTAAAGAGAATACCGAGCAGCCAGTATCGACGGTCGAAGACGTCTCAGCGATAGAGCAAGCGCAAGGGGCGGCAATCAATACTGATGAGATGGGCGTTGGTGCCTCTGGCTCTGCTCTAAACTTGGGCGGCGATGCAAGTCCAGCGTCTTTAGATGTCAAACTGACGGATACCGCCGTCGTGAGTATTACTGATGCTTCTGGTAGTAGTCTAATGAGTGGCTCGCAGACATCTGGGGATTATAAACTGTCAGGTACGCCGCCGTTTAATGTACAAATTGATAATGTCGATAATGTCAGCATAATGCTTAACCAAGAAGCGGTTGCTCTAAATACTTATGCAACGGATAAGCAAGCCAATTTTGAGTTAGCGCCTTAACTTTTTGAGCGGCTAATTTTGAATGCTAGTCTTATCGACTGCTGTACAAGATTTATTTTTAAAATTTGCTATCTCCAAGCTATTATAAGTATATTTTTTCTGCGTTTTTTCGCTTTAACTGAAGGGTTTGTCTATGTCAACGTCAGCGCCTATTAACCGTCGCCTTACCAAAAAAATATATGTCGGTGATGTCGCGATTGGTGGTGATGCGCCGATTAGTGTGCAGAGTATGACCAATACAGATACTTGCGATGTGGCAGCAACTGTCGCTCAAATCGAACGCTGCGTTGAAGCTGGTGCGGATTTGATGCGGGTGTCGACGCCAACGATGGATACGGTCAAAGCTTTTGGCGAAATTCGTAAGCTGGTCAGTGTGCCTTTGATTGCAGATGTGCATTTCGACCACAAGATTGCGTTAGCAGTTGCTGAAGCAGGGGCTGACTGTCTGCGTATTAATCCAGGTAACATCGGTAGCGATGCCAAAGTACGTGAAGTGGTCGCCTGTGCCAAATATTACAACATCCCTATTCGTATCGGTGTCAATGCAGGCTCGCTCGAAAAAGACATTCAGCGCAAATATACCGAGCCAACTGGCGAGGCGATGCTTGAATCAGCCATGCGCCATATTGATATATTAGATCGTCTAAATTTTGATCAATATAAAGTATCGGTTAAAGCCAGTAATGTGTTTTTGACCTTGGATGCGTATCGCCTGATTTCTGCCCAAATTGATAATCCGCTGCATTTAGGCGTCACCGAGGCAGGCGTTTATCGTACGGGCGCAGTTAAATCCGCGATTGCACTTGGCGGTTTATTATTAGATGGCATCGGTGATACCATCCGTATCTCACTGGCGGCAGAGCCTGAAGAAGAAATTAAAATCGGCTTTGATATTTTAAAATCGCTAAATATACGTTCTAATGGTGTCAACTTTATTGCGTGCCCAAGCTGCTCGCGCCAAGAGTTTGATGTGATTCGAGTCATGACGGCTTTAGAGTCGCGCTTAGAAGACATTCGTGAACCGATGAATCTGTCTGTGATCGGCTGTAAAGTAAATGGTCCTGGTGAAGCGAAAGAGGCCGATATTGGCATTGTTGGTGCCGCACCAAGATCCTTGGTATATCGTATGGGTGAAAAAAGCCATCTTATCGATACCGATAATTTGGTCGATGAAATAGAAGGCATGGTACGCGCACATGCCGAAGATTTGGCTAAAAAACGCGAGAATGAGATTATCCGCGTAAAATAAAACACTATTATGAGCAAAAAATAAAAGAGACACTTGTTAAAATTTTTAAGGATACGACCGTACCATGATTAAAGCTATCAAAGGGTTCAATGATATTTTGCCTGATCAGTCCGCAAAATGGCTGCATTTAGAAGCGATATTGGCTGAAGTACTGGGCAGATACGGCTTTGAGCATATTCGCTTGCCAATCGTTGAGCAAACCGATTTGTTTGCGCGTGCCATTGGCGGCGCGACTGATATTGTCGAAAAAGAGATGTATAGCTTTACCGATAAGTCTGAGCCACCAACGCCGTTGGCTCTACGCCCTGAAGGTACAGCAGGTGCAGTACGTGCTGTGATTGAGCATAACTTGCTGCGCGGTGATATGCCAAAGTTATGGTATATCGGTCCAATGTTTCGCTATGAGCGTCCACAAAAAGGTCGTTATCGTCAGTTTCACCAAATAGGTGTTGAAAGCTTTGGTAGTGCCTTACCAGACGCTGACGCTGAGCTGATCGCCATGACCCATCTGATGTGGCAAGAGCTGGGTCTAAAAGATGAGATGCGTTTAGAGCTGAACAGTCTGGGCGAAATTGATGAGCGTTATGCTTATCGCGAAGCATTGGTTGCTTATTTAACCGATAAAAAAGATCAGCTGGATGAAGACAGCAAGCGCCGCTTGACCACCAATCCGCTACGTATTTTAGATAGCAAAGAAGCAAGCACCCAAGCTCTATTGGTAGACGCGCCTAAGCTTGCTGACTTTTTAGGTGAAGAAAGCGTGGCGCATTTTGAGCAAGTACAAGCCTATTTAACAGAGCTGGGTATTAATTTTGAGATCAATCCACACTTAGTACGCGGTCTTGATTATTATAACAAAACGGTTTTTGAGTGGGTGACCGACAAGCTTGGTAGCCAAGCGACTGTTTGTGCAGGCGGCCGTTATGATGGTTTGATCGGGCAACTAAAATCCATCGGTACTGATGGCAATAAGCCAGTAAAATCTGAGCCTGCTGTTGGATTTGCCATGGGGCTTGAGCGTTTATTACTGTTAATGGAAGCGGTTGCGCCGATTGCTGATGTTCCCGCTTGCGATGTTTTCGTGGTTGCGCATCCAGAGGTTTATAGTGCTGGTATTGGCTATGCCCAGCGCCTACGCTATAGTCGCCCAGACATTCGGGTGAAAATGGCGAGTGCGACGAGCCTAAAAGCGCAAATGAAGAAAGCCGATAAGTCAGGTGCTGCATTGACCGTTATTATTGCGCAGCAAGAGCTGGATGATAATACCCTCAGCGTTAAAGACATGCAGACGGGCGAACAACAGACGGTTGCGACAGATTGGCTGTCGAACAAAGAAAATTTTATCCGTCAGTAATCGATTGCGGTTTTAGCATTAGCAATTTCATAACACTTTTATCAGGTAAACACATATGGCTCTGACACCCAATTCGCCGAATGCAGACAATTCAATGCAAGCGTTAAAGCAGTATGGCAGCTATATTGTCACTGCGATTTTGTTGGCACTGGCCGCTTATTTTGGTTGGACATATTGGCAGGACAACCATGCGCGCGTAGACACCGTTGCAGCAGATCATTATGCAGACATTCAGCGGTTGAATGAAGAAGTCAGTTTGGCCTCACAAAACCCTGATTTGGAAGCAGAAGCACAGGCAGCACTTGCCCAAAGTCGCACCCAGCTAAACAAAGATATTGATGCGCTAGTCAGTAAGCATGGTGAGTCGGTTTACGCTTGGCAGGCACTGATGATTAAAGCGCGTCAGCAAGTAGATAATAATGAATTTACCGAGGCAAGTGAAACCTTCAAAAAAGCATTGGCTATTGACTTAGGTGATGCAGGTTTACAGGCAATTACTCGTTTGCGCTATGCGACAACGTTACTGGCGGCGGGCGATACGGATGCTGCATTAGCAGAAGCCAACAATGATATGCCAAGCTCATTTGAAGCCAGCCAACAAGAGTTGTTAGGGGATATTTATTTGGCACAAGATAATAAAGACTCAGCGATCAAGTCTTATAATAATGCTTGGGAGTTGTTACGCAACCGTCAAGAGACGCGTGCAGTATTGGCATTAAAGATGGAGAGTCTGGGCATCGTACCTGAGCCTATCGACGAACCAGTCAGTCTGATTCAAGAGTCAAGTAATCCTGCACAGCCCTTGGTGGAAGAAAATGCTGCTGCCGAGGTTGCGCAATAATTGTACAGTGACAAGCGCTGTTAACCAATAATAGCGTTTGCGTTCTACCTAATGCCTGATAATTGCTAGTCAATAGCGCGTATCTATAACCGTTCTACAAGCTAAGTGGTACAGTAAAACAATCGCGTCGCATGAACCACCAGCACTCATTGAATGTGCTTGGTGAGTACTAATCGCCGATCTTATACTTACTGATAACCAATTTACTAATTAATAATAATTTATTTGTAGTGAGAACTCATAATGACTCAATCTATTCGCTCTAGCAAGATATCAAAAGCTAAAACCATCAAATCGACGGTGATGCATGTGGCAGTATTGGCAGTGATGAGCACTGCGGTGATTGGGTGTAATCGCGGTATTAAACCCGTCGTCAATGATCCAGTCAAGCTGGTACAGATTGCTGAGCCTATCAGTGTGTTGCAACCGGTTTTTAGCACAGATATTGGCAATAAAAAAGCCAGTAAGAAAGATCCATTAGACTTGCAAGTAGGTTATGTCAATGGACAAATCGTCACTGCATCGCGCGGTGGGGACTTGACCGGCTTTAACAGTGCAGGCGAACGTTTATGGTCGATCAACGTTGGCGATCAAATCACGGGCGGCGTTGCTTTAGATGCTTTAAGCCAAACAGCGATTATTAGCACACGCGGTGGTCAAGTGATGGCATTTGATAGTGTGACTGGCGCAAAACGCTGGCAGAAGCAGTTATCAGGATCAGTATTGACACCCGCTTTAATTACCAATAACCGTGTCATTCTATCAGCGAACGATGGCTTTTTACATGGCTTGTCACTACAGACAGGTCAGTCTGTCTGGCAGTTTGCCACACAAGTTCCAGCCATCAGTGTACGCGGTAGTGCGGCGCCAACGTTATTAGATAGCAAAACGGCGTTATTAGCGACTGCTGATGGTCGTTTACATGCGGTGACGACTGATAGTGGTTTACCGCAGTGGTCAAGACGTGTTGGTGTTGGCACTGGTAGTAGTGAAGTTGAGCGCATGAGTGATGTCGATGGTACGCCGATCGTCGATAAAAACCAGCTATTTGCCATCAGTTATAGCGGTCAGTTATTAGGTATTGATTTGGCTTCGCGTCAAGTCATGTTTGTCAACGAGCTTGCCAGCTTAAAGTCACTTGCTGTAAATAACCAGCAGGTGATTGCTACCAGTTTAGAGGGTAAAGTGGTTGCCTATAATCGCAGTACTGGTGAGGTTCTTTGGGAAAGTGAAGAGCTGGCTTATCGTCATTTAACCAATCCTGTGATGATTGGCAATTATATTGCTGTGGGTGATTTTGACGGCGTGGTACACTTATTTGATCCAGCTAGCGGTAAAATCGTTAGCCGTGTACAAACCAAGGGCGCTTTGAGTAGCTTGCAGGTACAAGGCAGCCGCTTAATGACCCAAAGCACGTCAGGACAAGTTGCTATTTGGCAGTTAGCCCGCTAAGCTTTTTATCGGTTAATGCTTACTTAGATAGTATGTTTGATATTATCGTTAAGCCAACTGATGGATTGCAATTTTAGAGAACACAAACGCTGCTTCGTCAGCGTTTAGTGCCTTGTGTAAATTGCTTGTTTAAATACAGGCTTTCGCGTACTCTATGCGACCGATGCGCCGTAGGTGTTATCCATATATATTATTTATTTATCATTTAGTCATCCTATGTACCACTTGCTAATTGTAAAATAGCTGACTATTATTTTTGCTATTGTTCTATCATTCATTTTAATTTGCGGTCAAGAGCAGCTTATTCACGACTACTGTTATATCACTGGTTATAAGAATAACTGTACTGCCCGCCATTGTGCCTTTCACTGAGAGTAACCCATGAGTATCAAGCCTGTGGTCGCCTTAATTGGTCGTCCAAACGTCGGTAAATCTACCTTATTTAATCAGTTCACAAAAAGTCGGCAGGCATTGGTTGCTGATTTGTCAGGACTGACTCGTGACCGTCAGTACGGTGATGCTACCTATGAAGACAAATCTTTTATCGTTGTAGACACTGGTGGTATTGGTGAGGCGGATGACGGTAGCGGCAACATTGATGACTATATGTCTGAGCAATCGCATACAGCGATTCATGAAGCGGACATCATCGTATTTGTGGTAGATGCTCGTGCTGGTATGATCGGCGCAGATGCGGAGATTGGTAAGTTTTTGCACACACTTGGCAAACCAGTCTATGTGGTTGCCAATAAAGTCGATGGTGCTCACGACGCTGCCCCTGCCGAGTTTTATGCATTAGGATTGGGTGAGCCATATCCGATGGCGGCAAGTCATGGTCGCGGTGTCGGTAATTTGCTTGAAATATTGACGGCTGATATGCCTGAGCAAGAGAATGTCGTAGAGCCAAAAGGTTTGAAGTTAGCGATCATAGGTCGTCCAAACGTTGGTAAATCGACGCTAGTCAATCGTCTATTGGGTGAAGACCGAGTAGTGGTTTTTGATATGCCCGGTACCACGCGTGACAGTATTTATATTCCTTATACACGCGAAGGTAAAGACTACGTCTTAATCGATACTGCTGGTGTGCGCCGCCGCGGTAGAATTGATGAAAAAGTAGAAAAATTCTCGGTCATTAAAACCCTACAAGCAATCGAAGATTCTAACGTAACCGTTATTGTTATTGATGCGCATGAAGGTATCGTTGATCAAGATTTGCATATGATTGGCTATGCGCTTGATGCGGGTCGTGCTCTAGTTGTTGCGATTAATAAGTGGGATGGTCTGACTGCTGATCAGAAAAACTATATCAAGATTGAGATGGATCGCCGCTTTAACTTTATCCCTTATGTAAAAGTGCATCTAATCTCAGCACTACATGGTACTGGTGTGGGTAATCTATACCCGTCTATCTTGCGTGCTTATAAATCTTCGATGTTTGAAGTGTCAACCAATCGTTTGACTCAGATTCTGCAAGATGCGGTGACAGCCAATCCACCACCAACGGTTGCTGGTCGCCGTATTAAACTGCGCTTCGCTCACATCGGTGGTCACAATCCGCCCGTGATTGTCATTCATGGTAACCAAACCAGTGCATTACCTAAGAGCTATCAGCGTTATCTTGAAAACCAATTCCGTCAAGTATTTAAGCTTGAAGGCACGCCGCTCAATGTTGTCCTTAAACAAAATGACAACCCATATGCCAACAAGAGCGATACGCCAACCAAAGCGAAGACGCAACAGTTGCGCCAACGCGAGCGTAATCGGGCACAAAAATTTACTACCAAAGATAAGCAGAAATTCACCAATAAAGATAAAAAGCGTTAATTTAGCAAAATGATGACGGTCTTTATATTGTTGTAGTAAATAAAGACTATTTTATTCTATTGTTCATACTTCTCTGTAATGTGCCATATCATGATGATTATATCGGTCATCATGATATATTAATACGTTGTTAAGTTTTATTAACATGTGATATTTCCCTCACTACTCCTACAAAATACCTGTACTATAATCAAAAGTTTTCTTAACTCAGTTAAGTAATATGAACAACCGTCCCTCTCAAACCATCTCTACGCTTATTTGGCGTTCTGTCGTACAAGCCATTATTTTGGCTGTGTTGGCAGGTTTCTTGATGTCTATCGTTTATGGTTTGTTATACCACTATAAAGAGAAGCGTCAGCATATCCAGCAATTGGCTACTATGTTGACCACCAGCGCATCGACAGCCGATGGTGCTGATATCGTGGCTGAGCAAGTGAGATTCTTGTTAGAAAGTGAACCCAGCATTAGAAGTATTTTATTTTATTCAACACCCAAACCTATTGATGAAGTTAATCAATCCAGAGATGATTGGAAGAATGCTTTATTTGCAGATACTGTCAGCTTCAATTATCCCGTTACCAGTGACGATATCGGTGATGATAGCGCGCTAGATACGTTAAACAGCAGTCAGCAATCGTCCACGACTTTATCAAATGGTGAGCAAGAATCGTCAGCGTCTAGTGAGGCCAATAAAAATAGCGCGTTAGTTGGATATATTAATCTCACTTTAGATGTGAACACCCTGCGTTCACATTGGTTTCGAAGCAATATATTGCTATGGCTTATCACCACGATATTGACGGTACTTTGGGTATTGTACATTCTGCGCAAACTCAAATGGCCAATCAGAGATATTGAAGCTTTGAAAGAAGTCTGTCACATCGTTGTAAAAAACCCAGAGCTTGAGCAGTTACCAGTGATTCCACAGCTTTTTGAATTTCAGGAACTGGTACAAATCAAGCAAACTTTGGCTGTATTGTTTGATCGTTTACAGAAAGTCCAACAAGATTATGAGGCGCTTGCTATTTTTGAGCAGCAATTACACAACAAAGACGTATCCCTCGATGTGCAGCTGCATAACTTTCAAAGCATGATCACCCATGAGCTGAAAACTTCGCTAAATGCTATCGTAGGCGGTTTACAGCTGTTAGATTACGATACCCTCAATAGAGAACAAAAAGATGCGGTTGAAATTATCAGTGACGGCAGTGATAAATTGGTGTCGTCGCTTGATCATATTATCCAATTGAATCAAATACAAAAAGGTCAGATGAGTATCAATTGTATTGCGTTCAATCCACTGCAGTTAATCGCCGATCTGTTGGCAGAATATGAGCCTATTGCTCGGCAAAAAAGGCTAGAGTTGATTAGCCGTATTCATCATATAGACTATGGTCTGGAAGGGGATGCGGAAAAAATAAAACAAATATTATCGATATTATTGAGCAATGCGATTAAGTTTACTCCAGCAGGGCAGGTGACTATTACGTCGCAATTGACCCATTTTGATAAAAGCAATCGCTGGCAAATAAGTGTGAAAGATACAGGTATAGGTATCGATAGCACTCATATCGATGATATTTTTAATCCGTTTTTCCAAGTGGATTCATCACAAACTCGCCAATATGAAGGCTCAGGTGTTGGTTTACCAGTCGTCAAGCAAATGGCTCAGCTGATGGGCGCTACTATAGAAGTAGATAGCACGTTAGGGTCAGGCACCCAATTCATGCTGACCATATCGATGACCAATAAACAGCAGTCTCGGCAGCAGCATTTATTGGCTGGATTGACTATTATTTACTATTATTATCATGAAGTCGGGTTTTTAGCGAAGGAGCTAGAGCGTTTAGGCGCGACGGTCATTTATCGTCAGCATGAAACACTGGTTATAGAGGAGATGAGTATAAGACAGGTGAATATGGTGATGTTTGCGGAAGATATCTTTCCAAGTAAAGCTGAGTCGTTAGCCAAGCGTATTCGTCAATTTGAAAGTGAACATCGGGCTTTATTGGTATATTGGTATCCACCACATCGAGCGAAGCAGTTAGATAGCTTTGAGCATGGTTTAAAAGCAGCTGGTGTCGATTACTGTTATAGCGCCACTTATAAAGATAAAGCATTAAGCGACTTGCTTAAGCGCTGGTTGGTATGGACGTAAGAGGACTAAAGGATTTGTCACGCTTACTGTACTAACCTCGTTTAATGTACTCGATTGCCTTTCATTTACTCATTTACTGTAAATAGTTTCGAACATCGTATTTTCGACAAGAGTGCTTGCTTTTAATCTGAAAAATATGATGAACGAGGGCAAGCTTACTGAGTCTAGTAAATCAGTGTTTATCACAGTTTGATGATGACACTACTTAATAGCAATAATAAAATCTGTGCGGTGAATGAGGACATAAAAAAGACGCCCAGTTTTGAGGCGTCTTTTTTGTCAGTAATGTTCTTGAGAAATAGCTTCTACTAATATTCTCTAAAACAGATTTTGTGCCCAACGTACGACACGCTGCCAAGTGCGGCTCATAAAGCCTGATTGCTCGATATCACTGGTCGCTATAATAGGCACTGAAGCCACCGCTTTACCATCAATAACGGCCATCATTTTGCCAATTTCTTGACCTTTTTTGATGGGTGCTTCTAGGCTCTCAGGAATATCTACCACAGTCGTGATTTTATTTTTTTGCGTTTTGCTGGTTAGAATTTGCAAATTATCCGCAGTAACTAGCTCGACTTCATCAGCTTCACCGAACCAGACCGGAACTTTGCTGACGAATTGTCCGGCAGGTGCTTTGGTGACAGTAGTGAAGTGGCCAAAGCCCCAGTTGAGCAGCTCACGTGATTGATCGGCACGTGCTTGCTGGCTCTCTGTTCCCATAATCACAGAAATCAAGCGCATGCCATCACGATTGCTTGAAGCCGCTAAGCAATAGCCTGCGGCATCAGTGTGGCCAGTTTTTAGACCATCAACGGTTGGGTCGGTTGCAAGTAGAGCATTACGGTTACCTTGAGTAATACCGTTATAGGTGAACTCTTTTTCTGCATAAATACCATAATAGTCGCCGCTATTCTTGATAATAGCGCGTGACAATTTGGCCAAATCTAGTGCTGATGCCTCATGCCCTTCGTCAGGCATACCAGTAGAGTTGACGAAATGGGTATTTTTCATACCAAGCTTTTCTGCTTGCTCATTCATCAAGATAGCAAATGAGGCTTCGCTACCAGCGATATGCTCAGCCATAGCTTTTGAGGCATCGTTACCTGATTGAATAATAATACCGCGTAGCATGTCGATAACACTCGCAGATTTATTTACCGGCACATACATGCAAGACTGGCTGCTACTACCACGACACCAAGCATTTGGACTCATTATGACTTGGTCATCTTCTTTAAGGTCGCCTGATGCTAAGCGCTGCTCAATGATGTAACTGGTCATCATTTTTGTCAAAGACGCTGGCGGTAGCGACTCATTGGCGTTCTTTTGTGCCAAAATCTCACCAGTATTATAATCCATCAATACATAGGCGGTATTATCCATCTCAGGCGGCTGGATGGCTGCGTTTGCCATCACTGCACTCATAGAGATACTCACACCGACTACCAGCTGCACCAGCTGATTTTTTACACGCTTTACTGTCATATATCGTTACACCGCATCATGAAACCAAATGTATCTACCGCTTGTACCTTGCACTAAATCTTATGCATCATTTTAAGTAGCCTGTCTTAAACATTCTGTTTAAAAACAATGTATTAATAAGAGTGGTGATGGCTGAGCGACAGACATAAAATTAACGCCTTATCTTAGCAAAATGCCAACCGATGGGGAATCGATAAATGCAAAAAAAGACCCGATTAAAAAGAAAGAGTGGTAAGAAGTAAACGTTTGCTCAGACTAGGACTGCTACAATGTCTCGAATAGAAATAATTCGACTGTCATAAAAAAGCTTACGGTCATCCTGTTGGTATAAACAGGATGACCGTAAGCTTTTTTGTTACTTATAAGCCTGATGAACAAGCTTATAAGGTGTCGCTAAATAGCCCATAATCAGCGTTCCAAGACAGATAATGCCATGATTTATTGTCATTAATTATAGCTGACTTTATCAATTTAGAATCAATGCTGGGGCATAGCTATTGTAGGGGAGACGATAGGATGTCTGATAAGTAAGCCAATTATAATGTTGTAATTGTTGAGCTTAGTTATGATCCACTACTGGTATTCAGCATTCGCCAAATCTTCGCATAGAGCTTTGTTGTCTTGTTTAGAGAAGCCCATTGTCCAGCTACGAATGCCTTGTAATATCTGGCGATAATCTTGCTGAGTGGATAGATATTGAATCGCTGCTTTTGGATCTTCTAAAGACGGCATCAACTCGTGAAGCTGAACGTTATAAGATTTATAAAAGCGCTGTTTTTGTTTGCCATTGAGCATCGGTGGACATATCTCTGATAGCACTTGCATGACCGCAATTTCATGTTTAGTGACATTGATGCCAGACATATCTAGAGGTATGGTTGTAGCAGAATTATTCGCCGCAAAGGATGCTTGAGACAGCATGGCAACAGACGTTACCAGTCCTGCAAGACTAATTTTGGACGCCGTCTTCGCTATCACAGAAGCTATAGATAATATCGATTGATTTTTCATGCAGTATTACACTCGCTTATCTTTATTTAATGGTGATATGTTAATGGGTAAAAAAACAAAAGTCACATAAAATATTGATTTATGTGTAGATATCTTGTGAGCCAAAGCTCTTTTTGAGCAACATATCAGCAGCATAGACTCATAAGTTACGTCAGCATAAAAATATAAGTTTGTATTGTTGTAAGGTGTTGCCTATTGTAACGTCATGCCAAGTTTTTTTGCTGTTATTGATGCAGATATCATCGTGATAAAATTATAAATTGAATAGATTCTGCGCACAGACTGGGTTCGTGTCAGCGTATTATTAGGGTATAATTGCCCAAAATTATGGTGGCATCCGCGTTTTGCTCTATCAATTTATTCATATGCATGCTGTGATATAAACACAGTGTCATTTTACTTTGATAGCGGTATGGCTTTTTTAACTTTTATAGTAAATTTAGCTATCATTTGACGCTTGCCAAATGCTGTGTATAAATACTATTTATGCAGAAAAAGCCAATGTATATGTCAGCATCAACAGTATGATCACACAATCTAACCACCATTTTCGGGTCTGATTATAGCAATTTTATGCGGCTAAAGTTCATAAGTGGACAGGCGGTCATTAATGAGTATATTGAGTGAAAATGAAATTTTTAATTAGTAATGATGATGGGGTTTATGCACCAGGGTTATTAGCATTATATCAAGCCCTGTCTGCTATTGCAGAGGTGGTAGTGGTTGCGCC
This sequence comes from Psychrobacter immobilis, assembly GCF_904846185.1. GTDB lineage: Bacteria > Pseudomonadota > Gammaproteobacteria > Pseudomonadales > Moraxellaceae > Psychrobacter > Psychrobacter immobilis_B. The sequence goes on along the minus strand of NZ_CAJGZQ010000009.1, from coordinate 119,713 downwards.
AAATAGTGAGCAAAGTGGCTGCGCGAGTGCTTTGAGCCTATCGATGCCATTATATACTCATCGATTGGATTCTGGTTTTATAGCGGTAAATGGTTCGCCCGCGGATTGTGTACATTTGGCATTGCATGAGTTGTATCCTGATACGCGTTTTGATTGTGTGATTACTGGTATCAATTCTGGTGCCAATCTTGGTCAAGACGTTTTATTTTCGGGTACCTTTGGTGCTGCATTAACCGCACAGCTCTTTGGAATACCTGCCATTGCGACCTCCCTAGTGGGCGGCAGCGTCAAAGGAGAAAAGCAAGAGCAGACCAGTCATTATCAAATGGCGGCAGCTGAAATTGTTAAATTATTGATAGAAACACCGATATTAGATGCTTGCAAAAATTTGCCCTATCATGTATTAAACGTTAATATTCCTGATGTGGATAGTGCTGATGATATTAAAGGTCGGAAAATAACGGCGTTAGGGCACCGTCAGATTGCGCGTCCTGTACATCATATGGTCGATCCACGTGGGCGTGATGCTTATTGGCTGTCGCTACGTAAACGCCCGCATGAGTTACCATTAGAAACTGAAGATTTGCAGTCCTCCACAACAGATATGACGGATGATCAAGCGGTGGCGGCGGGTTATATCAGTTTATCACCAGTGCGCCTGCATCATACGCCAGCAGACACGCTTAAAACGCTGTCGGCGTTAATGCTATAAATTTACGCTGCCAAAATGCGTCAAACAGCTGGTCAATATCCTGATATTATCTGCGCTATTTTTCTTATTTGGCTGCCATTTATCTCATTTTTATCACCATTTTCAAAATGAGGACACGCCTTAGAAAATGGTTTACTATCGAGTGATTGATAATGGTATTTGCCAAATACTAAATACTAAACGGTATAAAAGTTAGCAAAATGCTTGTGAGTAACACAAGGAGTTTGTGAGTAACATAAAGAATAGGAAATCTTGTATGAAGAAGCTTATTGCTGGATCGCGCTTTGCAACAGTGGCATTGATAGGTACTTTAACAGCAGCAACGTTAACGATGGTGGGCTGTGCAACCAAGCCTACTTACCAATCAGCCAACCAAGCGGGACCTAAGATTATTACCAATGCACAAGGCGTTCCTAACTACCATCGTGTACAGCGTGGCGACACGGTCAGCCAAATTGCTGAGCGCTATCGTCTCAGCTACCGTCAAATCGGTTCGCTCAATGGTTTGGACAGCAAGTATACGATTTATAGTGGTCAATGGCTCAAGCTGTGGCAAGGTACGCCAGCCGACAACAATCGTTATAACGCGCCTACAACGACACAGCCAACGTACACACCACCTGTAACGAGCGTGCCTAATAATAGCTCACCAAGCCCTGTATACGAAGTGACGGCTAACGCAACGTCAGGCTATGAATATCCAAGTCGCAATCAAGTGACTCGTAACTTTGATGCGGCAGCGGGCACGATGGGTATGTGGTTTGCTGGTAATGTCGGTGATCCCGTACTTGCTAGCCAATCTGGCACGGTACTGTACTCGGGCGATGGTCTGCCAGAGTATGGCAATCTTATTATGATTCGTCATAGTGATAATTACATCACCGCTTATGCGCATAATAGTCAGCTACTGGTCAAAGAAGGCGATGCTGTACAGCGCGGTCAGCGCATTGCAAACATGGGTAACAGTGGCCAGACCAATCAGGTCGGCTTAGAGTTCCAAGTGCGCTTAAATGGCAATCCTATTGACCCACGTGCGGTACTCGGGCGTTAAAAGTGATGCCAAGTTGTGACTGATTTGGCAAGTTTAGTGGCTTTATTCAGAGCGCTTGAATTTCAGAGTGTTTGAATAAAGCCACCTTAACTAAATCGGTTTATTTGAGTCGCTTTACTTATTCATACTTGAGAATTTTATGATGTTAAAAAAACAATATCTTGCCCTGTTTCCTGCGTTAGTGATGGTTGGGTGTACCAGCCAACAGGCGATGCAAAAACCTAGCAAACCCGTGCGTCAAGGCAACGTTCAGATTACCCAAACTCAAACCATTCAAGTGAAGCCAGCACCGAAGCCTGTCATCAAGCCGCAGCCAGTGGCAAAGCCAAGCTATAACAGCTTCTCTGATTGGAAGTCTGATTTTTCTATGCGGGCGATTTCATCAGGCCATGATGCAGCGACGGTGCGTCGTTTACTTGATACCGCTTATTTAAATCAGCAAGTCATCTCACTTGACTCAGGACAGCCAGAGTTTTCTAAGATGCCATGGGAATATGTCGATTCTGCCGTATCTGATGGGCGTGTGAGTACTGGTAAGCGTAAGTTCGCCGAGCAACGGGCATTTTTGTCGCAATTAGAATCGCAGTACGGTGTCAATGCAGAAATAATCGCTGCCATTTGGGGCATGGAGTCGTCATACGGCGTGGTGACGGGTAATAGCAGCATACCAAGCTCGCTTGCGAGTCTGGCTTATGATGGTCGTCGCCAAGAATTTGCCGAAACTCAGTTGTTGTCATTAGCGACGTTATTGCAGCGCGGTGATGTGTCTTGGTCGCAGCTCGATGGTTCTTGGGCAGGCGGCATGGGACAGACGCAGTTTATCCCCGATACTTGGCTGAAGCACGGAGTGGATGGCGATGGTAATGGTCACCGTAACCCGTGGGCAACGGGCGATGCACTGGCGTCCACCGCTAATTATTTGAGCAGCTCAGGTTGGGTTCGAGGTCTAGCGCCATTTTACGAAGCGACCATTCCTGCCTCATTCGATTACTCCATGGTTGGTAGTAAGCAGCCTGCCGCGAGATGGGCGGCGATGGGTGTTGATACCATCGCTGATGTTTATTTGGATGCCAATACCGAAATGGAGCTGTGGCTACCAGCTGGCAAGGATGGTCCAGTGTTGCTACTCAGCCCAAACTTTGATGTGATCAAAGTTTATAATAACTCATCGAGCTATGCGCTAGGTGTTAGCTTATTGGGTAAAGCGCTTGCTGGACAAGGCGGATTACAGAAATCATGGCCGCGTTATGAGCGTCCATTATCCACAGCTCAAGTACGAAATTTACAGCAGCGTTTGACTAACTCAGGCTATGATACTAAAGGGGCTGACGGTATCGTGGGTACCAATACTCGATTGGCGTTCCAGCGCTGGCAAGCAGACAATGGTCAGACTCCAGACGGCTTTATTACTCAGCGTAGTGCATCATCGTTAGCTTCGTGGTGAAGCAGGTTGATTGCACTGCTTTTGACTCGTATTGATTCTAATATTAGCGTGTTAAAAGAAATTTTTTAACCATCATTTTTGATGGTAATATCAAATACGATGAGCTTAGTGAATAAAATAAAAAAGTACCCTAATAAGGTGCTTTTTTATTTTACGCTATGATTGTTTTTCAACAGACTTTAATCTTATCAGGTTTTAATAAATAATATGGACACAAGAAGACTGATACTGTGACTGATAAAGGCTACACTGTTTGTTTATCAACGCGCTATCTATAAGAGCTGACATTATATTTGTCTGTTCAATCTTTTAATATTAGATACAATAAATCCTTTATCCTCATAACGAATGGCAACGAGCAGTGACATTATGATAGACCAGTCTCTTATGTCCGATATGCTTAGTCCGTTTTGGGTAAGTATTAAGCTTGCTGGTGTCACTACCATTTGTCTATTACTGTTTGCAACGCCTGTGGCTTATTGGCTTGCTAAGCCTAGCCGTAGACAAGTTGTGGCACGTCTTAAAGTCTTGCTTATGGGCATCATTGCCATGCCATTGGTTTTGCCGCCTACCGTCATCGGCTTTTATCTTTTATTACTGTTAAGCCCTAGTGTCGGTATTGGTAAATGGCTTAGCGAACATAATATCAGCCCCTTGATCTTCACCTTTGAAGGTCTTGTCATTGGTTCGATTATTTACTCCTTGCCTTTTTATATTCAGCCTGTCTACGCCCAATTTTTACGTATTCCACAAAGCGTGATGGAAGTGGCACATTTATTGGAGCCAAGCCGTTTACAACGGTTTCTCAGAGTCGCTCTGCCACAAGCGCGTGTCGGTATTGTGCTCGGCAGCTTAATAAGTTTTGCCCATACTATTGGTGAGTTTGGCGTGGTTTTGATGATAGGGGGTAGTATATCCGATGAGACTAAAGTGGTCTCGATTGCGATATATGAGCAAGTAGAGGCGCTAAATTACGAGGCAGCGCACATGATGTCTGGGATTCTCATCATTATGGGAGTGATTATGGTGGCGTTGATTGCTAGTGTGAGCCGGCTGAATCAACGCTCATAAGATTGCAGTTAATACCTATAGCTTGAGTTAATGCGTCAAAATTTATTTATCCATTTCTTTTCATCATATCTAAGTCACTTGAGTAGGCAAATAAAGCTGGTGCACCGCCCGTATGCCAAAATAAGACACGATCGGTTTTCTTGATTTTTCCAGACCGAATCATATCTATGAGTCCGCCCATCGCACGACCCGTATAGACAGGATCTAAAAGTATGCCTTCTGTTTGAGCTGTCATTGCAATGGCTTCATTTTCTAATGTACCAACCACGCCATAACCTTCGCCCACATAATCAGAGTTGAGTGTTAAATCGGTTTCTGTAAACCGATAATCGGCACCGATAAGGGAGGCCGTGCTATTGGCAAGCGCGACGGTATACTGATCAAAAGGCACTTTGTCTGTTTCACCTTTATCGATATTGATACCTACGATTTGGGCGGGCGAGTTAAGTATTTTTTTGCCAAGCATCAAACCGGCTTGTGTTGCCCCAGAGCTAGAAGCAAAAACGATATGAGTAAATAATACGTCCATGCTTTCGCGTTGCGATTCTAACTCTTTAAAAGCTTCTACAAACGCTAAAGCACCCAGCTCATTGGAGCCGCCATAGGGTATGACATATGGTTTTTTGCCTTTATTTGTTAATTGCTCAACGATTTTAGGAATGTCTTCTCCTTTACGATTGGCGCCTGCCCAGTGAATATGCGATCCAAAAATTTTGTCTAATAAAAGATTGCCACTTGTTTGTTCGGGTTCTTCTCCACCCAATACTAAATGGCATTCAAGTCCCAAGCTTGCCGCTGCGGCAGCAGTTTGGCGACAATGGTTTGATTGTGCGGCACCTGCCGTAATCACGCAATCAGCACCTTGAGCAAGGGCATCACCCATGATAAATTCAAGCTTACGGGTTTTATTACCACCCAATGCCAGTCCCGTGTTGTCATCTCGTTTCATAAAAATAGTAGGGCCATTAAGCGCTTTACTCAATCTGCTGAGCTCTATCAAGGGAGTGGGGAAGAAGCCCAATGATTGTCTGGGTATGTGGTTATATTCCATATTTTGTCCCTTTTATAATAAAAAAATGCTGAATAAGTTTGAAACATAGCCATTGATAAAGTCAGTTAAAAATGATTGTTTAGCGGCTATAAATAGCCAATAATTATACGTCGTAACAGCCTTATAAAACGTATGAATGCGTATCCAGCTTTAGAATCAGTGGAATCCTAAGGGTTAATTTATCAAATATAAAATGAAAATCCTCATGCAAGCTGTCAATTTTGCCTGAGGACTATTTGTTTTATTAACAAACTATTTATTTTAGTGAAAAAGAGTTGAGAGCTGTTTTAGAACTATTTGTCAGACCAATTAGACGATCAAAAATGAAATTTCACTAGAGCGCTAGGCACGTTTTGAGTCGTGTCACTGCCATACTTATTTTTCCAGTAACTATATTCCATACCGACCTCTAAGCGATTATCAATGCCTAATAGTGGTTGTAAGTTATACTTTATTTGCGGATTGATATGTAGTTGGTTTTTTAAGTCATCGTTGTTAAAAGAGTAGTCTACATAACCATCTACCACAAAATTGTTTTTCTCCCAACCGTAAGTTAAGGTGATTTGCTGGTCATTATCAGTATTATCATTGAAGACATGATATAGGGAAGCAGAGGCGTACTTCATACCTGAAATAGGCACATTCAAATCTGCCCCTAGTCCTATCATATAGTTGTCTTGGCTAAAGCCTTTGCTGTTCGAGCCAAACTCATATTGCCCCGCTAGATTGAGCTGTTTGATAAAGCTATCATCGAAAGTTGTAAGCTTAAGCTTGGGCGCAAACTCACCATACGTTTCTTTAAATCTATTATTTTCAATATCATTTGCGCCTTGATGACGATCGACGAAGAAAAATACGCCGCCCCAACTATGGGTAGATGCGTGCTCCAGAGTGATGGTCGTCAATTCTCCGTCTTCTACCAGCTCATAGTCATTGCCATACAGTACAGAAAGACTGGTATCGGTGAAAAGCACCTTTGCATGGCTGCTGCTCATCGTACCCAAGAAAACGATCGCGGCTAAAGCCGTGGTTAATGAGCTACTAAAAAACAGTTTTTTCTGAATATTGGTTTTACATAATTGGCTAGCCAGTGGCAGGTTTGCAAATAAGTGATAACGCACAGTAATATTCCTTTATATAGAGTGGGTCATCCTAGCAGGCTGGGTATATGACAGAAGCGCCTTTTAACTTCCTGTCAAAACGGGTCAATGCTGCTAAGGATGAAGCGCGGTCAATTTTTGATAGCAGTCTAAAATAATGAAGATAAATGTTATCAATATAAGTATTGTCAAAAGTATAAAAATGCTCTGTTGGCTATATTATCCGCAATAATTCTTAACACTTTGAAACAGTTAAGCATGTTTTATAATGAAGTGACAACCATAAGCTGGCTCAAAATAATGGTCTATCAAGCCTTCTAAGTATTTGATATTAGCTAAGTTTATGATTTTATTAAATTAACTGACTAAATGGTCAGCTTTATTATTTTTGTAAACAAGGAGATGTGTCGAAGTAGATAGTAGGCTAAACCACTAGCAATAATTATTACGATTCAGAGTAGTGAAAAGAGCTGGTAGGGTGGTTGAGGACAAATGATATGAGAGGCAAGTGAATAAAGGTATGGCAGAATCAATAGACACAAAAAAACCTCAAACAATCTAATGTTTGAGGCGAAACTTGCTTAAACTTTACAGTTTAAATTCGTTTTAGCTTTTTACTAAATGTGGCGCAGCGGACGGGACTCGAACCCGCGACCCCCGGCGTGACAGGCCGGTATTCTAACCAACTGAACTACCGCTGCTTAGGTCGTACTTAGTTTATTTAACCACTTAGCCTACTACTTGAGAGTAACGCTATACTAAATAGTGGTGGGTGATGACGGATTCGAACCGCCGACATTCTGCGTGTAAGGCAGACGCTCTACCAACTGAGCTAATCACCCTTCGAACAATTGCTATGCAATTTATTCAACATCAACTGAGCTCTAAGTTTGTCACTAAGCTCTGCTGCTGTGGGTGTGTATTATATAGATTTACACATGGCTGTCAAACAGTTTTTTAACTATTTTAAAAAATAATTGAAAATACTGTTTGAAAGTTATTATTAATAGTAGTCTGAGGCACGTGTTTACTAAGGTTGCTGCTTAAAAACTTATTATGGTTAGTCATTGTTTGATGGTCAAAAACTACTATACTATTGAGGGTGTTTTACGACTCATGCTTTATTTTATGTTGATTGTTGGAGGCGGGCATAGAAAATTCCACTATTGAACAAACTTTTACGACCTGGTCTTGGGGAGACTTTGCAGGCTTGGGTCTGGTATTGCATATTGTTCTCATGATAGTAATGACGCTACGTGTTGTGTCAGTGCAGCGCAATATCGGTGTATCTATCGCTTGGATTGCTGTGCTCTATACCTTGCCTCTTTTTGGTTTCATCGCTTATATACTATTGGGTGAGCCGATGATAGGGCGGCGCTATCGTCAACGGGTAGACCAAGCAAGCTTATTGATGGATGATATGGCACGGCGTGAGAATTTGGTTTTTGATCAAGGACAAGAGCTGCTGCCAGCCAACTACCGCGGTGTCAGTCAAATAGGCACGCGTTGGACGGGGCTGGGCGTGTTTCCTAATCACAATATGCAGCTATTGACGGATCCTCATACTATCTTTCAGCGATTAATCGAAGATATCAATGCCGCTCAGAGTATTATCTTGATGGAGTTTTATATTGTTTATCCTAAAGGACAAGTACTAGAGGTGATAGAGGCGCTGTCAGCGGCAGCGCAGCGTGGTATTGAGTGTCATATCTTGGCCGATAGCGTGGGTAGCTTTAGTTTCTTTAATAGTAGCGCGCATCGTATTTTAGAAAAAGCAGGTGTTTTTGTCCATCAGTCACTACCAGTGGGTTTATTTAAAACGCTATTTAAACGCTCTGACTTGCGCAATCATCGTAAAATTGTGGTGATTGATGAGCACATTGGCTATATCGGTAGCTTTAACTTGGTCGATCCAAGATTTTTTAAACAAAATAAAAACGTTGGACAGTGGATCGATGTGGCGATACGCACGACCAGTCAACACTCTATTAGTATTACGACAGCCATGGCGATCGTGGTGGCCACGGATATTGGTGCGGAAAACAATGACAATTTAGACGCGCTCAATCAGCGAGTAAATGGCTATACTCGTAAACTATATGTGATGAACCCAACCATTAATGATTTAAACAGTCGGGTAAAGGTATTGGCTGGTGAGATCGACTATTATAAGCAACCAAATATTGGCTCAACATCGATTGTGATACCGAAGATGCCGATGGTAGAAGGGGTGCTGGCGCAGCTGATACCCTCCGCACCGCAAGTGACTGCCCATGTGATTTACAATACATTGGTGACCGTTATTCATCGCGCCAATAAACGCATTCGCATTACCACACCGTATTTTGTACCTGACGAGGCGCTCTCGGGAGCATTAACAATCGCTGCCAAACGCGGGGTTGAGGTGACGCTGATTGTCCCTGAAAAGGTGGATTCTTTTCTTGTACAGCATGCGTCACAAGCCTATTATCAAGAGCTGCTCGAGGCAGGCGTGACGATTGCCTTGTTTAAGGGTGGTTTGTTGCATACCAAAACAGTGGTTATCGATGATGATTATTGTTTATTTGGTACTGTAAACATCGATATGCGCAGTTTTTATCTAAATATGGAAGTGAGCTTGGCCATTTATACACCAGAGATGGTCGCTCAAGTGGCTGATTGTCAAGAAGTCTACTTACAAAGTTGCCGTTTTTTGAGTTTAGAGCAGTGGCAACAGCGCCATGGTGCAGAGCGTTTGTTTGATAATGTGGTACGCTTGTTTAGTCCTTTATTGTAGCATTTTCGATTTTAGGGTAAGGTAAACGACTGATGTCAGTTTAGTGCCATGATGACCTTATTTTTATTACTATTAATTTATCCCGATAAAGGATGCGCTTGTCTATGTATGCATCGTCTGCATCACCTCTAACGCCCTTTGATTATATTGCAGCAGGCTATTGGCAAGACTTTCTAGCGGATCGTCCTATCGCTGGTGGCATTGCTTACGAGAGCGAGCTTCGCGATTGTATATTAGATGAGTCATTGGCAAGCTTACAGCGAGTCGATACGCTGCTGTCGCACATACGCCGTGAGATGGTTAAAACTGGTCGATGGCATGAAGAGAGATTATTGCTCGATGAACGCTATCGTAACTTTATGGTATTTTTGGCGTTTTATGCAGGGCGAGTATTAGCACAGCAATGGCAAAGTACGCCGCATTGGTATGGACAGTTTGAGCTACATAAGCGCTATCCTGAACTGGCTCTTACAACCGATGATTTTTATCAACAGCTGGCGGTTGTCTATTGTCAGTCGGCTGATGCTAATAGCGTTACGTCATTGTTTTTTGCACTAGAGCCGATAGGGATGCGTCTATTTGGTCATATTGATCGGCCGTTTAAGGCGGTACAAGGCGGTCAAGTGGCTAGTGGTCTGTATCAAGCGGTTAGCGCAAGGTTGCCACATGCGCACGACAATCACGTTGCTAATTCGATCACACCAGCCATTAATATCAGCACACCACATACAAGCGCTAGTGTAGAGCGCATTAAAACAGTTGATAGTCAGAAACCGTTGGAAAAAGAAGGATTGAGTCATACGCCACATGATGTGCCAGAATCTCAGAACCTGTCTCAGCAAGAGAGCCAAACTAAGCCTGTGCTGTCTAAATCAGAAACAGTACAACCTCATACAACCTCAGAAAATACGGTATTAGAGCAGCCACTACCATCGTCAGTGCCTTCTCCTCAAGAATTGCCAACGCCCGTGATTTTTACGCAACTGCTCGTAGAGCTGGATAACATAGACGTCGTTCAAACGGCTGGCAATAGCGAATATCAGCAAGCCCATAAAGTGCTAGAGCAGTTAGAACAGCATATTGCCAAGCAAAGTCAGCCGCGCACGCAAATGCGCTTTTCAGAGAGTCATTTGACGACGAAAAAGCAAGCGCTATTAACACTACAAGAGGCGGCGCAGGCGGGTAATAGCGCTGCCATGCTACATTTGGCAATGTATGAGTTACTAGGTGAAGGATTAGCGGTTGATAAGGGTGCTGCTACAGCGTCAGGGGTTGAGTGGGTTAAGCAGGCAGCCAGCAAAAATGACAGTCGTGCGCAGCGCCTACTAAGCAAGATGTATTACCAAGGGGTCGGCGTGGCGCAAGATATAGACACTGGCAAATATTGGCTAGAGCAAGCAGCGGAGAATGGACACGCGGAAGCGGCGAGCGTAGTAGGGCAATGGCAACAGGCGCAAGCGCTGATAACGACACAAAAACAAGAGCAACATAGCATGAAGCGCTATCAGTTGTTATTCGCCGCCATACTCGTGGTGGCAATACTGATCCTAATTATTGTCTAAAATATTTTATGGCAACACGCTGTAAAGCGTATTGTTAATCGCTAAATTCAGGTAGAATTGGCGCATTTTTTACCGTCACCTTACTATAGTCGATTTAATTTAAAGAGGTTAATGCCGTCACTCTTTTATAGTGAATTGACTATATTATTTAAGCCATTACTAATCTGGGCAACTTTATGCCATCTTCTCCTATATCCTCTGATTGTGCTTTAGAAGCGACTGACCCAGTATCGTTGCCCAGTCGCACTGTTTATACTGCGCCTTTGTATTATCAGTGCGCCATTGGCTTACTTAAGCCGCTATATCGACTGCAAGTTTGGCAACGCTCACACAACCGCGACAACTATCAACAAGAAGTGGCGCAGCGTTTTGGCAAACAATATCCGCCGCGACCAGTGGCTAAAGTGACTAATGCGCAAACTGATAAAGGCGTGATTTGGTGTCATGCGGTGTCATTGGGTGAGACCAATACTGTCGCGCCCTTATTAGATACGTTATTGGCTGATGGCTATCAAATATGGTTAACCAATACCACGCAGACAGGTTTTGCTCGCGGTGCTAGCCGTTTCGCCGATGACATTGCTCAAGGTCGGATGAGCCATAGCTATGTACCTGTCGACAGCCCAACTGTGATTGAGGCTTTTTTGGCGCATGTCAAGCCCATCGCTGCTCTGTTTGTCGAAACAGAACTGTGGGCAAATATCTTAACCAAATTATCCGAACACCATATTCCCAGTATTTTGGTCAACGGTCGGCTGTCAGCGTCTTCTTTTAAAAGTTATCAAAAAATTGCTGCGGTCAGTGCCAGTATGATGAAAAACCTGACTTTGATTATCGCTCAAGACAGCGACTCAGCGAAACGCTTTCGACAATTGGGTGCGAATAGCGCGCAAATTCGTGTCGCAGGTTCACTAAAATGGGTGATTAATACGCCTCAAATTGAAGATAAAGCGGCTGATATAGAAGCTAATTATACAGAAAATCCTAGCGTACCAAACCAATATTCTGAATCGGTCCAAGAGTCTACATTAGCAAAAGAGATGAATATCGCTGGTCGACCGATTTGGATTGCCGCAAGTACCCATAGTGGCGAAGAAGAGACGGCACTGTCATTGCATCAACAGCTATTGTCTCATCCCGCGCTCGCTGATGCGCTGCTTATCATTGTACCTAGACATCCTGAACGTTTTGATGAAGTAGCAGCGCTCATTCAAGCGTCTGAATTAACAATGGCACGGCGTAGTGCAGAAGATAGCATTCATGTAGACACACAAGTCTATCTGGCTGATAGCATGGGTGAGCTGATGACGTGGTATAAGTTGGCAGATGTGGCACTGGTCGGCGGCTCGTTAGTAGATGTCGGTGGGCACAATCCCGTTGAGCCAGCGAGTGTGGCAACGCCTGTACTCATGGGGCGCTATACGCAGTCTTGTCAAAGCGTGGTAGATAAATTGGCGGAGGTCGGCGCGTTATATCAGCCAAACAATGTTTTCTATCGTCCCGTTACTGTTAGTGCGGCTACTACTAATGATGATACGAATCAACAATCCTCTCGTAAGAAGCCTGCCGCTAAAGAGGATGTAGCGCTCATTTATCAGCAGCTAGTGTCTTGGCTCAGTGATCTTGAGGTAGCGGCACAAGCAGGGCAAGCTGGCGCGCAAATGACGAGACAACAGCAAGCCGTACTGACCCGCCAATTTACCATGATTAAAGAGGTTGTCGAGCAGCATGCTATTCAACAACCAAGCCAAGAGCTGCTATGAATTGTCTATTATTACCCATTGAACACTTCTCTTCGGATGCGGCATATATTGATGAATTATCACAAATAAATCACGTCAATAGAGTGCTAACAGCAAAAGTTGGTGATACGCTGAAAATCGGTCAAATGGGCGGTCATTTGGGCACTGCTGTGATTGAGAGCATCCGCTCTGATGCGATTGAGTTGCGTGATATTCAGTTCACCACTGCGCCGCCACCAAAGCTAGATTTGACCGTTGTATTGGCACTACCGCGTCCTAAAGTGCTACGCCGCTTAATGATGGATATGACCGCGCTTGGGGTGCGCGATATCATCTTAATCAATAGCTATCGCACGCAAAAAAGCTATTGGCAAAGTCCGATGCTTGAGCGCCTTGATGAGTTTGTATTAGAAGGGCTGCAACAAGGGGTTGATACCATAGCGCCTCGTATCACTTTACAAAAACGCTTTAAGCCATTCGTGGAAGATGAGCTGGCAGGTTTGGTAACCAATCGAGCCATCGTGGCGCACCCGTATAGTGAGCTATCCTTTATACAGTATCTACAACAGCCGCCATCGTTAGGATTACCAAGTCTGGTTTGTATCGGTAGCGAGGGCGGCTGGATTGATTATGAAATAGCACTGCTTGCCACTCAAGGTTGCGCGGCAGTCACTATAGGCTCGCGTATCCTGCGTACAGAAGCCGCCGTCAATGTGATTTTGGGTCAATGGTTGCTGTCGTGAATCAGCAGATCATTGAAAGATAATTAAGACATGCCATCACTTAGAAAATCTATATATTGCTCCGTGAAGGTCTATAAATTTGTCCTTAAAAAGAGACAGTTGAGCCAAATTATCGGTGCATTTCTGAGTTAAACAAATGTATTGATAATTAATCTCATTTCTATTAGTATGTTGTTTCAGAGATTATCGTGTGATTGAACCTTATTGTTAGAGGTCTTTAGCGCCGTCTTATCTTATTGTCATCTCGTCTATTTATCTCACCTTTTCGTAGCATCATTATGGGGAAAACCATGTCATTGAATGCCATTAGCGCTAACCTAACTTCTACTAAGCTTATCTTGCCTGCTGCCGTATTTGGCATGATGTTGGGACTGGCTGGTTGTAGCAATTCATCTACAACAGAAGATAGCGTGGAGGCGGAGACATCAGCGGCGGCTACTGAGCAACCAGCTGCTACTGATAGTGCTACGAGTGAAGGTGGTCAAACGATTACTATTTATTCTTCGCGAAATGAGCAGCTGATTAAGCCATTGCTAGACCGTTATACCGAACAGACAGGTGTGAAGATTGAGCTGGTCACAGATAGTACAGGTCCGCTCATGGCGCGTTTGCAAGCTGAAGGTCAGAACACGCCAGCCGACATGCTGCTCACGGTTGATGCCGGTAACTTATGGCAAGCCGCTCAGCAAGGCTTGTTACAACCAGTATCCTCTACTGTGTTAGAAGAAAATGTCCCTGCCAAATATCGTGATCCAAAAGGTCAGTGGACAGGGCTATCATTGCGTGCTCGTACGATCTTTTATGACCCAAGCAAAGTCAGTGCCGACCAATTATCTACTTATGCAGATTTAGCCGATCCGAAGTGGAAAGGCAAGTTATGCTTACGTACCTCTAAAAAGGTCTATAACCAGTCGCTTGTGGCCAGTATGATGGAGCATTTGGGCGAAGAGAAAACCGAAGAAATCGTCCGTGGTTGGGTCGCTAACTTAGCGACTGACGTGTTCAGCGATGATACCAGTATGCTAGAAGCCATCGCTGCTGGTCAGTGTGAAGTGGGCATTGCCAACAGTTACTACTACGGTCGTCTGCTCGATGAAAAACCTAACTTCCCTGTGAAAATATTTTGGGCAAACCAAGGCACGACTGGTACACACGTAAATATTTCAGGTGCTGGTGTGGTCGCAGGTTCAGACAATCCAGAGGGTACGCTTAAACTGATAGAGTGGTTGTCTTCTGATGAGGCGCAAGGTCTTTATGCCAGCTCAGACAAAGAATTCCCAGTAAAATTAGGGGTTGATGAATCAGAAATGCTCAGATCATGGGGTGAGTTCAAAAAAGACGATATCAATGTGCAAAAGTTTGGTGAGCTACAAACCCAAGCCATTCAGTTGATGGACAAAGCAGGCTATAAATAAGGTATTGACAGTCATACCATTCTCAAAAATGACAATGCCTATCAAGCACGAGTATCAAGCTTGATAGGCTAAATGATAGTGTTTATGTTCAAAGCAGACAGTGTTTTTAACCGTATTTTTGAGTTTGGTATAATGTTATAAGGTCTTTATGCGTATGACACGGTAATAATGATATGATCAAAACGCCAGACGCGTCTGTACGTCAAAACGATACAGTCAATGATAGTGCTAATGTCAACAATATGGATAATCATAATATTGATGGAAAGCAGACTGTCAGCCAAGACCACGCCGTCCGTAAACGTATTATCTCAAAATCAGTCTTAGGACTGATTTCGTCGTTTATGCTTTTGCCAATTTTGATTGTGTTGCTATCTTGGACGCAGCCAATTGCCGATATCTGGACGCACATGGCAGATTATGTGCTGCCGCAAGTGCTTAAAAATACCGCGATTTTATTGCTGATGGTAACGGTCGTGTCTGGCACTATTGGCACCGCGCTTGCTTGGGTAACCAGTATGTACCGCTTCCCTGGACAGCGGTTTTTTTCGTGGGCGCTGATGTTACCACTGGCGATACCTGCTTATGTATTAGCATTTGTCACCATTGGTATTGTTGATTTTAGTGGACCATTACAGACAGGTTTGCGCGACCTAGGCTTTGATGCAGCGATTCCTTCGATCCGTAATGTCTGGGGAGCAGGTTTGGTATTGTCCCTAGCATTTTATCCCTATGTCTATTTGCTGGCACGTCAAGCGTTCTTATCGCAAGGCAGGCGAGCGATTGAAGCGGGACAAATGCTGGGCTTAAGCCGTAGCCGCGTGTTTTTTCGGTTGGCATTACCACAAGCCTTGCCGTGGATTATTGGCGGACTACTGCTTGCCAGTATGGAAACCTTGGCAGACTTTGGTGCCGTATCAGTCTTTAATGTTGATACCTTTACCACGGCTATTTATAAAGCATGGTTTGGTTTCTTTAGTTTGACCACTGCGGCACAATTGGCGGCTTTGCTCATCGGTGTAATCTTTATTGTGGTATTGTTTGAGCAGTATTGGCAAACCAAGCGCGGCAATAACGTGACTCAAGGCAGCAGTCAACGTTTTGATGCCACCACGCCTGCAAAATTGGGTATGACATTACTGTGTACCTTGGTGTTTGCTGGCGCTTTTTTAATCCCATTTTTGCAGCTTATCTACTGGACGGCATTGAATTTTCGCCAAGATTTTGATGCGCGCTATATTGATTTTGTGACCAACAGCCTCATGATTGCTAGCATGACCACTATTTTTATTGCCTTTTTGGCGATTATTATTGCGTGGATTAAGCGGCAGTATCCTGATAAATTGACCAAGCTCATGACTACTTTGGCAAATTTGGGTTATGTGGTGCCGGGTACAGTATTGGCAGTGGGCATATTTATTCCAATTGCTTGGCTAGACAACCAAATGATTGCCTTTGGGATTACTACGCAGCAAGTATTATCAGGCAGTGTGATAGTGATGCTATTGGCATTATCGACGCGTTTTATGACGGTGAGTTTTCAGCCAGTTGATCGACAGCTACAGCGACTAACGGTCAATCAAGAAGCGGCCGCCAAATTACTGAGTGACAGTCCTTATCAGCGCTGGCGTCAAGTGATGTTGCCCGTTATTAGTCCAGGAATATTGACTGGACTGTTGATGGGGTTTGTTGAAGTCATGAAAGAGATGCCGATTACGTTAATGACGCGTCGCCAAGGCTGGGATACGCTGGCGGTGCGGGTGTTTGAGATGACCAGCGAAGGCATGTGGGGACGAGCTGCGTTGCCAAGTTTATTGATTGTGCTGGTTGGTCTGCTGCCTGTTTGGATATTATTGCGTCAAAGCGATAAGCAAGGTTAAGGTGTTTTTAGAGTGAATCTGCATTATCCGATAGCGCTCCATTTTATGATTGTTTTCACTGTTTTATCTATGGGTTTTATTTACTAATAGCTAACTGGTACCGTCTATGTACACTGATTCAATGAAAGCCTCAGCAGACTCTAAATCAATCAATGCCAAGTCAATAAAGGCCAAGGCAAGGCTGGAGCATATAAAAAAATTACCAGTTGCTCAAGTTAAGACGCCGCCCGCCCAGCCTAGTAAGTCTTTAGAAAAAATCAGTGCTTTTAGCCAAGATGTTGAGACAAACACGGCTACTAGTCCTTATTTTAGTGTGCAAGATTTAATCGTCGGTTATGACGATACGATTATCGTCAATGGTTTGTCTTTGGAATTGAAGCAAGGCGAGATTGGTTGCTTTTTAGGTTATAGCGGCTGTGGCAAGACCACGGCACTAAGAGCGATTGCAGGGTTGGAACAAAGCCGTGATGGCACGGTTCTCTTAAACAATCAATGTCTTACTGATAAAACTGACCGCAACTCATTTGCCGTCGCACCCGCCAAACGCGGTATGGGTATGGTGTTTCAGGACTATGCGTTGTTTGGGCATTTGAGCGTGGCAAAAAACATCGCTTTTGGTCTGAATAAATGGTCGGCTGCTGACAAAAAAGCCCGTGTCGCTGAGATGCTAGAGCTGGTTGAATTGTCTGAGCATGCTGAAAAACGTCCAAATGAGCTGTCAGGTGGCCAACAGCAGCGGGTGGCATTAGCCCGTGCATTAGCGCCTAAGCCAAAATTATTACTACTCGATGAGCCGTTTTCTAATCTAGATGTGGTGCTACGTGAATCATTGGCAATGAATGTTCGTGATATTCTTAAACGCACCAATACCACGGCAATACTGGTCACTCATGATCAAAACGAAGCCTTTGCACTGGCTGATAAAGTGGGGGTGATGCATAAAGGCAAGCTGGTACAGTGGGCAACCCCAAGCGAGCTATATCATGAGCCAATCAGTCCTTTTGTCGCCGAGTTTGTCGGCGAAGGCGCGATGATAGATGGCATCATCAAAGAAGGCCATGTTGAGACGGCATTAGGCGATATCTATCGGCGTATGGAAGTGTATGATGAATCAGGGTACCCACATTATTGCGAGTATGATTATCCTAACGGCACACCGATTAAGGTGTTGGTGCGCCCTGATGATATCATTCATGACGATGAGAGCACACAAACCGCTTTAGTCGTTGGACGCGTATTTCGCGGTGCCAACTATTTATATCGCTTGCAACTTGACGACGGGCAAACGGTACTGTCTTTAGTCGCCAGTCACCATAATCACGAGATTGGATCGCAGATTGGTATTTTACCTATCCTAGAGCATGTCGTGGTATTTGATGAAAAAGACATCAATGCGACGACTTGGTCAGAGTATGATAGATCAGAGAGAGTTGACGAGACAGAATAGTCGCAGCATTTATAAGTGATTAGAGTATTAACCTCGCGACATGCACACAGCATGCTATTGACGCTTGGCTGCCTTGTATCTACTTTATACCTATTTTACACTGCTGCGATTATATTGATTAAAACTCCCTCCAAAAAACAGGTGCTTGCACTTAAGCTTATCGTGTCGCCAATATGTGCAAATAACGTCCCAACCATTTATACGGCTCTAATTGCGAGTAGCGCAGCTCCATGCGTATCACGGCCTCTGGGTCATTATGACCACCACGCTTAAGCGGGGCATAATCATGAAAGACGCGCAGACCACTGGTGCGTATGGTCTGATAATGATGCGCAGTCAACCAAGATTCGACTTCTTCTTTGGCTACAGGGTAATTAGGCGTTAGGCTTTTTTTGTTATCAGCCTTATATTCTGTATTATCGAGTAAGTTGAAATTCCCCATAATCAGATTGCGATAATCAAAGCTTGCTGGGTTATAAAAGCATAAAGATAGCGCACCATTATCCGTTAATTGCTGATCAAAAAAGTCCATCACTGCAGCGGGCTCTGCCAACCATTCAAGCAGCGCATGACACATGATTAAATCAAACTTTTCATGCTTTTCTTTGTCTAACTTTTCTGGCAGCTCCTGATAGGGGCAAACGTACCATGTGATATTCAGGTCTTCGTCTATCTGCGCGGCACGCGCTTTCGCTTTTTCTAGCATATTAGCTGAGATATCATTGATGACCAATGTATGACCTTGAGCTGCAAGCTCTATTGCAATCTGTGCGAGCCCTGCACCCACATCCAAAATACGTAAAGGTCGCCCAAGGCTTTTACTCATTTGCGCGCTATATTCAAAGATATCACGGCGTAGCACCGCCAATCGAATATCGCCTTTTAAGCCACCGTAGACCTTTTTTTCAAAATGATCCGCAATCGCATCGAAGCTACGATCGGCACGTATATCGCCTGATGCGTCGATTGGTTGTGTCAGATCAACCGATTGGTTGTCATGTTCTTTGGTACTTTCACTATGGGTTTGCATAAAGCGCTATCTGTATTAGGGTGGTATTTTGGAACATCGTACAACAAAGACAAAATCTAAGCTAGGCTTGATGCCAATACTAGCTTTACCATAGCGTTAAAGATGCCATTAAATACCTGTTTTCCAGTAGCTTTTCACAATATTTTACGGTATAAGTAGTAAGGTTTAAGAAACAATTATTGAGTAAGTTTTATTGAAAATATTTGATACTCCAATGTATTCAATAAAAAGAGTCTGCCATACTGAAATTTTTTATTGTCAAGGACTCTCAGCAAACGTCTGATCTACCACCGCTAAGGACAGCAACCATGATCGTATCTAAATCTACTACCGCTATAAATGACAAATCACCTAGCAGTACCCATCAATCAGTATCCATTACAACGAGCAAGCCTGTGATGCTGCGCTGCCTATTATCCGTGGCTATTGCTAGTAGCTTGCTGCTGGTCGGTTGTGGCGATGACAATGACAATGACTTTAATACTGTCATAGGCTCTGACTCTGCGACGTCAGTTAAATCAATCAGCTCATTTAACACTGCGCAAATAAATACCCAGTTCGGTCTTGATGGTACGGCAACACCTGATGCCAAATGCGGTATCAAAATCGAAAAAGTCAGCTATCCGACAGTAGGGGCAGCGGGTGAGCGTACCAACGCGACAGCAGCTTTGATGCTACCAAGTGGCGACAGTGCTGACTGTCAAGGCGATCGACCTATCTTGCTGTATGCCCATGGCACAACTACGGACAAAGGCTACGATTTTAGTCAAGTCGCTAATCCTCAAAATCCAGCCGCTGGTGAGTCGACATTAATCGCTGCCAACTTTGCCGCTCAAGGCTACATCGTCGTTGCACCAAACTATGCTGGTTATGATGAGTCTGATCTTGATTACCATCCATACCTTGTGGCTGAGCAACAAGCCACTGACATGGCTGATGCGTTAGACAGTGCCCGTACCATCATTGCAAGACAACAGCGCGCTAATGATCCTGACTATACCAACCTTGATGACTCTGGTAAGTTATTTATCAGTGGTTACTCTCAGGGTGGGCATGTGGCGATGGCAACTGCAAGAATGTTCGAGAAAAATGATGAGCCTGTCACTGCCATTGCACCTTTATCAGGGCCTTATGCACTGGCAGCGTTTGGTGATGCAATATTTTCGGGTAACGTCAATATCGGCGCATCGCGTTTTGCACCGCTACTAGCATCTGGTCTCCAAAATGCGTATGGCAATGTCTATAACAATACTGCTGATATATTCACTGCCAACTATGCAAACACACAATTACCAAGCTTATTGAGCTTTGGTGAATTGGTCGCTGCTAATAAACTGCCTGATAATGCGCTGTTTGAAAAAGATCCTGAAAACAATCCTACGCTTGATCTTCTACCAGCGCCTACCGTTCCCTTTGCCTCTATTGGCTTCGCGGATGATAACTATCTGATCAAAACAGACTTCCGTACCGCTTATGTCGCAGATGCATTACAGAACCCTGATAGCCTAATCGCGATGACAGGAGCATTACCAGCAGCCAATCCACAAAACAACTTACGAAAAGCCTTAAAAGCCAATGATCTACGTGGGTATGTACCAAAAATGCCAACTCTGCTATGTGGTGGCAATCAAGATCCAACGGTTTTTTATGACCTAAATACCAGTTCAACGGCTGCTATTATTCAAGGGAATGTCGCACAAAATCCAGCCCTTACCGTTAACGTGACAGTATTAGATGTTGATGCGACGACAGCTAATGATCGTCCTAATACTCCTAATGTTCAACTTATTGGACAGGCGTCCATGAACCAATGGAATATTAATTCTGTGGTAACAAGTGTTCAAAGTAACTTTGTTCAAAATCTTCAACGCGTAGTAGCTGCAGGAGCACAGCAAGGCATACCTGCAAGCGTTGCTGTATTGGGCAACTATCACGGCGGTCTGGTCAGTACGGCTTGTACGCAAGCCACACGTGAGTTCTTTAATCAGGAATTTAAACCTGCTTAATAGAGGTCATTTTAACCATAAAAAATAGCCTGACTATCGAAAAAACTGTATCCACTGGATGCAGTTTTTTCATGAATATCATTTAATCCTCAATAAGAGAAAAATATGAAATCGATAATATTATCACTAATTGCCTGTGTCTTTATGGTAGCTCCGATCAGTCAAGCACAGGCTAAGAATACACCTTGTTCGGGCAAAATGGGCGGCGTATCTCACTGCTCAAAAGATGGTAAATTTGTTTGTAAAAACGGCAAAATCAGTCAATCAAAACAAGTATGTCGTTAAAGTTGTTTTTACCCTTGTTATTAGAGTGAAAAAAACCGCTAATCAGCTGTTTTGCTTAATTTTAATAACAGCCAGACGCCCCTAAATCAGCAAATTTGTGCTAAAATAGCTTCTTTAATTGAACATTATTTTTAACAAAAACCGTATCACTATTTTCCTATTGTTTTGCACCTTTGACAGTGCTTTTTTAGGGTCACTATTCTGATAGTAGCTGCGCATTGATGCAGCTATATTTTTGTATAACCCATGAGTATCTTGAACAAACGTGTCAACATTAGAAAAACAATGTGAGTGAAGGAGTGTATATGAGCGAATCGGTCAGTCCTATTGGCATCGTAGAGGAACTAAAGCAATCCTATCTGGATTATGCGATGAGCGTGATTGTCTCGCGTGCGCTGCCTGATGTGCGTGATGGGTTCAAACCTGTACACCGCCGTGTGATGTACGCCATGCACGTGCTATCTAACGACTATAATAAGCCATATAAGAAGTCTGCACGTGTCGTCGGCGATGTCATTGGTAAATATCACCCACATGGCGATAGTGCGGTCTATGATGCCATTGTGCGGATGGCGCAGGATTTTAGTTTGCGTTATCCGATGGTTGACGGTCAAGGTAACTTTGGTTCGATCGATGATGATCCTCCGGCAGCGATGCGTTATACCGAAGTACGTATGACCAAGCTGACGCATCAGATGCTTGCTGATTTAGACAAAGACACCGTTGATTGGGAAGACAACTACGACGGTTCTGAGCGTATGCCTAGCGTCATGCCAGCGCGTGTTCCAAACTTACTAATCAATGGTGCGACTGGTATTGCTGTTGGTATGGCGACTAATATGGCGCCGCACAACCTGACAGAAGTGATTAATGCTTGTTTGGCTTATGCCGAAAACCCACAAGTATCAGCTGAAGAGTTGATGTCACACATCTCAGGTCCTGACTTTCCTACAGGCGGTATCATTTATGGTCGCGCTGGTATTTTAGATGCTTATCGCACGGGTAAAGGTCGTTTGCACATACGTGGTCGCTATCATATTGAAGCCATGAGTGATACGGGTGTCAACCGTGATCGTGAGCGTATTGTCTTTACCGAAGTACCTTATCAATCTAATAAAGCCAAAATGATTGAGCGTATCGCAGAACTCGTACGTGATAAAAAGATTGAAGGTATTAGCGAGATTCGTGACGAGTCTGACAAAGATGGTATGCGTATCGCCATTGATTTGCGTCGTGGTGAGACAGCTGAAGTTATCGTTAATAACTTGTTCTTGCAAACGCCGCTCGAATCAAGCTTTAGCATCAATATGGTGGCGCTCGATAATGGTCAGCCAAAATTATTAACTTTGCGTCAGCTGATTGCCGCCTTTGTACGTCATCGCCAAGAAGTGGTGACACGCCGTACGATTTATGAGTTAAACAAAGCGCGCGTCCGTGGTCATTTGCTCGAAGGTTTGACCGTTGCATTGGCAAACATCGACGAGATTATTGCAACAATTAAAGCCTCTGCAAACCGCGGTTTGGCACGTGAAAGCTTATTAAATAATACGTGGGGTTCAGGTAGCGTGGTGGCGATGCTTACTGCTGCTGGTAGTCAATCTGTGCGTCCTGACTATATCGAAGGCGAAGATCCTAAAGCACCATTTGGCTTGATTGAGGGCGAAGAACGTTATCGCTTATCACTTGAGCAGGTCAACGCGATTTTAGATATGCAGTTGCATCGTCTAACGGGTCTTGAGCAAGACAAATTGACCGAAGAATATCAGGATTTGCTACGTGAAATCGCTCATTTAGAGTCTATTCTTGGTGATTTTGATAAGCTAATGACCATTATCTCCAATGAGATGATTGAGATTCGTGATAACTTTGGTGATGAGCGCCGTACAGATATTATTGACTCACGTACTGACTTTAACCGTGAAGATTTGATTCCTGAACAGACGGTTGTCATGACGGTCTCGCGTACTGGTTATGCAAAAACTCAGCCGATTGACGATTATGTCGCGCAAAAACGTGGCGGTAAAGGTAAGTCTGCAACCGCAATGAAAGAAGATGATGTGATTGATCATTTGGTTGTGACTTCAACGCACGCTACCGTATTGTGCTTCACGGATAGCGGTCGTGTCTTTAGCTTACGTGGTTTTGAAGTGCCGATTGCCAGTCGAGGTGCTCGCGGTCGTCCATTAGTGAATTTAATTGGCTTAAATCCTGATGAAACCGTCACTACGATACTACCGATTCCAAAAATAGTGGAAGAGCTATCGGTAAAAGGTGACGCATTAACAGATGATCTAATAGATGGGGATGATGATTCATTAGACGTTAGCACGCAAGCAGAGCCACCTTTTGTGTTCTTTGCAACCGCCAATGGTACGGTGAAGCGGGTAGAGCTTAAGCAGTTTGCCAATATTCGCTCGAACGGCTTGATTGCGGTTGGACTAGAAGAGGGCGATAAGCTGGTCAGTGCTCGTATCACTAATGGTAGCCAAGAAGTGATGTTGTTTGCATCCAGTGGTAAAGCCATTCGTTTTGATGAAAATGATGCTCGTGTGATGGGTCGTACGGCTAAAGGTGTCCGTGGTATGCGTTTGGCGGCTAATGAGTCGATAAAATCATTGGTTGTGATCGAAGATGATGTACGCGAAATCCTTATTGCTTGTGAAAACGGCTTTGGTAAACGTACCTTTATCGATGAGTTCAATACCCAAAATCGTGGCGGCGGCGGTGTAATTGCTATCAAAACCAGTGAGCGTAATGGTGCGCTAGTAAGAGCCACTAAGGTTGACTCTACAGACGATATTATTTTAATCTCTGACAAAGGTACGTTGGTTCGTACGCCCGTTGAGCATGTCGCTAGCTCTGGTCGTAATACGCAAGGTGTGACGCTGATTCGTCTATCAAAAGACGAGAAGCTGGTCGCTATGGCGCGTGTTGAGCATGAAGAAGGTGACGATGAGCTGGTTGATGCCATGAGAGAAGATGGTACATTTGATGTGGCAGGTCAAGAGCAGATAGATATCGATGCAGCGACTGGCAACACAGCAACGAATGACGTTATGAATATTGCTACTGACAATGAATTAGATGTTGACAGTACAGACGGTGAAAACGCAGACGACGAATAAATGTCTCAGTAGTTAGCTTTTTGATCTAGTCTTATATGATTGTTCTATAAAAAGCCTCTGACGTTATCGTCGGAGGCTTTTATTTTTTTCTGTATGTCATCTATTGTTAGAGTCTGCCTTTAGGGCGTGTCATCAATTAGCACATTAGTACGTTTAGTGGTCTTAAAATGGCTAAATTTTGCTAAACATCGTCAGCAATTTTGTCAATATGTTCATATTAACGGCAATTGCTTCCTTGTTTATCTACAATTTTTCTCATTTTAAGCCTCACAATCTAATTGATGACACGCCCTAAGTTTCTGCTGCTCTAATTTTTTATAAATAATGCCCATAAAGTTCTATTTTTTAAGGCTGTTGTTATGCTCTCGACCAATCAAACTTTTCAAGGAACCCTTGCTTCGATATCATCGAGCTTTTTATTTTCGATGATGTTCGTGTTTGGGCTATTTATGCTGCCTTTGACAGGTACGCAGGTAGCCTCATGGCGCGTGCTCATGATGCTGCTAAGTTTGCTATTGTTGGTCAGTTTTACCAAGCAATGGCAACATGTTTTTGATTATTTGAAAACCTTAGAAACTCCGAAAGAGTGGCTGATATTTATTTTGCCCACACCGATTTTGGGTGGTCAAATTTGGCTATTTATGTGGGCACCAGTCAATGGCTTTGGTCTGGATGTCACCTTGGGCTATTTTTTGTTACCGCTGGTGATGATAGTGCTGGGTCGTTTCTTTTATCACGAGCATATGAGTGCGTTGCAGTGGGTGGCCGCGCTATGTGCAACCTTAGGTATTGGCTATGATATCTTTCAATATGGCTCAGTATCTTGGGTAACGTTGTTTGTGTGCTTGGGCTATCCACCCTATTATCTGCTGCGTCGTAAACTGGCTGTGCCGCCTATTACAGGGCTGTTGTCTGATTTGGCTCTGTTAACGCCAGTGGTGCTCATTATGTTGTATTTTAGCGGCGGCTTTAGTACGGCAGCACAGGACATCAAGTTCTGGTATTTATTACCACTGCTAGGAGCTTTTAGTGCGCTGGCGATGTCCTTAACCATGATTGCCAGTAGCAAATTACCCGTGTCATTATTTGGGGCGTTAAGCTATGTCGAGCCTATGCTGCTGTTTGTTTTATCCATCACTATTCTAAGTCAAAGCCTCGATGAGGGCGGCTCTTTGTTCATGTATGGTATGGTAAGTTTGGCGTTACTGGTGATGATTGCTGATAGTATAAAAGGTTATCTTAAGCGCCGCCGTGACAATCATTTGCATGGCTATCGAGAGCCACAAGTGGGTGGGTTTCCGCCGCGTCGTCGTTTCATAGATCAGCGTATTGATGGGGTTTTAACCGCGCATCGTTTTCGTAAGATTCGGCGCTATCAAAAAAAGATGGATAGAATACAGCAAAAAATCGAGCAGTTGAGTGCAAAGTAAGATGCTGAATGGGTAGGTGAACGTTTTAGTGAAGCAGGTGTATTGCTTATCTATTCTGACTTTGACATAATACTGACCATAAGATAAACACGATATATTCCAAGTATTTATCTCAATCTTATATGATTATGTTGTAGATAACAGAGTTTATAGATCAAAAAGCCTTCGACGTCCGCGTCGGAGGCTTTTGTTTTTTTCTAAAATTGCCAAGGACGTGCGCTCATTTTTCAAGGTTGTCGTTATGCTCACCACGAATCAAACGTCGCAAGGTACCATCGCTGCAGTGGCAGCAAATTTTTTATATTCATTGCTATTCTTATTTGGTCTATTGATGCAGCCGTTGTCAGGGACGCAAGTCGCTTCTTGGCGCGTACTGATGATGCTATTGAGTCTGGTGCTGCTGATTAGTGTGCTTAAGCAGTGGCAGCATATTTTTGATTATCTAAAAACCCTAAAGACGCCCAAAGAATGGTTTTTATTTATCATACCCACACCAATATTGGGCGCGCAAATCTGGATATTTATGTGGGCACCTGTCAATGATTTGGGGCTTGAGGTGACATTGGGTTACTTTCTATATCCAATGATTATGATTATGGTTGGTCGGTTTTTTTATAACGAAGACATGAGCTTGTTACAATGGATTGCCACCATTTGTGCAGGCGCAGGTATTGCTTATGACGTCTTTCAGTACGGCAGTATTTCTTGGGCGACTTTATTTGTTTGCTTGGGTTATCCGCCTTATTATCTACTGCGTCGTAAATTGGCAGTGCCGCCGATTACAGGGCTTATCTCTGACCTTGTTTTATTGACGCCGGTGGTGTTGATTGCTTTATATCTCAATGGCGGATTTGCGCTGGCGATATCTACCGATAAGTTTTGGTATCTGTTGCCACTATTAGGCATTATCAGTACGGCTGCGATGTCATTGACCATGGTTGCCAGTCAAAAGCTGCCCGTCTCATTATTTGGCACCTTATGCTACCTTGAGCCGATATTTTTATTCATATTTTCCATCACGATTTTGCATCAAAGTATCGATGAGGGCGGCTCTTTATTTATGTACGGCATGATTTTTGTCGCGCTGTTGATGATGATTGTGGATAGTGCGCTTGGTTACTTGGCACGTAAGCGTGATGACCGTTTGCATGGTTATAATGAGCCACAAGTGGGTAGCTTCCCGCCACGTCGCCGTCTGAAAAACCGTCGTATTAAAGGTGTGTTAACCGCGCATCGTTTCCGAAAAATTAGAAAGTATCAGCAAAAAATCCATAAGATGACACGCAAAATTGAAGAGCTGCATTCAAAGTAGCGCCTGCCAGCAAGTCGATATAGACTTGACTTAGCGGGCAATGTTTTTCGTCATTACTCTACACAGTTTCTGTGTTAAAGAGGCATTAATTACGCTATTATCGATAGCAGTGCTGCCACGCTTAACAACGTTTATTAATGGAATGCGTGTGCACCAACTATACATATTATGACTTATTCATACGATAACTTATTCACATTATAACTAGGATGGTTTATGTTACACCTTCATCATTTAGCAAATTCGCGCTCATTTCGTATTATTTGGCTGTTAGAGGAGCTTGGCGTCGATTATCAACTGACTTGCTATGAGCGCAATAAAGCATACCGTGCGCCTGACAGTTTAAAAAAAATACATCCGCTCGGTCATGCACCCATGTTAGAAGTAAATGACCGTGTGCTCATCGAATCAGGGTTTATAATCGAATACTTGTTGAAGCATTATGATATTGAGAAACAGTTCAAGCCTGCGGATGATAATGAAGCGGCGTGGGAGGCTTACACGTTTTGGTTGCATTTCGCTGAAGCATCAGTGATGCCGCCATTGGTCATGCGTTTGGTATTTACCAAAGTGGTTGGGCAGTCGCCCATGCTCATCAAGCCTGTGAGTAAAAGCATTCGAAATCAAGTCGAAAAAAATATGATAAGCAAAAGTCTGGATGCTATATTGGCGATGATGGAGCAGCATTTGCAAGACAATCATTGGTTTGCAGGGGCTGAATTTAGTGCCGCTGATATCCAAATGCATCTTGCGGTTGTAGGTGCTAATGCTGGTACAGGATTAGATAGCAGTAAATATGCCAATATCTTAATTTGGCTAAAACGCTGTGAAGAGCGTGATGCCTTTAAGCGTGCAGAAGAAAAGGGTGGTCGTTTGCAGTTCTAAAAGCGGCGCATTTAATCGTTCATAAATGACTGATTTAATATTAAAACGAAGGGTTTTGTTTATTCATAGACAAAACCTTTTTTAGGATAAGAAATGACAGACTTAAATAAATTGCATAACAAGCATACTGATGTCGATACTGACATTGCTGCTAAGCCCGCGCTTGATACTACTGCTGACAACGTGAACCATCAGCAGGTATCTATTAAAGCATGGTCACAAAAATTGCTCGTGGTTATATTGTGTGTGGCCAGCTTTTATGGCGGCTGGAAATCTTATGAGTCCAATATGGTCAGTGAATGTACCGCCCATGGTGGGCAGATGGTTGAAGCGCAAAAAACCATGATGTGCCAATTGTCATAGCAGATAAGTATCATGTGTAAGAGGGGCAATCTATGTTGAAGCTGACTTTTTTGGGTACCTCTGCTGGTGTGCCAACCAAACAGCGCAATGTGACCGCACTGGCGATTGAATGTCTTAATCCTTATTTATCTGGCGCACAGCAAGGCAATCAATCACAGAATGCCAATCAAAATAAAAAATCGCGTCCATGGCTACTGATAGATTGCGGTGAAGGCACGCAGCAGCAACTGTTACATACCAAACTGTCTTTACATCAACTAGCCGCTATCTGTATCACCCATGTGCATGGCGATCATTGCTACGGGTTACCAGGGTTGTTGGCGAGTGCCGCCATGTCAGGACGCCGCGAGGCGTTGACCCTCATTGCCCCAAAAGCCATCGCAACATTGCTTGAAGCCATTACCTTAACCACGGAATTATATTTACCCTTTGCTCTCAATTTTGTAGCGATTGAAGAGGTGTTATCTGAGCAAGGTGATATAAACAAGGTGAATATCCGATTAAGTAACCAGCAGCAGCTTGATATTGATATCACGCTGCTATCACATCGGGTTGCTTCTCATGCATTTGGTATCACGCAGACCATCCATCATCGCACGCTTGATACGGATAAACCACTGGCGCAAGGTATTCCCACTAGCGTATTGTGGGGTAAATTGCAGCAAGGTCACGATGTCATTACTGAAGAGGGTCAGCAGTTATGTGCAGTAGATTATGTCAATGATGAACTATCACGAACGCGAGTAGTGGTGGCTGGTGATAACGATACGCCAGCGTCTCTCACTGCGGCGTTGGTTGATACGGATTTATTGGTGCATGAAGCGACGTATACGCATGAGGTGTTGACTAAGATTCAAGGCAAAAATCCAGAGTTTGATCCAATGCATAGTAGTGCGCAATCGGTGGCGGGTTTTGTAGAAAACAGTGGCGTAAATAATCTAATTTTGACTCACTTCAGCGCTCGTTATCAAAGCTTTGATAATCCTAATAGCAAGACACCAAATATGGCATACATTCGCTTGGATGCTGAGAGCGTTTACAAAGGTAATCTATGGTTAGCCGCAGATTTTGACCAATATATAGTCAATGGTGCAGCTGAATTGGTAGATAAACCTGATAATAACCACGTGCAGTATCTAGGCTCTGCACGCGGTCGTTAAGCACTGAGCGTCATCATAAAAATAACTTTTAATGAAGCTTTACGATGGAC
Source organism: Psychrobacter immobilis (assembly GCF_904846185.1). Lineage (GTDB taxonomy): Bacteria > Pseudomonadota > Gammaproteobacteria > Pseudomonadales > Moraxellaceae > Psychrobacter > Psychrobacter immobilis_B. Next base: position 90,073 of record NZ_CAJGZQ010000009.1, on the reverse strand, counting down.
TGTCTTCAGCTGCTAATCGTGTCTGTCCTATCCAGTAGCGGCTAAACTGATACGCCACTCGTCCTGAACGTCCACCGCGCTCTGATGCCCAACGTAGCGCTGCTGCTCTGATGTTATCAGGTAACGTCTTATTTTTTTCTTCATTATTACTTTCTTTAACGTCATTAGCATTATCTAGATGGCGGTTTGGCGAAAGTGATAAATAATGGCGCACGATGTGCAAATAAGTATTTTGATCCATTGGATGAAAGGACAACCAAAGCCCAAAGCGATCAGACAGCGATACCGTCTCATCAATGGTTTCATAAGGATTGACCTCATCGGTTTGACCATTATAAATATTGACATTGTCTTTCATTAGCTGAGGCAATAGATGACGGCGATTACTGGTCGCATAAACCAATAACTTGTCTTGCTCTGAGTCTAGCGAGCCGTCCAATACGCTTTTTAATGTCCGATAACTTTCATCTTGACCGTTAAACGCCAAGTCATCACAGTACACCACATAGTGACAACCACACTCGGTCGGCAGTGCATTAATGGCGGCGCGTATCTTATCAAGCACGCGCAGGTCATCACGGGCAATTTCAATAATGCGCAGTCCCTCACTATGATAGGCTTGTAGCAATGCCCGAATCAGCGATGATTTGCCAGCACCACGTGTCCCTGTCATTAAGACATGATTGGCAGGATAGCCCTTTAGAAATTGCCGTGTGTTTTGTACCAGTTTTGCCTTTTGCGTATCGATACCATGCAAATCATCTAAACTTAAAAATAAGTTCACTGCCAATGGCTCCAAATGTCCATTATGACCACCGACCCAGCGATAGGCGAGCTGTGCAGGGTCAATCTCGATAGTGGGCGTGACTTGCTCTTGTAGATACTGTCCGAGTAAATCCAACAAATGGTCGGGTAGGGCGTAATTCGTAACAGGCTTAGTGGATTGGGGCATAATACTCAGTCGCTCATAAAAATTAAAATAACGTTCGGCATACTAGACGTATAAAGGCTTCACTTTACCATGAAAAATAGTGCCAGTAATTCCTCTAATGCAAAAGCGTGTGCAAAACAAGCATTACAAATGCAAGCGCAGCAAATATTGCCAACATTGACTGCGTTATTCTTAAGCTTGAATTATAGCGAGATTTCGCATCAGCGTATCAGCCAGCAAAGTAACAATAATAATAACGAGAATGACTACCAAGGCTTGACGCGTGCCCAGCATCCACAATTTGGTCGAGTGATGATTAAATGGCAGTTAACGGCTGCTACCAATCAAAATTTGGCTGGCTTAACCCATGAAATCGGTGTTCTAAAATCTATCAATAATTTATCAGCCAATCAAAATAGATTTCAAGAAAGTCTTTTTGCTATTGCTCCGCCAATGCTCGCTTATGAAACTCTAAGGGTACAGGTATTAGATCAGTTTTTGCAGCTGACGATACTTACCATGCCATATTATCTCAGTGGTAGCTTAGCAACTCAGCTTAATGTTCGAAATCATTCGTTATTAAATTCTCAACGAAAGCATCATTTTATTGCGCAATCTGCGCACCTTATCGCTACTCTACATAGCGCTGGCTGGTTACATAATGATATTAAGCCCAGTAATATTTTGCTAGATGATTTTTTGCCAAATCATGCGGATAATAGCTGTATCAAGGCTGATTTATTGTTAACCGATTTTGCCTTAGCAGAATTTCTTAACGCCCAAATTTTGGCAAGTCCTGCTGGTACACCTGCGTATCTTGCCCCTGAACGCTGGCAAAGTCAGAGTGCAACAGTGCAAAGTGATATCTATGCGTCTGGCATCATGATGGTTGAAATACTAACAGGCAAGCGACCGTTTCAGATAAGTGCTAACAGTAATGACAAATTAAAAGCATGGGCGGTTCAGCATTGCCAACAGCCTATTCCAACCTTGCCGCTAGAGTATCAGAGCTATCAAGGAATTATTAATAAGGCATTAGCGAAACGAGTAGAGAGGCGGTATAAGAGTATGGAAGAGGTGTTGAAGAGTTTAGAGCAATTACGAATTTACTAAGAGTACAGTTTTATGTGGAAGGAGTTAAATAAAAAACCCACTATTTAGTGAGTTTTTTTATTTTTAATGGTTAGGATATTATGTTTTACTCTACAGCATTATCTGATAAGAAAAGCGACTTCGATAAAGATGAGAAGAAATCTTGATATATTTTAGGATTCTCAATTGGCTTTAGGTTGTACTGAGCGTTAGCTCTAACGATTACAGAATTGCTAGAAGAAGACGGTCTCGCGGTTACAGTCATTCTAACCTTGTTGCCATTATACAATCTCGTCGCTGAAACAGTACCAAGGTCGGTATCAGCCTTATCAATTACAAAGCTCAAATCCTGTAACGTTGATATGACATTTCTAACAACTACAGTTTTATCACTAGTATCAAAAGATCTAGTTTGCATACTACGTAATTCTACTTGATTGTCAGCGCCTAAAATTCTGGCATCATGAGTTGTAGCGCAACCAGTAATCAAAGTTAGACAAGCTGCGAATAAAGCTATTTTTAATGTATTCATATTTTTTGAGCCTCTAAGAATACTGATTTAGATAGTTTGTTAAAGAACTCAGCATATAGCTCTTCTGTTTTCATTGTTTCGGCTTTGGTTACCTGTCCTTGTGTATTCGTCACAATGCGTTGAAAAGTAGCTCTAGCTAAATAACCATTTTTATTGTTTTTAGACGGTAATGTTACGAAACTAACTTTTATCTGTTGCTGGCTATCAATCGACATGTTTCCGCCACCAAGTACCGCTAGTAATACAGCACCCGCTATCTGCGCATTGTTAGTAGCATCTACAGTTTTAGATGCGGTCACAACACCTGATTTTGTCTCTGTTTCATCTATTGAATATCCCATGTCTTGTAACACAGCTACCCCAGCCGAAAGAAGCTCTACCTCGTTGCTTGTTTCAAAAAATCTCGATTGCATTTGTCGATCTTGTAATGAAGTCTCTGCTACTTGAAATAAGTTTTCTGGTGGAGTGGTTGCACAGCCTGTTATTCCTAGGGCACAAGCAACAAATATATATTTCAGTTTTTTCATTTAGCTGGCCTTTAGAATTTTGAGGAATGGTATGCAAAGTCTCTTACCAAGTTTTGCTCATCAAATTTTATTATGATAGTCAGCGTTCTTTGTGATCTAGACGATGCTCCTGAGCTAATCTGGCCACCAGCTAAAACAGCAAATACCCAGCCTGTACTTGATGACTGCACGGTATCTGTTGCTACCTTATCGTAAACCCAAACTTCTCTTCTTTTGTCGTCAGTAGAAACCATATTTGGTGAGCCAAGCGCCTGCAACACATCTGCGCCACTCATTCCAACTTTAATCTGTTTTTGAACAACCCCTACAGAGATGTTTCCATTGTTTTGGACTTGGGCAGCATGCTCAGATGCTGAAACACAACCAATCAATGATAGGGCAGCCAACAAGGCAACTATAGTTTTCATTATCTTTCCTTTTGGACTATCAATAAACTTAACTCTCTTATTTAAGTATGATGTTTATAGAATATCTCATACCTAAGCCTGTCAAGGGTAATGTAAACAAAAAGTTAACTAATGTAAACAATTAGTCGTTAGTATTACTAATTAATTATAAATATTGTTTTATTGTAATTATTAGATGGGTGTGGGTTTTTATTCCAAAATACTAATCTGGTATTAAAGAAAAGCGAAGGAGAACTGAATTAGTTTTGAAGTGAGTGTTTGTTTTCCGACAAAATACAGACACAAAAAAACCTGCTAAAAAGCAGGCTTTGATATTTGGTCTAAGATGTACTATCCGAAAATGGTGGGGCTGGAGAGACTCGAACTCTCACACCTTGCGGCGCCAGAACCTAAATCTGGTGCGTCTACCAATTCCGCCACAGCCCCATTTTTCGTTACTCTATCATTATTAGCGTTTAAACTCAAACATAATATAGACAGTTAACTGATTCGGTAGTGCGTCTCAGTGGTTGGCTATTATATAGAGTTTGAAACGTTTGGCAACCCCTATTTGCAATTATTTTTAAATATTTATCATTTATTTTCACTTATTTTTATAAGTTATTGATATTAATGGTATTCATATTTATAAATTTGCGCCTTTAATAACGATTGTTTTGTCCTTCTGCTGAAGAAATATCTAATTGCTGTAATTTGCGTGTCAGGGTATTGCGCCCCCAACCGAGTAGATTGGCAGCAGCGATCTTTTTGCCACCACTATGGTTGAGCGCAGCTGTCAGTAGAACACGCTCAAACTCAGGGGTTGCCGTCTGCAAGATATCGGTTTCTCCTGTTTGTAGCGATTGCTCAGCCCAAGCAGCCAATGCTTGTTGCCAACTTGAACTGTGGGAATGAGGGCGTATTTGGTCATTGTGAGTCATAGCTTGTGAAGGCTGACTTTGCTCTTGATATTCTTCTAAATTAGACGAGATATTTTCAAGTAGCTCTGGTGGTAAATCATTCACCATCACGGTGTCGCCTGTGGCCATCACGGTCAACCAAAGGCAAACATTCTCAAGTTGGCGAACATTGCCACGCCATTTAAAAGCCTGCATGATATGTAGTGCTGTCGGGTGTAGCTGTTTCTCTGCACTGTTCATCTGTTCAGCAGCGCGCTGCATGAAGTAATTGGCTAATGCTGGAATGTCTTCAGGTCGTGTCCGTAATGGCGGCAATGGCAAGCGAATTACATTGAGGCGATAAAACAGATCTTCACGGAATTTGCCTTGTTTGACCAGTTCTTCTAAGTTTTGATGAGTAGCGGCAATGATGCGTACATTCACTTTGACCGGCTGCTGTCCACCGACGCGAAAAAACTCACCATTGGCCAGTACTCGTAGCAGCCGAGTTTGGGTACTATAAGGCATATCGCCAATTTCATCTAGAAACAATGTCCCACCATCCGCTTGCTCAAAACGCCCTTGTCGCGTCGTCGTCGCACCAGTAAACGCCCCTTTTTCGTGACCAAATAATTCAGATTCAATCAAATCATGTGGTATGGCGGCCATGTTGAGGGCAATAAAAGGTTGATGGTGACAGGGTGAATGCTGGTGCAACGCACTGGCGACCAATTCTTTACCCGTGCCTGATTCACCAGTAATCAAGACAGTAATGGGTGAGTGTGCCAGTCTGCCAATGGCACGAAACACCGTCTGCATCGCTTGAGATTGTCCAATGATACCGCTTGGATTGTCATTAGCGCTGATGGCAGGTTTAACTTTAATTTTAGGGCTAGATGTTTTATTGGTTTTGCTGACCAGAGTAGCCTTGCTAGCAAGCTTGGGTCTGGTATCGGTATCGGGTTTTACCTGTATATTGGATAAAGTGTTTGATGAATTTTTGGTAATTGTCTTCGGAGCAGGTTCAGCTGTAGATTTTGCTGCCGCCGCTGCCAGCATATTGGGCTGATAATTAATGGCTTTATAAATCGTGACGACTGCATCATCTAAATCAAAAGGTTTTGGCAGATATTCAAAAGCACCTGTTTGATAGCTATTAATAGCAGAGGTGAGGTCAGAATGCGCCGTCATAATGACAATAGGCAGCTTAGGGAAATGCTCATGTACCCAATCACTAAAAGACAAACCATCCATCATAGGCATACGAATATCGGTCAATATCACGTCAGGCAACTGAGCGGCTGATTCCTGCTGTTGCAAAATATCGTTGAGGCGTGTCCATGCCGCTTGTGCTTGAGTAAAGCGGATAACCGTCAATCCGGCATCTTCAAAAGTATCTGCCAATACCAAACGCAGGGCTGCATCGTCATCGATCAGCCATAACGTTGCAGGATTAGCATCAGGTGCATTATTGACCGTTACTTTCGTAGCTTGGTTATCAGGTTCTCGTTTATCAGACTCTCGGTTACTAGACTCTTGATTGTCTGATGTTTGGGCAGAGCCTTGATTGTCGCTGTTAGATGTGGCGTTGTCATTATATGCAGTCATTTATCAGGCCTAATAAGCAAGTAATTCAGGGTGATTGTTTCATAAGTTAGGTCATGGTTTCTAAGCCTTGGGTGCTGGCTGTTTTAAGCATGGTGCGCTGGCTGATTGAAAGGCAAGTACAGCGTAAAACTGGTGTGTTGATGGTTATGGTCATTTTTAAGGCTGTCGTTAAGGTTTTTTGATTGTTGGGAGCTCACGTCAATCATACCATGGTGATGACTGATGATATCTTGCACGATAGACAATCCTAGCCCCGTCCCTGCGGCACGGCTGGTCACCATTGGGAAAAATATCTGTCCGATCAATGCCGGATCAATGCCTGAACCGTTATCGGCAATATTGATTTGTAGCACTTGCTTATGCTGTTGCCCAGCAATGGTATGTTGAAAGGCAATGCGGGTTTGAATGTGTAGCGTTGGCTTATAACTGGCGCTGTCGTTATTGCTCGTTTGTGAGGTGACAGGTTGTTGCGCCTTAGGCTCGGACAACTCTCTTTGCTGCAGCGTTTGCTCAAACTCAGTCATCGATTCACAGGCATTATTAATCAGATTTAAAAACACCTGTATTAGCTGATCTTTATCAGCGCATAACTCAGGCAATGACAAATCATAATCGCGCTGTAGCGTCACTTGCGGATATTGATTGACGACCAAAGATAAAACATGCTCCAGTGGCTCATGGATATTTAGCGTTTGCCAATTTGGTAATTGATTGGAGCCAAGAAACTTGCCAATAAGATGGGTTAGACGATCCGTCTCTGAGATGATGATATCAGTATAATTACGCAGTTTTTCAGCCGTTTTTTGCAGATGGCTATTCGGGTTTACCATAGGGTTTGTGCCAAGAATAGCAGGAGGAGCACTATTAATAGGCGAGGCGTCACTGAATTTGATGAATTGCCGCTGTAATAATTGCGCCGCCCCGCGAATACCGGCAAGCGGATTTTTGATTTCATGAGCGACCGAGCGCAGCATATGACGGGCAACATTATATTGTTGCTGCTGGCGTTGTTCCTCTGATATGCGACTTTGGCGATCCTTGCCCCACATCTCAATAATAAAATAAGGTTGCTGCTCATAAATGACAGGGGTCACGCTATAATCAACTGAGAATGATAAATTACCATTTAGCGGTGTGCTGATAAGGTGATCATGATCGATAAAGGGTTGTTGATACTGCTTTGCTTGCTGAAATCGTTCTTTTAAAGAGCAAGTTTGTTCATGGATATCTTCACCACTACTTTTATCGACAGTTATATGGTTATCACTGTCATGATTGCTATCGGCTGATTTCAATGCTTTGGATGCAAGCAGTGTCAATATAGACTGACCCAGTAAGCGTCCACTACTAATAGCAAGTAGTTGTTCGGCTTGGGCATTTAGCCAAGTGATCGATAAATCATCATTGATCCATAAAATAGCGGTGAACAAATGCTGTGACATGAATGCTAAGTCAGGTGTCGGTTTTACGGTTGTCAAATGGGTTGTCATGGCTATTGCCTAGAATAAAAGAAGACGCGATATAATATTTAACCATAAATCAACACTATAGAGCGGCAAAACTGGCGATTTTTGCAAAAAAAACGTACAATGCGCACAGCCAATTTATCTCTAGCAAGGTCAGCCATGCCCAACACTTCTACCGAGTCGGTTAATACGACTGTTACTACCTCACCGTCAACTTCTACGCCAACAGATTCTATGTTAAAAGACACTGTCACCGTTTTTAATCCTGCCAAACCAAATATAGCACAAGACAATCAGGCAGATGTTAGTCAAGCAAATACTAACCAACCTTACCATCATAGAGCCAATCACAATCAAAACCGTAGCATTGAGCAAAGTAGTGATGTAACGACTGCCAATGCGACTGCTACGATGCCAGTTAGTGCAGCGCCAAAGATTGGATTTGTGTCGCTTGGTTGTCCAAAAGCCTTGGTCGATAGTGAGCGCATTATCACTGAGCTTAGCCGTGATGGTTATCAAGTGGCGAGTGATTACGAAGGTGCAGATCTAGTTGTCGTGAATACTTGCGGTTTTATTGAGTCAGCAGTACAAGAGTCGCTTGATGCCATCGGCGAAGCGATTAGCAAAAACGGTAAAGTCATCGTCACAGGTTGCTTGGGTAAAGAAGCAGATAAAATCCGTGAAATGCATCCTGCTGTATTGGCAGTAACTGGCGCTCATGCTTATGATGAGGTCATTAGAGCTGTTTCGCTGCATGTGCCCAAGCCTGACCGCAGTCAGGACGCTGGTTATGATCCAAAGATAGATTTGATTAATGAGGCGGGTATCAAATTGACCCCAAGCCATTATGCTTATCTAAAAATATCAGAAGGTTGCAACCATCGTTGTACTTTCTGCATCATTCCAAGCTTACGTGGAGACTTGGTTTCACGTCCGATTGATAGCGTGATGAATGAAGCGCTGGCGCTGAAAAATGCTGGCGTGAAAGAATTGCTTATTATTTCGCAAGATACCTCTGCTTATGGACTGGATTTGAAATATAAGACCAGTTTTTGGAATGGTATGCCGCTGAAGTCGAAGTTTTATGACTTGTGCCAAGCCTTAAATGACTTGGGCATTTGGGTGCGCTTGCATTATGTCTATCCATATCCGCATGTCGATAAAGTGGTTGAGTTAATGGGCGAGAAAAAGCTACTGCCTTATCTCGATATTCCGTTCCAACATGCCAGCCATCGCATCCTAAAAGCGATGAAACGCCCAGCGCATAGCGAAAACACCTTGGCGCGTATCCATGCATGGCGTGAGATTTGCCCTGATATCGTCATTCGCTCAACCTTCGTTGTTGGCTTCCCTGGCGAGACAGAAGAAGATTTTCAATGCTTGCTTGATTGGTTAGTAGAAGCTCGCCTTGATCGTGTTGGCGCGTTTACCTATTCAGAAGTCGAAGGCGCAGTGGCTAATGACCTGCCAAATCATGTGCCAGAAGAGATTAAGCAAGAACGCTATGAGCGTTTGATGACGCTGCAACAAGACATCTCAGCGCAAAAGCTACAAGAGAAAGTCGGTAAAACCTTGATGGTATTGGTCGACGAAATTGATAGTGAAGAGGGCATTGCTATTTGTCGTAGCTATGCTGACGCACCAGAGATTGACGGTCATGTCTATGTCGATGACATTACTGCTCAAGTTAAAGTCGGACAATTCCTAACGGTTACGATTGACGACGCTAGCGAGTATGATTTGTTTGCCAGTTACAAAGGCTAAGCAGTCACTGTAGCTGATTAGTCACTACAATATACGAGTGAAAATTGCCCAATCGCGGGCAGTTTTTGCTACAATTAGCGCAATTTAGCCTTTTTACACGTTTGTCATCAGTTACGGTGCTTCCTATATAGTACCTCGGTGATGACACTTCGAGTAAATTCGAAGGCAAACTCTATTTGTGTTTTACCGCTCATTTTAATTATAATTTAATGCTAACAAGGTGACCTCATGTCTGACAAAAACCCGCGTTACTCTCGTATCTTGCTGAAACTCTCTGGTGAAGCCTTAGCTGGTGGCAAAGAGATGGGAATTGATAGCGAAGTGCTCGATAAGATGAGCTTGTCTATCGCCCATTTGCGTGGTCTTGGTGTTCAAGTCGGTATCGTGGTCGGCGGCGGTAACTTATATCGCGGCGCGCAGTTGCAACAAGAAGGCTTAGTCGGCCGTGTGACTGGTGATCAAATGGGTATGTTAGCAACCGTTATGAATGGTCTGGCGATGCGTGATGCGCTTGAGCGCCGCAATATTAAAACTCGCCTGATGTCAGCCTTGCCAATTGGTGAAGTGACCGAAAGCTATAGCAGTCGCAATGCCATTCGCTATCTCAAAAATGGCGAAGTATGTATCTTTGTTGCTGGTACGGGCAACCCTTTCTTTACCACTGATACTGCTGCTTGCTTACGTGGTATTGAAATTGAAGCGGGCTTAATTCTAAAAGCCACCAAAGTAGATGGCGTTTATGACAAAGACCCAAGCTTACATGACGATGCAGTTAAATATGATGGTTTAACTTTTGATGAAGTATTAGAGCAAAAACTTGGCGTAATGGATTTAACTGCCATTGCATTATGCCGTGAGCACAACGTGCCGCTACAAGTGTTTGATATGACCAAGCCTAATGCGTTATTAAACGTCATCATGGGCGAAAATGAAGGCACACGCGTTTATCACTGATTTGCCTGAATACTCTAAACGCTCTGAACGCTCTAAATATTAATACGAGAATACCAGTTATTAAACTTAGATTGGTCGTTAATAACTACCAGTCGCTAATAATTAATAGTGAACACCCGTATATTTACTAACAAATGAATGATTTATCGATAGCGATAAATAAGGATATCTAATGATCAAAGAGATTAAGCAAGACGGCGAAGCGCGTATGCAAAAAACACTGGAAGCGCTTGAGAGCACTTTTAGCAAAGTCCGTACAGGGCGCGCACATCCAGGTATGTTGTCAGGCGTGATGGTTAGCTACTACGGGTCGCCTACACCTTTGAATCAAGTAGCGAGTGTCAACGTTGAAGACTCACGTACGCTCATGGTTCAGCCGTTTGACCGTACCATGGTACAAGCAATTGACAAGGCGATTCGCGAAGCAGATTTGGGTCTCAACCCAGTGACCGCCGATGTGATTCGTGTACCGATGCCAGCATTGACAGAAGAAACACGCCGCGACATGCAAAAGCTTGCGCGTGGAGAAGCAGAAAGTAGCCGTGTTTCTATCCGTAATATTCGCCGTGATATGATGAATGACATCAAAGAATTGGCCAAAGAGAAAGAGATCTCAGAAGACGACGAGCGCCGTGCCAGTGACGATATCCAAAAAATCACTGACAAGTATATCGAAACCATCGATAAACGTTTGAGCAAAAAAGAAACTGACTTGATGGACGTGTAAAGCACTGGTTTTTCGATCATGTAAGACAAAAATCCGTTACATCATATCCTTATAATAAGCAGCCAATCTGTCAATACTATTGGCTGCTTATTATTGTGTAGATGGTACCGATAATAGCGTCAATGTTATATCAATCGGATACGGCAATAGGCTTGCTCAGATTTGTAAATCTGTATTTTATAAGCGTTATCTTGCAAACTAAATCACGCCCATAGACGGGTTTATGATAAGTTTGTGAATTATGGTTATGACGCTTTCTAATCGTTATCGCAGCCGTTATTATTATTTTACCTTAACAATAAGCACTTTCGCCTATGTCCACTTCAGCCGTTTTGGCTCCTGATCTTCTTCCACGCCATATCGCTATCATCATGGATGGCAATAATCGTTATGGTAAAGCCAATGATTTGGGCAAAGGCCAAGGGCATGTGGCTGGCAAAGATGCACTCGATCCTATCGTCGAGTATTGCATCAATACGGGTATCGAAGTATTAACGGTATTTGCATTTTCTAGTGAGAATTGGCAACGCCCGCCCAGTGAGGTGGCACTACTCATGCAATTGTTAGCCTCGACCATTCATGAGCAAATACCACGCATGAATGAGTATCGTATTCGTCTGCGTTTTATTGGTGACCGCAGTCAGCTGAGTGATGCTTTGCAAGCATTAATGGCGGACGCTGAAGCAAAAACAGCAGACTTTAAAGCCATGACTCTAGTCATCGCTATCAGTTATGGTGGGCAATGGGATATTGCCCATGCGGTAAAACAGCTGGCGCAGCAAGTAGAGGCTGGTCAGTTACGTGCTGATGATATTAACAAAGAATTGCTCGGTAACTATGTGCAATTAGCAGATGCACCAGCAGTAGATATGCTGATACGCACAGGCGGTGAATACCGAATTTCTAACTTTTTATTGTGGCAGTCAGCCTATGCTGAGCTATTCTTTACCCAGACATTATGGCCGAATTTTGCAGCCGATGAGCTGTCAGCAATGGTAAAAGAGTTCGCTCAGCGGCAGCGCCGTTTTGGCAAAACCAGTGAGCAGATAGTGATAGAGCAAGCAAGTCGTTAATGGTGTTAAGCATTTGCCTGTTATTTTATAAAGGAAAAAGCTCTTACAAAGCCGCTATCGTATATGTAGTTAATATTGCTTGTTTGTGAAATAATAAACCGCGTCAATAAGCGTCAACTGCTATTAGTGGGCTATTGTAGATTAGCTGCTATAATGCACGTTTTGACCATGCGTTTTTCATTATTATAAGGCTCAATAAGTATGTGGCAACGAATTAAGACGGCAGTTGTTCTCGTTATTATCGTTGGTATTGCAATGTTTGCGAGCCAAACCCCTATTTTATTTGCACCGCTGTTAGCGATTGGCGTTATTATTGCCGCTCATGAATGGACTAAGCTGATGCCTAAGTGGCGTCATCCTGCGCTGTTTGTGCTATTGGTTTTGGTGCTGACCCTAGTATCACTCATGTTTAAAGTCACATGGCTGTTTTGGTGGGTGGCTTCACTGGCTATATGGTTAATGGCACTGTCTTGGGTGCGAGTGTTCCCGACTCATACCAATTGGTATGGTAAAAAACTGGCATTGATGGGTGCGGTGATATTGACCGCATCGATTACGGCGATGTTTTATTTGTGGCAACTGTCAGCATGGTGGTTGCTCTATGTGTTCCTTTTGGTCTGGTGCGCAGATAGTGGCGCTTATTTTGTGGGGCGTAAGCTCGGTCGCCGCAAAATGGCACCGAACGTCTCACCCAATAAAAGTATGGAAGGGCTGGCTGGTGGCTTGGTCACTGGTCTGCTCGTGGTCATTGCCATCAGTGTATTTAAGTTGCAATTGACGGGCGCTGCGCTCATTGCCTTTGTGTCATTGTCGGCAATAACAATTTTAGCCTCGGTACTTGGCGATTTATTTGAGTCGATGCTTAAGCGCCGCGCTGATGTCAAAGATTCAGGAACGATTTTACCGGGGCATGGCGGCGTGCTTGACCGTATCGACTCACTGCTATCTGCTACACCGATATTTGCGCTTGGTTTTTGGGCGATACAGCAGTTAGGTTTGATAGTGGTTTAGGACTAAAAAAATAATTCATAGACGATGATACGCCCTAATTATAGTGGTTAAGATGAGTGACTAATCAATACACTGGATATCGTCCATCTCTTATTTATCAGACGTTTTATCGATTTCTTATTTAATTTTTTAGAGTATCATTTACAGGCACCGATGGTTATGACGCAACGCATCGCCGTACTAGGCGCGACAGGTTCGATTGGCGATAGCACGTTAGCAATATTAGCGGCGCAACCACAGCTTTACACGGTCTACGCTCTGTCAGGCTATCACCGTTTAGACAAGCTGTTTGCACTTTGCCAGCAGTTTTTGCCAAAGCGCGTGAGCGTACCGACCGCCGCAGTCGATGATTTTGCCCAGCGACTTCGTGCGGCAGGTCTTGACATCGATGTGGTAGGGGGCGAAGCAGGGCTGGTTGATATTGCCACTGATTCGCAGACGGATACCGTTGTCGCTGCGATCGTAGGCGCAGCTGGTCTGCCTTCTACTTTAGCCGCTGCTCGTGCAGGTAAGCGTATTTTACTAGCCAATAAAGAAGCGCTGGTGATGGCAGGGCAAGTGATGATTACTGCCGTCAAAACGCATAATGCTACTTTGTTACCGCTCGACTCTGAGCATAATGCTATTTTTCAGTGTTTACCACTGGCTATTCAGCAGGACAATACTCAAATTCATCAGCCAAACCACGGCGTGCGCAAGTTATGGTTAACGGCCTCTGGTGGACCGTTTTTGCAAAAATCGTTTGCGCAGATGCAGCAAGCGAGCGTCGCTGAAGCAGTCAAACATCCAAATTGGTCAATGGGTCAAAAGATATCTGTCGATTCAGCAACGATGATGAATAAAGGGCTTGAGCTGATTGAAGCTTGTCATTTGTTTGATTTGCCTGAAAATAAGATAAATGTGGTGATTCATCCACAAAGTATCATTCACTCAATGGTAGAATATAGCGATGGTAGCTTTTTGGCGCAGCTCGGCAGTCCCGATATGAAAACGCCCATTGCCCATGCGCTCAGTTACCCTGATCGTATTGAGAGCGGCTCGCAGCCGTTAGACTTATTTGCGCTCAATGGTTTAGAGTTTATTGAGCCTGACTTGCAAAAATTTGCGTGTTTGCGTTTGGCAAGACAGGCGATGCAAGCGGGCACACAAGCGACGATTGTCTTAAATGCAGCGAATGAAATTGCTGTGGCTGCGTTTTTGGCTGGAAAAATTCGCCTGACCGACATTGCTGATATCAATGAGCAGGCTTTGAATGATATACAGCTGCCACCGTTAAATGAAACGGCTGACATAGAAGATATACTAGCAATTGATAAAATAGCACGTCACCTTACAGAAAAACTTGTGGCAAAGTTGGTGTAACTGTATCAATAACTGCGTCGTTAAAAAACGATGTTAATAAAAGATGCTAAGAAAGAATGCTGAGAAACCATACTGAGAAAAGATCATGACATTTTTATTAACGCTCCTTGCGGCAATATTTGTCTTAGGTCCGCTTATTGCCTTACATGAGTGGGGACACTATATCGTCGCTCGTCTTTGCGGCGTTAAAGTCTTGACCTATTCTATCGGGTTTGGTCCCAAACTCTTTGGCTGGACGAGCAAAAAAAGCGGTATTGATTATCGTATTTCCGCTTTGCCACTTGGTGGTTATGTCAAAATGCTCGATGAGCGCGAAGGTGAGGTAGCAAAAGCTGAGCAACATTTGGCGTTTAATCGTCAGCATCCGCTAAAAAAGATTGCGATTGTTGCAGCTGGTCCTATCATGAACTTTATCATTGCTATTGCGCTGTTTTGGGTGTTATTTATGACACCATCAGAGCAGTTGGCGACGAAGATTGGGCAGGTATTACCTGATACGCCTGCCGCAATGGCACAGTTACCAGTTGGTGACAAAATCGTTGCGATTGATGGGCATGAGGTACAAACGTGGGAAGGCATCAACTATCGGCTTGCTGGGCGGATGGGCGAGACGGACAATGTCAGTATTACTCTGCAATCAGAGACACAAGCTGATAATGCAATCAAAACTTATCAAGCGCCCGTAACTCAGTTTATGCAAGGCAGCGCGCAAGGTAAAGATGCGTTGACCAGCTTTGGCATGCTGCCATGGCAACCAGATATTGCACCGATAGTAGGTGATTTGACCGCTGATGGTGCCGCCAGTCGCCAAGGTCTAAAAGTAGGCGATCGTATTATTGCTATCAATGATCAACCAATTAAAGATTGGCTCAGTGCTACTCGTATCATTCGTGACAGTCCTGAAACTTTGCTGAATTTCACAGTATTGCGTGATGGTAAAACCGTACAGCTTCAGATTATGCCGCAAGGTAAAAAAGACAATTTGGGTAACGATTATGGGCAAATTGGTGCTATGGTGGCACAGTCCGAAATTGTTATTCCTGACGCTTACAAGACCACTGTAGTCTATGGCCCTGGTGAGTCATTGGTGAAATCATTTGAGAAAACTGAACAGCTTGCAGTGATGACCGTCAGCTCAATGGGTAAGATGCTATCAGGCATGATTGGTTTGGACAATTTGTCAGGTCCGATTACCATCGCCAAGGTGGCCAAACAGAGTTTTGATATCAGTTGGCAGATGGTGTTATCGACGGCAGCTTTGATTAGTTTGAGTCTTGCTGTACTAAATCTTTTGCCCATTCCTGTATTGGATGGCGGTCATATTGTGTATTATCTTATTGAATTGATTCGTGGTAAGCCACTCTCAGAAGGGATGCAAATGATTGGACTAAATATCGGCTTACTCTTGCTGGCAGGTTTCATGGTGTTAGCAATTGGTAATGATATTAGTCGGCTGTTTTGACCAGCGAATCGCTAATATAATCGATAAGGCACGAGATACTAATGGTTTTACGCCTATTATGGGATGATTATGACCATGATAGGTAGCATGCTTTGTATCATGGCCTCTGTACTAATCGTAATTTTTAGTTTATTTTGTGATGCATTTTATATAAAGTGTTCTGAGTCTGCTGCGTATGCGCTTAAATTTCATGCGAAATGCGCTAGACAATATGGGCTTTTTAACTTAACTTAAGCAAGTTTTTTATTGACGGATAGTGTTTATGCGTACGCCTTTATTTATGAGCGCGGCAGGGTTGCCGTTAGTTGTAGCGATGATGAGTATGCCAGTACAGGCTGCAGAATTTGTAGTCACTGACATCGGTTTCAATGGTTTGCAACGTTTAACCCCCGATAGCCTCTATCCGGTTCTACCTATTTCGGTAGGGGATACGGTAAACGACAGTAGTTTAGCGGCCAGTATTAAGGCGCTTTATGCGACCGAAAATTTTGCTGATATTCAAAGCCGTATCGAAGGTGGGCAGCTACGGTTTGATGTCGTTGAGCGCCCAACGATTGCTGAAGTCAATTTTGAGGGCAATAAGCTCATTCCAAAAGAAGGGCTAGAGCAAGGGTTGGACAACGCTGGTCTGTCTGCCGGTAATGTGCTGAAACAAGCCACGCTACAAGGCGTCGCCAATGAGCTACAGCAGCAATATATCAGCCAAGGCTATTACAACAGCAATATCGAGGTTGATCAAACGTTACTTGATGGCAATCGCGTCAAGCTCGACGTGCGTTTTGTCGAAGGCAAACCTGCCAAAGTGGTCGATATTAATATCATTGGCAATAAACACTTTAGTGATGAAGAAATCAAAGACGTTTTTGCGGTAAAAGAGTCTTCGTGGACACGTCTGCTGTCAAAGTCTGATCGTTATGCCAAAGAAAAACTGGCTGCCAGTTTAGAGAATCTAAAAGCGCTTTACCAAAACGATGGTTATGTGCGTTTTGCAGTAGATAATGCGGTGCTTAACATCAGTGAAGATAAGAGTAGTGTGTTTATCGAAGTGAGTCTAAGCGAAGGCGAACAATATCAGTTTGGCGAAGTGAATTTCTTAGGTAAGCCGACTTTTGAGAACAATGAACTAACAGAGTTGGTGACTTTTGCACCCAATGAAAAATACTCGCAAGCCAAGCTCGATGAAACCACTGCGGCACTTAAGAGTCGTTACGGTAATGAAGGCTATTATTTGGCGCAGGTGAGACCAGTACCACGTATCAATGACGAGACCAAAGTAGTGGATATCGATTATTTCATCGACCCTGCACGTCCCATTTACGTTCGTCGTATTAATTTTACTGGTAACATCAAAACTCAAGACGAAGTACTGCGCCGAGAAATGCGTCAATTAGAAGGCGCATTGGCGACTAGTGACAAAATCCAGTTGTCACGGACACGTCTGATGCGTACAGGCTTCTTTAAAGCTGTCAACGTTGATGTAAAACCAGTACCGAACCAACCAGACCAAGTAGATATCAATTATACGGTTGAAGAGCAGCCTTCTGGTAGTTCAACGATTGCCGCGGGTTACTCGCAAAGCGGCGGTGTGACTTTCCAGTTAGATCTAACACAAAATAACTTTATGGGTACAGGTAACCGTGTGAAAGCGGCACTATCACGCTCAGAAACCCGTGATTCTTATAGCTTGGGTTATACCGATCCGTACTTTACCGAAAACGGCGTCTCACAAGGTCTTAGTGCCTATTATCGTGAAACGAAATACGATGATAGAAACGTCAGTAACTATGTCACCGATTCTTATGGTGCTACGCTGAACTATAGTTATCCTGTTGATGAAACCAAACGCGTTAGTGCCGGTTTGAATGTTGATAATACGTCAGTACGTGGTGGTCGCTTCTTAGGTATATCAAACGTTCAGCAAATTATTGATGATGGCGGTACGTTTGAGAACTTTGTCAATGATGACAATGAGGCTTCTGGACGCACAGGCTTCAAAAATGATTACAATACTTATAACCTACTGTTTGGCTGGGACTACAGCACCTTAGATCGTCCAGTGTTTCCGACCAAAGGTATGAGCCATACGGTCGATGCCACCATTGGCTTGGGTGATACCAACTATCAAAAACTTATTTATAGCGGCAACATCTATTATCCTTTATACAAAGACTGGGTAGCACGCGGTTATACTAAGCTTGGTTATGGTAATGATTTGCCATTTTATGAAAACTTTTACGCTGGTGGCTATGGCTCTGTACGTGGTTATGAGGCCTCAACACTTGGGCCAAAATCACAAACGTATTATGATGCAGTCAATGATCCAACTAATCAAACCTTTTTAGCAGAAGAGGTCGGTGGCAATGCGCTAGTCAGCTTCGGTAGTGAGCTAATTTTGCCAATGCCGTTTAAGGGTGATTGGGCAGATCAAGTGCGTCCAGTATTGTTTGCCGAAGGTGGTCAGGTATTTGATACCTCGGATAAAGAAGATCGTAACTTTATTAATCCTAATACTGGTAACCGCCCTGTGGATAAAGATGGCAATCCTGTTGATATTCCATTGCTGACACAAGACAATAGTATGCGCTTTAGTGCGGGTGCAGGTATAACCTGGTATACGCCAATTGGTCCAATTTCACTAAGTTATGCTATACCTATTGGTGATAAAGAAGGCGATGAAACTGAAAAAGTTCAGTTCCAGATTGGTAATACGTTCTAACGTAGCATGATTGTTTGCGTTCATGTCATTAACCATAGCAGTTACTTACATGAACGCAGCATCTGTTAGATATTAGTAGATCGCCAAGGTGATTGTTCAGCTTGGCGATTGTCTTATTCATAATAATATTTATATTAATAGTCACTATGATAACGATTGAGCAACTTATCACTCGGATTGAGCAGCGTCAGCCCATCACCAATAAGGCTGAAATCAGCGCTGAACAGTTACGTCAAAAATTCAGCAGTATTGGTAGTTTGACCACGGCTGGTCATAATCAGTTAAGCTTTTTGGCCGATCCTCATTATATTTCTAGTCTGGCTATTAGCGAGGCAGGGGCTGTATTGGTTACTGGAGAATATCGCGACCAAGTGCCCGCCACAGCGATAGCGTTAGTCGTCGCAAGCCCATACTTAGCTTATGCTGGTGCTAGTCAGTTGTTTGCTCGTGAGTCACTGTCTGGTGGTATTCATCCTAGCGCTGTGATTGCTGATAGTGCTGTCATTGGTGAGCAGGTGAATATCGGACCTTTTTGTGTGATAGCCGATTATGTGCAAATTGGTGCGCGTAGCTCACTTGCGGCGCATGTGGTGATCGAAGAAAATACGACTATTGGTACTGATGGTGTTATCAAATCACAAGTGGTGATTGGGCATGATTGTGTCATTGGTGATCATGTGAGGTTACACGCGGGTGTCAGTGTGGGTGCAGAAGGTTTTGGTTTTGCACCAACCAAAGATCCTAGTACCAGTGGCTGGGAGCGTATTGCTCAGTTAGGACGGGTCGTAATTGGCAACCATGTGCGAATTGGTAGTCAAACTTGCATTGATCGAGGTGCCATTGACGATACGGTCATTGGCAATCACGTTATTATTGATAATTTGGTACAAGTTGCTCATAACGTGCGTATCGGTGATGGCACAGCCATCGCGGCTCAAACGGGTATTGCAGGCAGCACTAGTATCGGCAAGCGCTGTATTATTGGCGGTGCGGTCGGTATCACAGGTCATATCGAGATTACAGATGATGTCACTTTATCTGGGATGACCATGGTAACCAAATCTATCAAAACCGCTGGTTCATACTCCTCTGGAACGGCTGCTATGCCGACAGCTAACTGGCGACGGGCAGCTGTACGCTTCCGTCAGCTTGGGCGTGATTAGCGCAAATATCAACGCATATATACAAACACAGTAAAATCATAGCGATTTGAAACATAGCAAGGAAGCACCATTATGAGCAGCACCGATATCGATATTTTGAATGATAAAGAAATGAAAAGCTTAGCTGAGCAAGGTCTTACGCTGCCATTAACCTATCATACGTTAAAGCATTATTTGCCACACCGTTATCCTTTTCTTTTAGTAGATAAGATTATTGATTGCACACCTGGTGAGTGCATTACAGGTATTAAGAATGTGACTATCAATGAAGAGTTTTTCAATGGTCATTTTCCTGATGAGCCGATTATGCCAGGGGTGCTTATGGTTGAGTGCATGGCTCAGGTCTCAGGCGTGCTCGGATTTATCAGTGCTGGTCTAACCGCAGAAGATGGTTATTTATATCTGTTTGCAGGTGTTGATAAAGTCCGTTTTAAACGTCGAGTGATTCCTGGTGATCAGTTGACTATTCGTGCTAAAACAGTGATGCAGAAGCGCGGTATTTATAAATTTGACTGTACTGTACATGTTGACGATGAGTTAGCTGCCAGTGCGCAAATAATGATTGCTCGCCAAGAACAATAACGTTTACTAATAGCCATTGTGGCTCGTAGCCGACCTAATTCTTTAAACAAAGCGTCTAAAGAATTAGGTCAAAGCGGGTCATAAGCATTATAATTGACACTCGCATTTAACAGCAGAGCCATGCTTAGGTTTTCTCATAAAACTAAATTGGCTGTATTTGTTTTACTATTTACTCGCATCAGATCATACAAAGGCCCACATTATGAGTCAGATCCATCCAACAGCACTCATCTCACCGTCCGCCCAAATTGATGAGACTGCTATCATTGGTCCGTATTGTATCGTCGGTGATGAGGTCACTATTGGCGCTCACACGGTTCTGCATCGCCATGTAGTTGTTACCAAATTGACTCGTATTGGTCAACACAATGAGTTTTATCAATTTGCGAGCATTGGCGAAGATCCTCAGGATTTGAAGTATGCTGGTGAGCGTACTTGGCTTGAGATTGGCGATCATAATACTATTCGAGAAGCCTGTAGTTTACACCGCGGCACCGCACAAGATAGTGAGCTAACTAAGATAGGCAGCCATAATCTACTGATGGTGAACACTCATGTGGCTCATGATTGTGTGATTGGCGATCATAATGTATTGGCCAACAATGTTGGCGTTGCAGGGCATGTGACTATTGGTAATCACACGATTATTGGCGGTAATTCAGGTATTCATCAGTTTTGTACGGTTGATGACTATAGCTTGATTGGGGGCGCAAGTCTGATTCTAAAAGATGTAGCCGCCTTTACCATGGTATCTGGTAATCCAGCAACGACTCATGGTCTCAATGTGGAAGGCATGCGTCGTAAAGGATGGTCAAAAGAGACAATTGAGGTATTGCGTCAAGCTTATCGTATGATTTTTAGATCTGGTCTGACGACCGTGCAAGCGCTTGAGGTTTTGAATAATGAGCTGCTACCAAAAGAGCCGAAAATCCAGTTGCTCATTGATTCACTACAAAAAAGCCGTCGTGGTGTGGTGCGTTAGAACGGCGATTGGCTTTTGCTGAAAATCATATATAGTATGCCTTTTTTAATTAGCCAAACTCTTGTCAGTTATAGATAAAATTACCAGAAGCCATAACCAATTGTTATGGCTTTTTATGTTTATGAGCGCTTGACTTTTTTGGTGGCTTAGCAGAAACTGAGCCTTTACGATATTGTAAACAATTCTTTCTTAATGTTGCTGGACGCCTCACATTGAGGTGTTTATTGAATAGCCTGATATTTCTCATGGCTATTTATGATAATCAAGGAAGATTATCAGTGATGTTAATTGAAGCACGAGGACGGAAAAAATGGCTATTAATAAACAAGAACATGCACAGTGGAGCTCAAGTTTTGGCTTCGTATTGGCAGCGGTTGGTTCAGCAGTTGGTTTGGGAAACATATGGAAGTTTCCCTATATGGTCGGTGAAAGCGGTGGTTCAGCTTTCGTTATCGCTTATTTATTCTGTATCGCGCTGGTAGGTTTTCCGATTCTAGTCGCTGAATGGCTGATTGGTCGCCGTGGGCAAAAGAACCCAGTCAACACTTTTGCGGATGTTGCAGCAAGTGAAGGTAAGTCGCGCAGTTGGGGCATCATTGGCGCGTCAGGTATTTTAGGTGGTTTCTTAATTCTATCGTTTTATAGTGTGATTGGCGGTTGGGCACTCAACTACATTACTAAAGCAGGTACAGGCAGTTTTATTGGTCAAGACAGTGATTCTATTGCTGCGACCTTTGATGCTATGTTGGCTTCAGCAGGTACATTGACGATTTGGCATACCGTGTTTATGGCTATTACTGCTTTGATTGTCGGTATTGGTGTGACCAAAGGTATCGAAACCACGGCTAAAGTCTTAATGCCACTACTCGGCGTGATTTTGTTCGTCATCGTTGGTTATAACGTGATTAACGGTGGTTTTGGTGAAGCAGTGGCTTATCTATTTACACCGGATCTTAGCAAGTTGACTGGGGATGTGATGCTTGCAGCATTGGGTCATGCCTTCTTCACTCTATCTATTGGTATGGGTATTATGATTGCTTATGGCTCATATTTGGGTCGTGAAGTGAACTTACTAAAAACCGCCCGTACTGTTGTGATTTTAGATACGGTTATTGCTTTGGCTGCTGGTCTAGCAATCTTCCCAATCATCTTTAGCAATGGTCTAGACCCTGCTTCGGGTCCTGGTCTTATCTTTGTCAGCTTACCGATCGCTTTTGGTAGCATGGGTGCAGGGACGATCATTGGTACGTTGTTCTTCTTACTTATTACTTTTGCTGCTATTACCTCATCAATCTCATTGCTTGAGCCAACCGTTGAGTTTTTAGAAGAACGTACACCGATGAGTCGTACGGTATCAACCATTGTTGCCAGTACAGTGATTTGGCTATTAGGCGTTGCGGCACTACTATCATTTAACCTATGGTCTGACTTTACTATCATGGGTAATGGTATCTTTGATGCATTGGATAAAATTACAAGTAAATTCCTTCTCCCGCTAACGGGTCTTGCTGCAATTATTTTCGTTGGTTGGCAAATGGATCAACGCAGTATTCAGCAAGAGCTTGGTCTGTCTAATGGTGCATGGCAATTATGGCAAATCGTTGCTAAGTTTGTAGCACCAATTGCCGTGCTCGTGGTATTTGTAACCTCGTTAATGGGCTAGTACTGATTAACTAGAAATAATAAAAGCAACACACTAAAAAGGGCTTAAGATAATTCTTAAGCCCTTTTTATAGCTATGACAATGGCAAAAATATGATTAGCGTAGATTTAACTCAGGTACTGTTTGTCCACGTTTGTTATAAAATTCGCTGACAAACTCATCAAATTTGTCTTGTTCAATGGCATCACGAATACCTTGCATCAAACGCTGATAATAGCGCAAGTTATGGATAGTCGCTAATTGAGCGCCTAGCATCTCTTTACACTTATTAAGATGGTAGAGATAAGCACGGCTAAAGTTTTGGCAAGTATAGCAGTCGCACTCAGGATCTAGTGGACCTTCGTCATTGCGATACTGGCTGTTACGGATACGTACCACACCAGCATTGTCTGCATCGCCTGTGACGAAGTAGTGACCATTACGCGCGTTACGCGTCGGCATCACACAGTCGAACATATCGACACCGCGACGTACACCTTCAACTAAATCCTCAGGCTTACCAACGCCCATCAGATAGCGTGGCTTATCTGCTGGCATATCATCAGGGAGGTAGTCTAGGACATCTATCATTTCATCTTTTGGTTCACCAACCGACAGACCACCGATGGCATAACCATCAAAGCCGATATCGAGCAGGCCTTCAAGTGATTGCTGACGCAAATCAGGATACATACTGCCTTGAATAATGCCAAATAATGCGTTGGTGCTGCCCAGTCTTTTGTGCTCATCAACACAGCGCTGTCCCCAACGTAAGGACAACTCTAACGATTTTTTTGCTTCGTCATGAGTTGCAGGATAGGGCGTACACTCATCAAATTGCATGACGATGTCTGAGTTCAAGCTGTACTGAATCTGCATCGATTTTTCTGGAGACAGAAAAACTTTCGCACCATCGATAGGAGATTTAAAGTCGACCCCTTCTTCGGTGATTTTACGCATGGCACCCAGACTGAATACCTGAAAGCCACCTGAATCGGTCAAGATAGGCTTATCCCAATGCATGAACTTATGCAAACCGCCGAATTTATCGATGACCTCAGTACCTGGACGTAACCATAGATGAAAGGTATTGCCTAAAATGATATCCGCACCAATGGCTTCAATATCACGTGGCAGCATGCCCTTGACTGTACCATAAGTGCCAACAGGCATAAACGCTGGCGTTTGTACGTCGCCATGATTGAGATGAACCGTACCACGGCGCGCACGCGTGTCACCGCTGGCCGTTTTATGTAAGACAAATTGCATATGATTATCGCTATTTACGCTATGAAAATGGTGATAATTATAGCATTGTTAGCAGTTTTTTTGGACATGGATGTTTATGAGGTATTGATATATCTGATAAATGTGTCTTTTGGTTAATAGTATTTTGTCATAACCAAAAGACACAGACAGTACTTATGAGTAGTTGGTAAAGTAGAAATCATAATGGCGAGACAGTAACCATTGCTAAGCGATGTTTTAACTGCTGGAGATATCCTATGAAAAAGGCAACCTACTTATTATTAAGTGGTTCATTATTAACCTCAGGAGCAGCTATGGCTACCGAAGAGCCGAATTATACAGTGTTGTCGCAAATGGATGACTTTGAGCTGCGTCGTTACGATAAGCAGCTAGTAGCGCAAACGTTGGTAAGTGGTGACCAAGACTCAGCGAGTCGCGAAGGGTTTAAAGTGTTAGCCGACTATATATTTGGCAATAATACAGCGGCAACTGGCGGCAGTAGTAAAATTAGCATGACTGCGCCCGTTACAATGCAGCCTAATAACAAAAAGAGTGATAGCGAATCACAAAAAATTGCGATGACAGCACCAGTAAGCATGCAGCAAGATGATGGTAAGTGGCGTGTACAATTTACTATGCCTAGTAAATACACGATGCAAACACTGCCAAAGCCCAATAATCCAAACATCACGATTACCGAGGTGCCAGCACAGACGTACGGTGTGATTAAGTTTTCAGGGTTGGCAGGCAGTAAAAAAGTAGCGACTAAAACGGAAGAGCTACAATCTTGGATGCAAACCCAAAATTTGACTATAACGGGCGAGCCTGAACTGGCACGTTATAATCCGCCTTGGACGCTGCCTTTTTTGCGCCGTAATGAAGTGATGATTGCTTACAAGTCAAAGTAATACTAGGCTCAAAGTATAAGATGAGCGTTGTCACATTTGTTAAGCTTATTATAAGTAGGACTTGCATTTGTTTGCCGTGCTATTCAAATTTTTGGAAATGATATGCCCATAAAAAAAGACAGCAAATGCTGTCTTTTTTGTACTGAGTTTTTAAGAAAATAAACTTAGTCTTTTTGCTCACGGATGATATTCAGCATACGACGTAGCGGCTCGGCTGCGCCCCATAATAGTTGATCACCAACGGTAAATGCGCCTAGATACTCAGGGCCCATATTGAGCTTACGCAAGCGACCTAGTGCAACTGTTAATGTACCAGTCACGGCTACTGGCGTTAAGCGGTTCATGGTGGCTTCTTTGTCGTCTTCTACCAAGTCCAACCACTCGTTGCCGCTATTTTTTAGCGCCGCTTCGATTTCTTCTAGTGGAATGTCTTTTTTGAGCTTGATGGTTAAGCCTTGTGCATGGCAGCGCATCGCGCCAACGCGGACACACATACCATCGATAGCAATCTTATCAGCTTCTGCGTTACCAAGGATTTTATTGGTTTCAACACCACCTTTCCATTCTTCTTTTGACTGCTTGTTCTCTAGTTGAACATCAATATATGGAATCAAGCTACCAGCTAGTGGTACACCAAAGTACTGGGTAGGGAAGTCGTTCGAGCGTTGGGTTTGCGCGATTTTTTTATCAATTTCAAGAATAGCGCTAGCAGGATCAGCCAATTCATCTTTGACCGCATCATGCAATACACCCATACCACTGATTAGCTCGCGCATGTTGTTTGCACCAGAGCCACTAGCGGCTTGATAAGTCATGGCGCTGACCCATTCTACCCAGCCTTTATTAAACAGCTCACCGATAGCCATGAGCATCAGTGACACGGTACAGTTACCACCGATAAAGTCTTTTTTGCCATTGGCTAGGGCGCTGTCAATAACGGCGCGATTGACTGGATCGAGAATGATGATGCTGTCATCTTCCATTCGCAAGGTGCTTGCCGCATCAATCCAGTAGCCATTCCAGCCACTATCACGTAGCGGTTGATGGACTTGCGAGGTATAGTCGCCGCCTTGGCAGGTAATGATGACATCACAAGCTGCTAGCGCGTCAATATCATGAGCATCTTTTAATTGGCCGGTATGAATACCATCAAGGCTTGGGGCATCACCACCTGCATTGCTGGTTGAGAAAAACACGGGTGTAATACCGTCAAAATCTTTTTCCTCAGTCATACGTTGTATTAATACTGAACCGACCATGCCGCGCCAGCCTACCAAGCCTACTGTTAAATTACTCATGAAACTCAATCCTTTTTACCGTAAATTGTTGCATTGCCAGCCGATAACAATGCCGTGAATAGCCATAAAAAGCAAGGCGTTTTGGCCGTTTTTAGTGATTTTTCATACACTATTAATGATGTTCAGTATAACTTTAAGTTATTAACCTAACGGCGATAGTGGCGATGCCTCACTCGACACAAGTAGATAGCCCTAAAAATAAAATTTGCCCGTAGTATTCGTTATGGTGGGCGAATTAAAAGTGTAATGTTTTATAGCGGTTAACGAATAATCCATGCTCATCAGTAGGCGATAACCTTCTGAAATGCTAAAGTAAACAGCTAACGTCAGTTCAGTTAAAACCATGGCGATATTCATCATTTAATAGACGGCTAATACATACTATGGATCTCTCACTATTATATTACAGCATACAGTGGCTAGCAGGGTTCATCGCATTTGTGACGATTTGGGGCTGGATACCACTGGATAATTGGTGGGTGCGCGGTGTTGAATTTCCGCGTATTCAGATCATGGTGTTGGGTGTCATCGCTTGGATTGGTATGCTGATTTTTTGGTCAGAGTGGCAGCTGGGACAGTGGCTGTTATTTACCGTCTTAAGCATTACATTAGCCTTTCAGCTCAGGATGGTATTGCCTTATACCAAGCTATGGAAAAAAGAAGTTCAAAAGGCAAAAGACAAGCCAGAAGGGCAGGCGCATCAACTAAAAATAATGGTATCAAATGTATTGACGCCCAATGATGACACCCAAAAATTGGTGGATTTGGTGAAGCAAAGACAGCCTGATATTTTAATTACGCTAGAGAGTGATGAAAAATGGGAAAAAGCGCTGCATCAAATCGAGGCTGATTATCCTTACACCGTGAAAGTGCCACTAGATAATCTATATGGGATGCATCTTTATTCTAAGCTTGAGTTGATTGATCCTGAAGTTAAGTACTTGATGATTGATGACATACCTTCTATTCATGCCCAACTGCGCCTGCAAAGTGGTCGCGTGATTTGGTTATATTGCTTGCATCCCATGCCGCCAAGCCCGACGGAAGCGGATAAGTCTACTACCCGCGATGCTGAGCTATTGATGGTTGGCAAACACATAAAAGAAAACAAGCAAACGGCGATATTGGCAGGCGACCTCAATGATGTAGCATGGTCAAAGACGACTCGACGCTTTCAACGTATCTCAGGATTGTTGGATCCGCGTATTGGTCGACATTTTATCAATACATTTCATGTCAGCTATCCATTTTTACGTTGGGCGCTGGATCATATTTTCCATAGTGCTTGCTTTACAGTAGTGGATATTCGGCGTATGCCGTCGATAGGCTCGGATCACTTCCCTGTTATGACGACTTTACAATACGAAC
Source organism: Psychrobacter immobilis (assembly GCF_904846185.1). Classification (GTDB taxonomy): domain Bacteria; phylum Pseudomonadota; class Gammaproteobacteria; order Pseudomonadales; family Moraxellaceae; genus Psychrobacter; species Psychrobacter immobilis_B. Next base: position 62,372 of record NZ_CAJGZQ010000009.1, on the reverse strand, counting down.
CAGAAGAGGAGAGCAATCAAGCGCAAAATGCCCCTACTGCAGAAGCGGAAGATATCAAAGAGACCGATCATAAAATAGTAGAAGGTAAAAAAGAAGGTGAAAAAGTCTCAAAGGAACATGCAGAAGAGCAGAGAAGTTAGGGTTAATAGCCTGCCAATACTATAGCCATCGTATGATGCAATGTTAAAAAAGGCTGTAAGCATATGCTTACGTTAAATAAGGTCTTTAGCCTCTAGTCGCATTAAACTGATTACCCTACAATACCTGCATCAACACAAGGATACGCATGGATGCAGTGTTGAGACAGTATCAATAAAAGCACAGGTCAGCCCGCTGTCTTATAGGATACTGTTTATGACTTAGGATGAGTCAGCATGGAAGAAATAATAACAACAATATGAAGCGCCATAGCCCCGAACCAATCGCCCTAGGTTCGGGGCTTTTCTTTGTGTGCGTAATGCTTACATTTATTTTATTCGATATTCTTGTGTTTGGATATGCTGCAATATATTTGAGATTACCTTCTGATTATTTTTAGCGCATAAATAAACGTCAATAAAAAAAGGGTACATGCATTAGCATATACCCTTTTTGACAAAGCATTATTAGATTTGACTTATCGATGCCTGTATCAGTTAGCCAAGTACTTGGATGTAAGCACCTGCGCGTAGCTCTTGTAGCCAGTCTTCTTTGGCTTGCGGTGCTAAGCGCTGATAAAGCGCTTGACGTGCCATGTTACGACGATATTGATCGCTAATATCTTGTTGGCGTTTGCCTTCTATTTTCAATATATGCCAGCCAAACTGGGTTTTGAAAGGAGCAGAGTAGTCACCAACCGCTGTGTTTTTCATCATGGCTTCGAATGGACCAATCATATCTTCTTCACTCACCCAATCAAGATCGCCACCGCGCCCAGCTGAACCGGGATCATCTGAATAGGTCGATGCTAAACCAGCAAAATCAGCGCCGCTGCGTAGCTGTTCATACAAATCATTAATCTTTTGCTCAGCAAGCGCGTCTGTCTGTAGCTCATCAACTTTCACCAATATGTGACGAGTACGCCACTGCGGTATCAGCATAGTGTCGCTGGCTTTTTTGTCAGCCAGTTTGATGATATCGATGCCTTCAGGCGTTATTAATGGTGCGCTGACCGCACCAACCTCAAGTTTGGTAATTTCACTTGATAGCTCTGTAGGTAGAGACGCGGCTTTATGAAAGCCCATATCGCCACCTTGTAGCGGAATAGGATAGTTGCCTTGGCTAGCAGCGACTGCTTCAGCGACATCAACGTTTGGTGCAAGCAGGCGAGTCCGCAGAGCTTCTGCTACCTTTAACGCCTCATTGCGTTGGGCTTCTGAGAGTCGGCTGTAGTCATCCATGTAAGGCACTCGTACATGAATCGTTTGATACTCACTCTGGTTTAAGCGCTTGGCTTCAGGCGAGGCCAAAAATGCATCAATATCCTGTTCGCTAATGCGCACGCGGTTACCGATTTGGCGCTGTTGCAAGGCTTGAATGGCTGCGTCTTCGATTAATTGCGCACGTAGCGCCGCATAGCTACCAGGTTTTGCTGCGTCCAAACGCTGTTGCAAAGCTGAGATGCTCGTCAGCCCTTCTGCTTGAGCGATTTGACTAAGGCGCTGATTAATAGCCGCTTCATCAGGGTTTAAACCGACGCGCTTGACCATTGATAGTTGTAACTCACGCAATATGAGCGCATTTAACACCTCAGACTGTAGCTGTGCTGAGTTTGCTATTGGTTCACCTGCTGCTTGTGCACGTGCTTGTGCTTGAGTGATAGCATCGATCAAATCACTCTTTAAGATAGCATTTTCATTGACTAAAGCAATAATACCGTCGGTGCTATTGGCTGGCGTCAAACGATTGACGTTATTCTGCGCGGTCACGGCATTTGCTTGAGGCGCTTGTGATTTTGCAGGTTTAACGGTGGCAGCTTGGGCGCTCAATGTAAGCGCAAGGCTGGCACTCATAGATAGCAATACAGCACGGCTGGTTTGACGTAAAGAAAAAAATCTCATGATGCTCCTCATCAATGTCATCGCATCGGATGGTAGTTGGTCAACGCTGTTTAATACTTTTAACAGTCAAATATTAGACAGGGTTGACCATAATAGGGTTACAAACAGGGTTATGAAATACATAGCAAAAATATTTATACAAGCACGGTCTTAATCTTTCCAAGCAGTCTGGACAGGTTCAAAGCCCAAGATTTTATCAGAGAGTAAGCGAGTCAGGCGGCTGCTACCACTACCCAAACCATTCAATCTAATCTCTGCCATAATGGCTTGCGTTGGTTTGTCTTTGACATTTAAGTCATTATAGTAACGACGACCATAAACTGCAAAACCAAAGCAGCAATCTTCGTAATCAACGCCGACCAACGAATCAAGGACTTTATCACGATTGTAATCGTATTGACCTTGAGCCAAGATTCGCCAGCTGTTATTGATTGGAAAGACAGCCGATGCGGTAAAAGCAGAGAGTGGCAGCTGATCGGTGTTTTCATCACGTTGACGTTTGACAAATCCAACATTAAACAAGCTGTTGTCAGACGGCTGATAACGCAGCTCAGTCGTAATATAATTTAAATCATAATCATTGGTCAGTGCGCCACTAACATCAACCCAAAAGTTGTTGTAAGGCTGCGTGCTGGTATCCCAAACCATCCCTGAAGATGAAGAGGTGAAGACAGGTTGCTGATCATCAAGCGTAACACGTCCATTATCGATATAAAACTGCTCTGCAATGCTACCATCAAAACGTGTCACACCCGTTGCGTCGATGTAACGATAATTGATACCAGGAGTAATCGAATGCAAATCTTGCAAGCGATCATGTCCTAAAAACCAACTGTCAGAGAACAGCTGTTCATAGTTAATAGAGGCAATACGCGTATTAAAGTTCGGAATATCGTTTTGGTCTTCATATGGCGAGTAGGTGTATTTCAATCGCGGGCTCAGCAAGCGATAGCCACCCATGGTGTCGTCGAATGCACCAAAAGGCGAGCCTGCTTGATAGAAATTCAGACCTGCATCGATACTGGCTTGCGGTACAAATACCGACTGGCTACCGTCTTTATCACTCAACTGATTGTCGGCTAAGCTATCCTCATCATAAGAGGTATAGAGATGTTGTAAGCTCAGTTTGGGCTTGATATAACCCCAAGATTTTTCCATTGGATAAACGGCGCTGAGTTTATTATAAATTCGCCCGCCACTTTTTTCATTCTCAGAGCCATCGTCGATGGATTTCTTGAAATAAGCGGAATCGTGTACACCAGTGATATCGAAGCTCTTCGCCCAAGGCAGTCGATAATCGAGCTTGAGCTGCGGCAATCTTGAATAAGGCTTATCTTTATCTTCTAAGGGTTTACCATTACTGGTAAAAGCGTCTAGAGTTTGAAAGGTTTCTACCTTCAATTCACCATCAACATAGTCATTATAATAATTGACACGCGCACGGCGTGGTAAGTTTATGGTGCTGTCTGATAGACCCAGCGTGTCAAAATCATTGAGGTAGTCTGAATCTGACACATAGCTGTATTTTGCATCACCGCTTAAGCGTGGAATGCTCTTAGATGACCAATAATGATCATAAAAGAAGCTAGAGCGGTCTTCGTCATTGTACTCTTTGTCATTAGGCAAATATGAACCATTAAAAATACCTTCGCCATAACTTTCGGTCAGGTAGCGAAACTCGCCTGACACCATAGGATTGCGATCGGTATAAATATGGGTATTGAGCGTGGCATCATAATTGGGTGCCAAATTGAAATAGTAGGGTATATCAACCTCAAGACCACTTTCACTACTGATACTGGCATTCGGCAATAAAAAACCACTGCTGCGACGATTATCAATCGGAAAGTTGAAATAAGGCAAATAGAACACAGGCACGTCAGCGATACGGAAAGTAGTGTTATAGGCTTTGCCGCGACCTGTATCGGTATCTAAATCAATGCTTTTGGCATCAAACTGCCATTTACGATTGGTTGGTGGACAGGTACTAAACATGACATCATCTAGCTCATATTGACTGTCATTCGGTCTGTTCAAGCGCTTGGCATAACCATGAGCTTGCAGTTCTACACTAGCAAAAGCCACATCATTGGCTGTCGACTGTCCAGTTTCAGTATTATAATTTAAGCTATCGGCGACCCCAATAAGCCCGCCTTTTGATGCTTTCTCAGTGAAATTGGCTTGGGGGTTATTCGATGAGCGGTTTGGCGCATTGCTATCTAGTGCGTTGCTGGGTGATACTTGCTGACCTGTCGCTTGGTCAGTAAACATGACTTTACCTTGAGCGGCGGCTACGCCATTGCTCAAATCTAACAAGACTTTTTCTGCTTCTATCTGCTGGGTACCCTGATTGATGATGACATTGCCCGACAGCTCTGCATAGTCGACATTGTCGTAATAACCATAATCTGATTCTGAAAACAGCGGCGCTTGATTATTCGGGAGACCATTTAAGTTTGGCGCAGGCTGTCCATTGGTTGCTCCCGCCTCATTGACCGCGCGTTGATAGTTGGGGTTGCTCTTTGGATAAACCCATTGACCTTCGCAGCGTTGGGCGCTATCTACGGCATTCGGTAATAACTGTAAGTTTTTACCCACTTTTGGAATGATTTGCGGGGTAGGTGTTAGCTCGTTTTGAATGACATCTTGGTTAGCATTATCTCTATTGTTTAACGTTGAGGCATCTGTATCAGGTGTCAGCTCATAAAATTCTGCTAAACGCAGCAGACTATCTTGAATACTTTCATCACTCACATCAACTTTACCAGTCTTCTGTGCGGCTTTAGGTGCAGTGGTTTCAGTAAGCTGAGCAGTGCTATTGTTTTGAGTGGTCGCAATCGTATCTGCTGCTGGTAAAAAACCTTGATCATCACTCTCGTTGATGGCGGTAATTTCTAGAGGGCGGTTGTTTAAGGCGCTTTCATTAATAGTATTCTCATTAGAGATCCTGTCGTTAAAGGTGCTTTCACTAAAGGTGCTTTCATTAAAAGTATTGTCAAAACTACTATCTGACGCATTGTTATCAGTAGCAGCCTTTTGAGACGTATTACGCTGAAAGTCAGTTTTTTGATTATTGCTATTTTGATAGCGGATATCGTTATAGTCGCTGTCTTTTTGGACACTACTGCGATTGGCATCAGGTGTAACATCAGAGACATAACGGGTGCTACTGTCAGTGATTAGCGACTCAGTTTGCTGTGTGTCAGCATTGCTGGGCGCAGCACTAACGGTTAGGCTGGACAAGCCTAAGGCACCAAATAAGATCAAACGGATGCTTTGGTAAAGCGGAGAATATAACAAGGGCACACCTATGATTGCAGAGCCTATTGGATTGCGATACTGAATTTAGTAACCATATTATTAATCATGTATGGCGGTTAATAAACGACTAAAAAATCACTGATTGATAATGCTATCTTAAGAATTTGGCTGTTTTACATATAATGACGACTAATCATAGTCAAAAAAAACCAAATCAGCTACACTATTTACCAAAATTTATAATATAGCCGAGCTGTTTTTTGAATGGTTGCTGAGGTTATGCTCAGCGCTAGATGTCGAATGATATCCCAATACGCCTGCTATCGCAGTTTTTTTGGCTCAAGACGTTGCTATTTTAACAAGGTTTTGCCTGACTTATCACTACTTTAATTGTTTATGACTTATATTTAACCTGCGATGCCCATTATGACTGATAAAACACTCTTAGAGCCTAATATGATCGATACCAAACTCAATAGCCGTCTACAACAATTAGAGAGCTGGTTGCAGCAAGTATTTGCTGGTCAAGCGTTCCAACTCGATAGTCTACCCGGTGACGCAAGTGCTCGCCAATACCATAGAATCCAGCTGTCAGACAGTAATGACACGACAGTCGCACATTATATTGTTATGGATTCAGCGGACGAACAAGACGCCATGCGCCAGTTTATCAATGTGACTAAGCTGATGGCACCGGCGATCAATGTGCCGACGCTCATTGCGCAAGACGTGACGAAAGGATTTTTGGTGTTACAGGATTTTGGTGCGATAGAGTTCGCCCATCTGCTCGTTGATGCGACGCCTGCGCAGATAGATGAGCATTATCAGTTGGCAATGCAGACGTTGGTCGCGCTACAGACCGTGCCAGTTGAAACAGCAAAGTCGCAACATCAATTGCCAGATTATGATACCGAGTTATTAGATCGTGAGATGGATTTATTTAGCGATTGGTTTATACCTTATATCGGTGTCGAGTTTGATAAAGCATTATGGAATACTTTAAAAGAAGCCTTAATAAAAGAGATTTTGCAGCAACCACAAGTCATCGTCCATCGTGATTATCACAGTCGCAATTTGATGCAAGACCAAGCGGATCGTTCGCGCTTAGGCGTGATTGACTTTCAAGACGCCGTCATCGGCTCTTATACTTATGATTTGGTGTCATTGCTGCGAGATGCTTATGTAGAATGGCCAGAGAGCCAAGTCTCTGCATGGATTAATGATTTTTGGCAGTTGCAAAAGCAGGCAGGCTTGACTACGGCAGATAGCATAGAGCAGCTCGAAAACGATATGAATGTCATGGGTGTACAGCGACATTTAAAAGTGTTGGGAATTTTTATTCGCTTGTCTGAGCGAGATGGCAAAGACCGCTATTTGGCAGATATTCCTAAGGTGATGCGTGATTTAATGTTCGAGTTAGAATGGTTAGAGGCGCACGGTAGACTGCATATGCAACAAGCAGTAGCGCCGTTTAATGAGAGTCTCAGGGATAATATACTGCCAGCTTATCAAAGTAAGTTTGTACAGCAATATATTTAGAACGAACCACTTGCGAGCTTTATCTGATGCGAATGCTCATCTGATAAGTAATGCTCATTTGATAAGTGACGTTAAAAAATTAGCAAATTTTAATCTGAATGTATAATCCCATAAAATAAAAAAAAGGAGCGCACATGTCTGAGATTGACCGAGCAATGATTACCCAAGCAATGATTTTGGCTGCTGGTAAGGGCACGCGTCTGCGCCCGTTAACACTGGATACACCCAAACCTCTGGTCGAGGTGAGTGGGCAACCGCTTATAGTCTGGCACATTAAAGCGCTACAAGCGGCTGGTATCACTGATATCACCATTAATGCGTCATGGCTGGCTGATAAGCTGATGGATACACTGGGTGGTGGCAGTCAATACGGTGTTAAATTGCATTGGTCAGTAGAGAATGATGAGCCTCTAGAGACCGCAGGTGGTATTTTTCAAGCGTTACAAACTGGCAAGCTGCGCGATGAGCCATTTATCTTAGTGAACTCAGATGTATGGACGACCTATGATTTTGCGCAGTTGCGAGATTATAAGCTTGGCGCAGATCAGCGCGCACATCTGTTATTGATTGACAATCCAGAGCATAATAACGGCGGTGATTTTGCGATCAATAATGGTTTAGCCAGCGAGCAGCCGATTGGTGATGCAGACAAATACACCTTTGCTGGTATTAGTGTGATGTCACCACGATTGGTCGATGGGCTGGTATCAGGTCAGCCAGCGGCGTTGGCACCATTGCTTAAGCAAGCGATGATAAAGTTCCAAATCACGGCTGAAATCATTTCTGATAATTGGATAGATGTGGGCACGCCTGAACGCTTAGCGCAGGTAAATGAATTTATCAAAAGTAACGGTGTTGATCACCATCAAGGCGCTTAGATTAAGATGCCTAATTCTTATTAATCTTATATAAGTAATCACATAAAAAAGCAGCGTCGATGAATCGGCGCTGCTTTTTTATGTGATATAGCCATGGCTAAGTGGGCTGCAAATGATTGCTAGATGCCCATAGCCAACTTGATCAATTGAGCAATCGTAAAAATAACTGCAAACCCTGCTATATATAGCCCAACGAACCATGCCCATTGTGACTGTTTCTTACTGAGCTTCTTCATGCTCGCCTCCTACTACGTGTTAATGCGCTTTAAAAAGTGTAGCCACTGCTCATATTTGCAGTAGCCACATTTTTATATCCTCTATTTACCCTTAGTACATATGCTCATGGCCAGTTTTACCCTTAAAGGTGTAATAGGCAAAAGCGGTATAACTCAGGATAATTGGTAGCATTATGACGGCACCAACTAACATAAAGGATAATGAGGTGTCAGCTGCGGCTGCCTCATAAATCGTCATCTGATACGGTACGATGTATGGGAACATGGCGAAACAAACCCCGATATAGCCCATCAAAAACAGTGCCACAGTCAACAAGAAAGGACGATATTCGCGCTCGCCACTTAAGTCTTTACGCATCAAGAAAAATAATAGTAAAACTATAATTGGCATAGGCGCTAGATATAATAGACCTGGGAAGCCAAACCAGCCTTCGAGGGCATTAATGTCTGAAAAATACATAAACGCTGTGACGACGATCATTGCCACTACCAAAGCAGACAGCATCCAGCCAGACACTTTGCGTGCCCAGACTTGTAGGGTATGCTCAGTTTTGATAATGAGCCATGTAGAGCCAAGTAAGGCGTAACCAATAATCATGGCAAAGCCGCAGACAATCGAGAAAGGTGTGAGCCAGTCAAACGGCCCACCAGTATATAGGCGGTTGCTTGCCTCAAGACCTTGTACAAGCGCCCCAAGCATAATACCTTGAGAGAATGTAGCAACGACTGAACCAACAAAAAAGAAAGTGTCCCATACGTGACGACGTGAAGATGCTTTGAAGCGAAATTCAAATGCCACACCGCGCATTATTAGACCGAATAGCATAAAAGTAACGGGCAGATAAAGCCCCGTCATAATGATGCCATAAGCCACTGGGAAAGCAGCGAACAAGCCGCCACCGCCCAATACTAGCCAAGTCTCGTTACCATCCCAAAACGGGGCAATAGAGTTCATGATGCGGCTACGGTTTTTATCTGAGCCAGCAAAGGGAAACAAGATGCCGCAGCCCAAATCAAAGCCATCAAGCAATACATAGATAAAGACGGATAGAGCGATCAGTCCGCCCCAAATTAAAGGTAAGTCTAATACATCACCGTAGTTAAACATTAGCGTAACCCTCCATCATCGACGTCGTTTGCAGGAGTATCTATATCTTCTTCAGTGCTCTTAGCAGGATTGCTATCGCCACTGAGCGCACGACCTTGGCTTTCGGTCACTGAGTGCTCATAGAAGTTATCATCGGCAGGATCTTCATACGGTTTTGGCCCTTGAGCGATCAAGCGTAGAATATAAAAACTGCCTGCACCGAAGACAAATATATAGAGGACAATAAAACCAATCAACGTGGTTGCCACTTGCTGTGCTGCGAGCGGTGACATACTTTCTGCGGTGCGTATCACACCATATACAGTCCATGGTTGACGACCTGTCTCGGTCACAAACCAGCCCGCCAGTAATGCGATAAAGCCAAGTGGCGTCATCATCATCCAAGCACGGTGGAACCAGACACTTTCGGGATTATATTGCTGTTTTTTAAAGTACTTATAGAGACTAAATAAGCCGACCAGCACCATTAACATGCCAATACCAACCATGATACGAAACGCCCAGAATACAATCATCACCGGTGGTTGGTCTTCAGGTGCCCAGTTTTTTAGACCTTTTACTTCCCCATCTAACGAATGGGTAAGAATCAAACCTGAAACATAGGGGATGCTTATTTCATATTTATTGGTCTGGTTTTCTTGGTCAGGAATAGCAAATAGGCGTAACGCTGCACCGCGCTCATCCTCCCAAATACCTTCCATCGCTGCGACTTTGGCTGGCTGATGCTCTAAAGTATTTAGACCATGCTCATCGCCAATCAATACTTGAGCGGGTGCGACAAATATCGCCATAATCATGGCCATACCTAGCATGACACGACCATGTTGACGGTGTTCGGTGTGTTTTTTGGACTGAATATAATAAGCACCAACCCCGCCAATGACAAAGGCAGTCGTCAAGAATGCCGCTGTCATCATATGAGCATAGCGGTAAGGGAATGAAGGGCTAAAGATGATCTCAATCCAGTTGGTAGGATATAAAAGACCATCTGCACCCATCATAAAGCCTTGCGGTGTCTGCATAAAGCTGTTGGCGGCTAAAATCCAAAAGCCTGAAATCAGTGTACCAATGGCGACAATGGCAGTGGAAGCGAAATGCATACGCTTGCTCACACGCCCCCAACCAAATAGCATAATACCTAAAAAGGATGCTTCTAAGAAAAACGCGGTCAATACTTCGTAGGCGAGTAGTGGGCCCAAGACGTTACCGGCTTTGTCAGAAAAGACCGCCCAGTTAGTACCGAACTGGTAGGACATTACTACACCAGATACCACGCCCATACCGAATACCACGGCAAATATTTTGACCCAATGCTTGTAGACTTCAGCATAGATAGGCTCGCCTGTTTTGAGCCAACGGAATTCAAGTACCGTCAACCAGCTGGCAAGTCCGATAGAAAACGCGGGAAAAACAATATGAAACGAGATAACAAAAGCGAATTGGATACGCGCGAGCATCAGCGCATCGAGCTGGTCAATCATAAACGTAGCGAACATAAACGGTTACCCTTATCTGTTAGCTGAATAGCGCTGGCTTCCATAAAACGCTCAAGTAACTGCCCGCAATCGTCATAGATTAAGGTAAAAAGTAGTACGGGCAATGGCTCAGTGTTGATTAGCGAGCAATCTTAGGGATAGAGTGCGGCTAAGCTAACGACTGTTTAGCTGAATTAAGTAATTTATATCCCTATAAATTAATACATTACTGTCAGGTGCTGTCAATATATTATGCGCTTCCCTCGATACACACGCAAGCTGCGCAACAGATTGGTCGCATACCTGATAGTCATTAAAAACTGCTGAGATAAACCCAGATATATCAGACTAATCGCTTGGCAAAACAAGATGTTATCAAGTTCACCTTAATAACAGTAATGTTTTATTTGTGTCCTAGTATAGGCACAAATATCCAACAGAGTACAAAGTTGCAAAGCCATCTGCTTTACTCTTAATTTTAAAGCGCAAAGACCAGTGCAGTGCTATATGACATAAGCAATCATTATTCCTGCAATTGTTTATGTAAAATCTGGCGTAATGTCAAAATAGTTTGCGGGTTAGTTTGGATGCTATGACCACCGCTGATAATCGTCTCAGAAGCCGCGCCATCGAGATGAGCGCTGGTATAAGGAACAATACCATCTGATAAACGTTCAGTTAGTGCCTGGCTGATATCTTCATTGACGGTGACGGCTGCAACCAGTGGTTGGGCAGAGAGCTTTGAGCTATCAGAAGGGCTACTTGTACCGACTGTTTCATTTTCAATGTATTCTTCTACTGCTTGCGATAAATCAACCTTTGCACCGGCTGGCTGCATTTGCGCCAATCCTTTAGTAATATCGGCATCATTATTGGCAATGATAGAGTGATAGGTCACACGATCATTGATGGTGATGTCTTTCGTCAGTTGTATAAAAGAAGATTTGTCGCTCAGCTGACTTGCGCCATTTTGTAAATATAACGCACCCAAAGGATTTTGTGCCAAATCACCTTGCGTGGCAATGGTGGCTAAGTTGTCCGTGACAGTTTTTACCAAACCAACTGGCAAATAGACAATACGGCGCAGTGCCCGAGTGAACCAGCGATCTGCATAGTCAGTTCCACGAAAAGGCGCTGATAAAAAGACAGCCGTATCTACTTGTGGTAAGGCTTTTAGCTCAAAGCGTTCTTTTAGCTGATCTTCGCCAAATGATGCTTTAAGTGCGTCACGAATCTTACGTTTTTCACTATCAGACAGCACATTTTGATCGTCTAGTCGATCTAGGTCATCGACCAAGTTTTCATCAGATAGCATCATGCGGGCGATAATGGCACCCATACTATGACTGATAATCACGCTGTTTTTGCTGGCACGATTTTGTCCTTTAGGATCAGTTTGCTCGTAGGTGCTGTTGATTAACTGTTGTATTTGATAACGGTTTTCTAAAATGGGCAAATTGGTTGGATAGAATATCTGCCACACTTGATAGTTATCACGCAACTTATCGTCGTTGAGAATATCGTTGGTTAAATTGACCCAAGTGGCAGGGCTAGAAGCCAAACCATGCAGCATAATCAGGACGCGCTTATTGGGATCATAAGGCTCAAGCATGAATAATTTGGGCAGTCTGGCCTCTGGCTGGCGAGTGATTAAATTGAGATAACCGACGCCATCTAGCTGGTTCTCTGACAGCCATAACCCATAACCTGCAGAAAAGTTAGCCGCCAGTGGATAGTCACTATTAAGGATGTTAACGCTTTCGCTTTGGTATGGGTTGTATAAATGAATATCGAGCTTACGACTGCTTAGTACATCCAATACGCTATCGCCGCTTGGTTCAATCAATCCTGTTAATAGCAAATGTCCAGTAGGGTAGATACGCGAACTTGGCTTGCTCTCATCTGTGTCTCCATCTTTCTCATTGGTCAATCGACCTGACAATGATGACACTAATAATTGGCGAATCGTGGTGGTATAGCGGTCATCCAGTGAGGCCACCAAGCTAATACCTAAGCCTGGGCGTTTGCTGATTGAGTTAAGCCCAGAGAGGCGTAACTCGTAAGTGGAAACCAAGTCTGCTAGTGCAGAGGTCTGCTTATGTGCATTTTGCAAATAGTTATTTTCATTAGGCAAATAAACACCAAGATCATAATCATCAATTTGTATTTTCATGACGTTGACTTGATCAGTAGGTTTGCCCTTGAGCGGTGAGTAATTGGCAATCGCGGCTTGGTTACTGTCATTAAGATTGCTAGCGGATGTGGGCAAATAATCTACTTTGGTGCCGCCCATCAATTTATTTGAGCCGTTAGTTGATCTATAAAGCTGGGTTATCACATCATTACTGGCGGCATTATAGATGTCTTGGGTCTGAATATCGGTGTCATTCGGAATACGGTTCTGTGCCTGAGAGGGACTTTTGTCTTGATCTGCGCCCTCAAAATCATGCGTCAAACTGTCATAAAATAAATAGGTATAACTGGATTTGATAGCATCGAATAATCGTTCTTGATAACCTGTTAGACAGCGATTGGTGTTTTCTTGCTGGACTTTAGCTTCTGTATCTTCTAAAGGTGCGTTGGCATAATAAGGATCAAGTGGCGGGCGAGCCAGCGCATTGCGGCAGTCTTGAGAGGCAGAAAGCTGTCGCGCTTTTGCGTAGTGTAACTCTGCAAAAACTGCCAAAGCAGGACGGTAGTGTTCATTCAAAATACTGTCAGTAAGCTGAGTAAGGCATAAATCAAACTGCTGCATACAGGCTTGCTCATTGAGCCCTGCCGATAAGAGCGCTGATGCCGTATCACTGCTGAGTTTATTGGTAGTGACGATATTACCGCGCTGCGCAGTAATCGTCTTCGCTGACGCTTGCTTATTCACTGATACCGTACTGCACGCAGGTAGTAATGCTACCGCGGCTATCAAGGCGACTGATGTGATCGAAAATGGGGTTTTCTTAGCATGCGTCACCATATTTTTGATAGGGCTAGCGAAAGTCATAGGTGAGTCCAGTTAGTCGTAAAAGCATGATTGAGTCAGTAATTTATAAGAAGAAGTGTAGCGTAACTTTTCGCATTAAACTATTTTATTTAAATTTCAAAAATACGGTTTAAACTTCGATAATTGAATCGAACACGCATTTAAATAAGGTAGACAGCAAGTTGGATTCAATGGAGTTTCGTTAGACATAAAAAAGCCCCTGACCTTATATTGAAGTAATTTCGATATAAGGTCAGGGGCTTAGTCGAGTCAATCTAGCTTATGGAGCAATCATGGTATTTGGTGAACTTACTTAATGACATTTAAATACCTAATCAATGTTAAGCACTAGGCTTAACATTGATGTCAGGCGCAGGTATATCCCAAATGTAGAATTTACCCTCTTCAATAAGTTTGATTTGCTGACGAATGATGTCATTGTTAGGGTTTTTCTGTTCGAGACGACGTAAGCGCTCTAGTGCATTATCGCGGCGATCACTTAACAAGTCTGACTGTGCCAAGCTTTGCTCTGCTTCGGTATAGCCAAGAGACACTGCGCGGTCTAGGTATTTTTGACCTTCTTTGAAGCCGCCGCCTTCTGACAACATCATGCCATATAAGAAGTTGGCTTCGCCGCTATTAGGTTGCAGTTTAATGGCACGGTCAACATATTTTCCACCACGTATCGTATAGTCTGATCCCAAATCTAAGTTACGTCCCATGCCATTAAGTTTAGCGGCACGAATCAATACATCATAAGAGGCGTTTGTTGATTCAGCATAAGGCTGTATCCATTCAGCCAATACTTTGATTTTTTCACGCGTATAATGGCGCTGTGAGCGGTTAGGAAAGTTTGGTGGATAATGACGGGCATTAGGTGAGACGTCTTCGATGAAGTCATCAAGCAAGCTCACATCTAGCTGATCGTTGTTATTACCGTTTTGCTGAGGAATCAACACAGTCGGTACAAAGCTTACGTCTGACAATTGCACTTGCGGCGTTGGAATATTGGCAAGCTGACCACTACGCAGGTCGATACCAGTAGCGGTCAATGGACCAGGCTCATAAACTCGAGTGGTGCCAGTGAACTCAGGTATTTTTGGTGCTGGTACAACATCTTGTGGTTGCAATGTACTCATTGGCGCACGATACGGCTGAGCATTATTTGGCAAAGGAGCGCTTTGTGGAACGCTACTGCTTTGAAGGTCAGTTGGTTGAGTATTGGCGGTCACCGCCGCAGTCGGTAAAGTACCTGATTGTACTGTACTAGTCGCAGTCGGTCGAGCAAGGCGAATCACACGTTTGCTAGAATCCATAGCGCTAGGCACCGATGTGGCAGCAGTATCGGTCTTTGCAGCATCTGTTGCCGCATTGGTTTCTGCTGCATTGACAGGCGCTGATAATAGCATGGCACAAGCTGTTGCCAGTGCTGTCAGAGTTGCCAGTTTAGGCGACTTGCTAGACGAACGGGCAGAGAGAGTCGATTGGTTGATGGCTTTCATAAAAATCGTTACCTTAATTTATTTAGTTGTTATTTAGCAATTGAATGGTTATTAGCTCATGTCTTTGCGGCAAAATCATACAAATTTTTAATACCCTAACAAATTCAACTGAGCGCTATCAGTAGTAGGATTGTTAATAGTAACGCGATAGCGTGTACGTTATGCCAGCGACAGCAGGGTAAATGAGAGCAATATCAATAATAAAGCGCACTGTAATTACCCTCACAACGCACTTACCACCACAACCTATCGCTCAAAACCTGCTATCACAGATGGCAATTACAAGTGATATGCCGTGGCTTTCATGCGATTGGCCATCCAGCGCATAGTATGACGTACAGGCGGTGATAACGCTGCGCCGCCACTTGCTAATGCCAGCTCACGATGATGCAACTCTTCAATATCCATTTGTGCCAGTATCTCTTTCGAGCGTTTATCGTGCTCTGGTAATTGCGTGATATGGTCTTGTAAATGTTCGCTGACTTGAGCTTCTGTCTCTGCGACGAATCCCAAACTAAATTCATTAGAGATGGCACCCGCGACTGCGCCAAGACCGAAAGACATGCCATACCATAATGGCGTAAAGACACTGGCATGACTGCCAAGCTCGTCTAATCGCGTCTCGCACCAGACCAAATGATCGACCTCTTCTTCGGCTGATTGCTGCATGGCTTGCTTGACGCCGTTGTCTTTGGCGGCAAATGCTTGACCATGATACAGACCTTGCGCGCATACTTCACCAGTATGATTGATACGCATCAATCCGGCGACATGTCGCGCCTCGGTGATAGTGAGCTCAGGAATCTCGTCACTGCTGACTGGTAGTGGACGAGTGCTAGGGTTTGAATGTGGTACGACAGCTCGTAATGCCTTATCGACCCCAAGTAACAATTGGTCGACTTTGGATAAGGGACGCAGGGCCATGATTCACTCCTGATGGCTTAAATACGATCAAAAAATTAAACTTATCTGTTCTTCTAAAAACAGCATCTGTTTTTCTAAAATAATGATAGTGATTAACGCATAGGTATTACTATAGCAAACAATCTAAATTATCAGCACCAATATTATCCATTTGATAACACACCGATTGCTATAGCAGCATGTCAATCTTACTTATGGAGCCACTTCATCGTGCGTTTGGATGACTGCATTTTTAATATGTTTATTGAGTTTACTGTATAAAAAGGCACCGAAGGCAATGTTTATGAGTCCTGTCACCAAAAATAGCTGAGGTAAATTGAATCCCAAAGCGTTCAAGATAACGATAGAGAAAATCGCTGAGGTGACCATAAATATCGCGTTAAAGATATTGTTGGCACCAACGACGCGCGCGCGGTGGCTCTTGGGTGCATAGGCCTGCATAGAGGCATATAACGGTACGATGTATAAACCGCCGCTAAAGCCCAAAAAGAATAAATCAGCAAACACGCGCCAGCTGCCACTCACCGCAAATAACTCACTGATGCCAAACAGAGTTGCATTATTCACATTGATGTTGAGACTTGACAGTGAAAAATACAAATCAATCGCAAAAATACTTAAGCCGGCGATACCAAAGGGCAAAAGACGTAAGCTGACTTGGTTTTTGGTTAGTGATTTGCATAATAATGAGCCAATCGACACACCAACAGAAAATAAGGTTAATAGGAAAATAACCACTGATTCATCACCATGTAAGATGACCTTGCTGAATTCTGGCGTTTGGGTCAAAAACGTCGCGCCATAAAACCAAAACCAGCTATTACCAAGGATGACAAAGAACAAAAAAGGCAATGAATATAAGTAGCGCACCGTCGCCACACTAGTGGTCACAATGTTCCAGTTGATTTTTAGGTTTGGCTGCATCGCTGGCATGTGGGGTATCAATCTTGCGACAAAATAACCCAAGACGGCGATGACCAATACTGTCACACTTATCCAATAGAGCGGCTGCGCTATCTGGGTTAAAACGCCCGCGATAATCATACCGAGCAAGATCGCTAACGACGTCCCCATTTGAAACAAACCATTAGCACCAACCAATTCATCTTCTTTCATCGCTTGTGGTAAGTAGGCGTATTTAATAGGTCCAAAAAAAGTAGATTGAGTGCCCATGAGAAACAACGCAACAAATAACAATGCGTACCACTCAAACACGAACCCTACTGCCGCAATCACCATAATTACGAACTCAAGCAGCTTAATCAATCGTGTGAGTTTTGATTTTTCGAATTTATCCGCGATTTGTCCTGCCAGTGCAGAAAACAAAAAGTAGGGCAAAATAAACAACATCGCGGCCAAGTTATTCAAAATACTGACTTCCATGCCCAACTGACTCGCAGCGGTGTAAGTCAAAACCAGTATGAGTGCTTGCTTAAAAATATTGTCATTAAACGCGCCCAAAAACTGGGTAAAAAACATGGCACTAAAACGGCGGTGCTTAAATAATTGAAACTGATTGGCCATGAAAATTCCTACAGATGGGTCGCGGTTGCTAGATCAAAGAAAAGCGCTGAATACCGCTTTTAAAGTGAAAGTAATTATCGATATAATTATTAACAGTATCAAAAACTTATCGAAATATAGCATAGGTTTTATCAATATTAAGCCGTATAATAGCAAGGCTTTGGTAAAAATACATGCGCTCGACGCTATGATTTCATAATTATCTAAGTTATGATTTGTAAATTTTGCATGCTTGCGTCGCGAGGTGTGAGTAATGGCAAAGGCTTGCTACCACTCACGCATGTCTATTTTTTGATAAAAACATGGTGCTAATCTGACACCAAGGTTTGCGTTATAAACGGTCATTATCCAAAGCAAGACAGTAAACCATAATTCAGCCAACTGCTATAAGTTTATTCACCGGTAAGACTAGGCGATTGTTATCGTTCATAATATTGTGCCGCGTGAGGTGATAGGAAATACACATGAAACACCAGCCTTCAACGCTCGCGCGCAATGTATCGATGATGCAGTGTGATACGGATAATGTTCGAGAGGATATTAAAATTCAAGATTTTCAGAGTGACCGTTTTCAAAAAACACGTCGTTCAGCAGCTGTGACAACTCATGGCAATGCGCCGCGCATTTATTTTACGCGTTCAGCACTTTTCACTGCGCTAGCGACCAGCCTAGTGGGTTTCGGTATGGCACCTGCTGCATTGGCTGATACCACAAATAATGTCAGTTCGCCTAAACCACCTACGAGCAATCAAATAGCTGTCGATCAATCAAATATTCAACCAACCAGTACTCAATCAACCACACTGTCAGATGATGATACTCAGCTCGATATCGCTTTGGATGCATTGCGCCTAAAAAAGGCAGTAGAGCAGGGCATTATCGATCAGTCAGTATTGGATGAGTACAGCGAACAAAGCCTAGGCATTAAAAAGTCTGATGCTCAAGATAAAAGCGCTAAAAAACCAGCTGCTCAGTCTCAGGGTATGGCCAATTCTCAGGCAAATGCCATGGATAATATGGCTGGCGCAAATAATGCTCAGCTCGATCTTTCCAATAACGCCAATGATGACTTGTTGCAACAAGCCGCAGCCATACAGCAGCAGGGTTATCAGATGATGACGCCTGAAGAGATTGATCGTGAGCTGGCTGCGATGGACATGCAGAATGCCAAAGATATTGATGACATCAATAATAGTACCAACGTTAACTATAACAATTACAGTAACAATAATAATGATATCAGCAATAACGATCGAGATTTTGACGCGCCAATTGCTACATTAGATGATACAACCCCACCTATTGGTTTAGATGTGGATTTGGATGCGACCAATCTGCCAACTCCTAACAATCTTGAGACATTAGGTAGGAATGAGAGCGCCGCTGAACGCGCACAGACGGCTGAAGTTATGTCGCGTCCGATCGATGTTAGCGACTCTGTCAGTAGTGGGCGCGTGGATGGAACCGGTACTTTCGATAATGAGATTGTCGCCAATGCCAGTGATGAGACCAATGAAGATGGTACAACGTCAGATATCATCAATCCTGATGACTACTTGCCAGACTATCAAGCGGACTCTCAGGGAATAAACCAGAGTATCGAACAAGCCAGTCAGCCCAAGCCAATGGCGCGTAATAAAGGCAATATCGTGAAACGCCTTTATAACCGTTTATTCAATGCAGGTGTGATGGCATTACCACATGTAGATACCACAATTTATCTACGGCAGGCGACCGCTGAAGGTGCTGTCAATGGTAAGCCAAAGCTCACCAAAGCGGACAATGACGTTCAGCCCATGAAAAACATCAAGGCTGCCCTTGATGATACGACGGTTCAGTCAGTTACCGACTTTACGGCCGCATTGCCACGCCTGCGCCAAACAGCATTAGAGGCAGCCCAAGCAGTGGGTTACTATGATATTACGTTACGCCTACGTCAGCGCAATGCTGACACGATCGATGTCATTATCGAAGAGCTGGGCGAGCCGGTACGTGTGGACAGCCGTATTGTTGAGATTCGCGGTGAAGGCAGTGAACAACCAGAATATATAGCACTTGAAAAAGACTTGCCGCCACAAGTGGGTGATATCTTCAATCACCGTGTTTATAAAGATAGCAAGGCGGCCCTTGAGTCGCTGAGTAATACTTATGGCTATTTTGATCAATATTGGCTCAACAAATCCGTTGATATTATCTTGCCAGATAATACAGCAGATGTGTCGCTGGTCTACAACACTGGTGATCGTTATGAGTTTGATGACGTTGTGTTTTTTACATACGATGAAGAAACCAACACCTTAACCCAAGATCCTGACAAGCTACCTGTTGAGTTGTCACTATTACAACAGTTGTTTGACTTTAAGTCCGGCGATCCTTTTTATCGTCCAGCGGTGACCGAGTTTAGCAATGACTTATCAGCGACTCGTTATTTTAATACAGTCAACGTTGAGTCGATATTGCCGCCAGATGAACGCAGTGAAGCCAGTACTTTGGCTTTTGATAACACGCCTACCAATGATAGCGGCACACTCGACGACGAGATTAATATTGATGGCGCCTTAGACATTGCGGGTAATAATGGTGCTGAAAGCTCAGCTGCTTCTAATAGTAGCCGTGTTAATCAAGACAATAACGCTGATGATGGTGATGAAAATAACGCAGAGAGTGAGGGTAATACGACTGCCAATAGCGGTGAAACAGTCAATCCCGCCGACATCGCGGCGATCGATTTTGAAGCTGATGCAGCAACACTTGATAAACTACAAGCTATCAAACAAAAAGCAGAGCGTTTGAGCCGCTTACCAAATGACCGTGTATTGGATGAAAAAGACCAAGAGGCGGACAATCTTTTGGGTAAAATAAGCGACGGCATCAGTAATATTGCGCAAAAAATATTCCCTGATGAAGAAAGCTTAATCACTGATGAAAACTTTGTACCACCAACGCTGGCTGGTCGAAAAACGCCGCGACAAGTGGCAGAAAGTAAAAAAGTACCGTTGTATGTTTTTGTCTCTTCAAGTAAGCCGCGCGATGCCCAAGTAGGTCTTGGTTACGGCACAGATACGGGCGTGCGAGCGACGGCAAAAATAGACTATAATTTGCTCAATCGTAAAGGCTATCAAGCTGGTGCAGAGACCGAAGTTTCCAGAATTACTAAAAACGTCGCTGTTTATGCCAGTCGACCTTGGAAGCACCCACTTAACGATAAATTAGATGCGCGTCTTACCTATGAAGAAGAGGTCATCGACCAAGGTGAAGGCAACTTCGACCTTTCTACTACGACGCTAAAAGCAGCATTGGCGCGTAATATTCGCCGTGACAGTGGCTGGAATCGCAGCTACTCTGTGAATTACCGTTTAGATGAGCTAGAGACTGGGGTCGATGAAACAGAGTTGGACGATCTACCTATTCGCTTTACTTCCTCTAAGCCTAAGCAGCAAGCGCTGCTATTTGGTTATGGTATGAACAAAACTGATGTAGACAGTGTGACCAATCCGACTCGCGGTATGCGTCAGTATTACTCGCTTGAAGCAGGAGCTGATAAAGCCCTTAGCGATACTAATATGGCAATCATTCGCGCGGGTGTCAGCGGCATTTATAGTTTTGGCGATGAGCAAAAGCATCAAGTGCTGGGCAGTTTGAATACAGGCTACATCTGGGCAGATGATTTTTATGATGTGCCTTATAAATTACGCTTCTTTGCGGGTGGTGACCAAAGTATTCGTGGCTATGACTATGAGAGCTTGTCACCGCTCGACAAGGGCTATTTGACTGGTGGGCAAGTGCTCGCAGTTGGTAGTGCAGAGTATAATTATGAATTTAAACCAGGGTTCCGCGGGGCATTCTTCACTGATGTAGGTAATGCTTACGACAAAAACTTCGAGACTGAGACAAAGGTCGGCGTCGGTGTTGGTATCCGCTGGGCATCGCCAGTCGGTGTGGTACGAGTTGATGTGGCTGCTGGGGTGACAGAAGAAAGCATACCCGTTAGACTGCATTTCTTTATTGGCTCGCCTTTATAGCCATGTAATCCAGTAGTGACATCATTTAGCGCGTATTGAGCATTATTAAGTCGTCTCTGTTAGTGAAATTGAGACAGGTTCAATACGCGCTATTAGCAATATCCGTTGTATTTCTTATTTATCGTGCCGATTGCCGGTGACCATTCTTTAATGTAGTTGAGTGTCATGCTGACAAAAAATACCCCGCCTAATAACGCCCCAGATGAAGATCCAGCACAGCGCGACGCTCGTGCCGTCAGACGTTGGTATCCGCTGTCATTTTTACTCAAATTACTGGTGCTTATTTTAATTGTGCTGGCCATCATGTTTGCTGTGTTTTTTTACGCAATGGGCACAGAGTCGGGTACGAAGTTTATATTAGAGAAAGTCAGTGCTGAGACGGGCATTGATTTTAAATATGGTCGCGGTAATTTACGTGATGGTATCTGGGTCACTGATATTGATATCAAGGCGACTGAAGACCTTGAAGTATTGGTTGATAAAGCTTACGTCAAGATAGGCTGGCGTGCCATATTTGCCAAAGAAGTGCATCTGCGTGATGCAGACATACAAACCATTGAGATTATCAATAACAAGCCACCAACGGGTGAGCCGTTCGATTATAAAACATTACAGCTACCAGTGAACTTACGCTTTGATCACGCTAAAATAAAAAATATTACTTATAAACAAGTGACCAAAGAGCCTATCGTTGTGCAGGATATTGTTGCCCGTGATTTGACATGGGTCGGTAGCATGGTAACGGTTGGTCGCGGCGATTTACAATATGCTGATATCGTCAAAATCAGTGCCTTACAAGGTGAAATTGATTTACAAGGCGACTATCCGCTAGATTTAAGCGCGATCGCAGAAGTCAGTGCGCTAGAAAAAGCCTATGTTGACCCATTGAATATCACGGCAACAGGGACGCTAAAACGTACGGTTGGTAAGGTTCGTAGTCGCTACAATGACAGCGATGTGAGCGGTGATTTTGTTGTACAAGGATTAGATCAGGATTCGCCGTTCCAGGCAAAATTGCAATGGGATGATATTTTGATCCCTTATGCTGAAAGCCAAAAAATTCGTTTAAAAAGTGGTACTGCTACCGCGACAGGGGTTATCTCTGAAATACGTCTGCGTATCAATACTGAGCTGACGGCTAAAGACATTCCGTCTGGTCACTATCAAGGTCGCGCCGTCATTGCAAACAGTCAGTTACGTATTGATCGCTTAGATGCTCAGGTGCCAGCTGGAAATTTAATTCTGCAAGGTATTTTAGATTGGCAAGACAGCTTTGATGCAAAAGTGCGAGCGACAGGGAGCAATTTTGATATTCGCCGTGTTATTCCTGATGACTATGCTGATTTCAAAGCATATGCACCGCAAAAGCTGAATGGTCGACTGTCATTACATTATCAGCAGAAAAACAGCGCTGGTAACATAGAGCTTGATGCAGATTTGCGTCAACGTGATGGCGAGCATGTGAATGCCAATATCGTCCAAGGCAAAACGTCAGCGAAGTCGACACAGGTAGCGCCTTGGTATATCGATGCCAAATGGCAAAACCTAATCCGCCGTGATGTGCCTAATATCGGTAATATTGATAGTCCGCGTGGACAGGCGGATGTCATCATTCGTGGCTCACGGTTATCAGTAGATGCCAATGCAGTCATTAATGAATTGAATGCCGCTCCTAAAGGCAACTATGACGTGCGCGTGCGCAAAGCTGGGGATGTCATCGACATCAATCGCCTGAATTATAAAGGAGTCGTGGGCGACTTATCAGGTACTGGGCAGATTCAATTGGCAAATAAAAAGCGTCCGCTCACATGGCAGATAGATGCACGTACCAATGGATTATTACCCAAACAGTATCGCAGTGATTTGCCGCTTGAGCGTCTAACCGGTAGTGTCAGTGCTCGCGGTCGTTTATTGGCTATTACTAAAGGTGGCGTTAGTGGTCAGCGTCATGTTATTACCTTAAACAATACCGACTTGCAGGCGCAACTTGATGCGACTCAAGATGGCCGTGCTATTGGCATAACGGGTGCTGGTGATGCCAAAATCGATATCGTTGGTGGCGAGCTGTCTATGTTCGATGCGCGCTTCAATGGGCAAGTCGATACTGCAGATGTACCAAAAGGACGCCTATCTATTGATGCGGCTGGCACGCCAAAGTTTATCAGTATTCGTAAGCTTAATTACAATGGTGAAGCGGGCGAAGTGAATGCCAAGGGCGTCATCGATTTGCGTAAAAATATCGGCTGGACGATAGATGGTCGCTTCGATAAGTTTAATTTGGGTTATTTCTTACCCAATAATCCAGCGATTATTACTGGTGACTTGAAGACCAGCGGCGAGTGGCAAACTGCGCCTAAGAATAGTAAAAATACCGCAGGCAAACTGCAACGTTTTGCGGTGAATTTCGATGGAGTGCTAGATGCTGAGCAATTGCCAGCGGGCAAGCTGACCATTGATGCCAGTGGTGATGATCAGCTGATTCGTATTAAGCGTTTCCGTCATGTGGGCGCGGCAGGCAGTATTGATGCCAAAGGGACAGTTGATGTACGTCAAGGCATTGCGTGGGATATTGACGCAGTGATGGATCGTTTTAATATTGGTTATTTCCTCAAAGATACTCCAAGCCTTATCACCGGCACTATCGATACGGATGGGCGCTGGAGTGACTCGCAGCAAATCATTAATATCAAAAAAATTGATTTAAGAGGTATGCTAAAAGGTCAACCGCTTAGTGCTAAGGGTAGCTTAGCGGCGAAGATGCGTCTGCCAAAAGATTTAGCAAGCTATTTCAAGCGCCTACAAACGCAAGATGCACAGGCGCAATATAAGCAAGTAAATGCCTTGATAGACAGCTTAAACGCGGATAATTTAGTGCTACGTTGGGGTGATAATTATGTCACTGCTAATGGCAATGCTAAGCAATTACAAACCAAAATTAATATCACCAGTCTGGATCAGTTGTCAGATAAATTGGCTGGCAAAGTCACTGGCGGTGCGACCTTATCACAGCCAGTAGGACAAGCGCTGCCAACTATTTATATCGATTTGGTTGGTGAGCGGATTGCACTGCCGGGCTTTATTTTGCGCCAAGGTCGCGTGCGCGGTAAGCTGGTCAATTTAGCAAACAGCCCAAGTCAGCTTATTATCACCGCTGAAGGCTTAGATGCAGCTGGACAGAGTTTTAAAAGCGTTAAAGCAACATTTAATGGTACTGAGCAGGCGCATGTGGTCAATCTTGACGTTGCCAATGAGCAGCTCACGATTGGCGCAAGGCTTAAAGGCGGCTTCAATCGGGATAAACTGAGCTGGTCTGGCGTCATCGGTAAGGGCCGTGTTCAATCCAAATATGCGACCTTAAACCAGTTACAGCCAGCGCAGTTAATTGTTAATTTACCCAACAATCAAAATGGCAATAATAACGATTTAAAAGTACAGTTGGCAGCGCACTGCTGGCAAGCCACTGATCAAACGGGCAAGGTCTGCTTACGTGAAAACTTAATCGCGTCACCTGATAAAGGTGAGGTGAATATTGCCTTACAAAATCTAGATACGTCATTACTATCTGTCTTTTTACCCAAAGATATCGACTGGCATGGCAAAATTAATGGTAAGGCGATTGTTGGCTGGCAACGTGGTCGTCCACCGACGATTAATACCACACTGTATTCAGACAACGGCAAAATCGGCTTGATTCAAGATGGTGATAGTTTACCCGTCACTCTGCCTTATAAGCGGGTCTCACTGATTGCATTGTCCGTCCCTGAGGGCATCAAACTACGTACCGATATCAATACTGGTGGCGGTGCGCGTGGCTATGCTGAAGTGGTCGTTGATCCTTATAAAACGCCTAAGCCAATTTCGGGCGCTTTGGTATTGAATGAGCTTAACCTTGCGATATTCAAGCCTTTCTTCCCAGGTATGCGAGTGCTAGAGGGCAATGTCACGATGGCAGGAGGATTGGGCGGTACATTAGATAAGCCGCAATTCTATGGCGATGTGAAACTTGCTAATGGCCGTATTGCGATGCTTGATTTGCCCATTAATTTAACCAATGTAAATACTGACGCCAAAATTCGTGGTACTCAAGCGACTATTGATGGAACCTTCAGCAGTGGTACGGGTAAAGGGGTTTTGACTGGTACCGTTAATTGGCAACAAAAACTCCAAGCGAAGCTTAGCGTTAGCGGCGAGCGTTTGGTGATTACTCAGCCACCATTGTTAGTGGCAGAAATCAACCCTGATATTGATATCATCGTGCGTCCAGGCGATCGTTATGTAGATATTAAAGGGGCGGTCAGCGTACCGTCAGCGACCATTCGTCCGCCAGAAGCCAGCGAAGATATCATTACTCAAACTGAAGATGCAGTGGTTCTTGATCGTCGTCTCATTGGCAATATTGACGAGGTATTGGCAATATCGAAACCTTGGTCAATCAATGCAGATATCGGTGTCGACTTGGGTGATGATATCAACTTTCGTGGTTTTGGTGCCGTTATTCCTTTAGCTGGTGCGATTAATATCACTCAAAATGGCACAGGTATCATGCGTGCAAAAGGGGTGGTGCAAGTATCACGTCGTACCAATATCAACGCTTTTGGTCAGAACCTAGAGCTTAACTACGGACAAGTGCGCTTCAACGGTGATGTGATGAAACCTAACCTCAGTATTGAGGCGGTTAAAACGATCAGTGGCAAAACGGTAGGTGTGCGTGTCAAAGGCAATACAGAAAGCCCCAATATTATTGTCTTTAATAATGCAGGCTTGACCCAGCAGCAGGCGATGAATGCTTTGGTGACAGGTCGAATTAATAACAAGGGCGCCACCCAAATCAGTGAGCAAGGCTTTAAATCGCAAGTGACGAATAACCTAGCCGCCGCGGGCTTAAGCTTTGGACTGAGTGGCACGCGCAATCTAACCAATCAGATCGGTCAGATTTTTGGTTTTCAGAGTTTGACCGTTGATGCCTCAGGCAGTAGTGAAGACACCAACGTCAACGTCACCGGTTACGTGACGCCTGACTTGTATATACGCTACGGAGTAGGGGTGTTTAATGCTCAAAATAGCTTATCCATTCGTTATCAGTTAACTCGACGTATTTATGTAGAGGCAACCTCAGCGGCAGAAAATGCGGTGGATGTGGTTTACAGTTGGCAGTTCTAAATCGCATCGTTTTATCCAATAAAAAACGCCTTTTAATGAAGGCGTTTTTTTATAGGTAGGCTAGGGCATGTCCTTAATTCAATCGATAGTCATCTAAATGGGTTTAAAATGGCTAAATCTTGCCAAACGGCGTCAAATAGCTGACTAATATCTCGATATTATCGGCGCTATTTTCCTTATTTGACGGCAATTTATCTCATTTTTATCACTATTTTTAAAATGAGGACACGCCCTAATATTGATGATGAATGATATTAATCTATTTAGTCAGAATTAAGCGATTATTACGTGTTAGACGTAGTCGATACTCTTCACCCTCATGCTCGATACGCACTTCTTTAGTGAGTGCAAATAAGTGTTGTGATTGCAAAGTTGGTAAACGGTTTTCACGGCAATTCAAGTAACGAGAGATAACCATGCTCATAGTAAATTCCTTTTGATAAAAAATGGCTGAATAGTAATGGCGATATAGTAACTATCTTTAACGATAATAATTATCATTTACATTGGAAGATTTTGCAAGGTAATTGATAAGATAAAATGCAGTCATTGTGTAAACTTATCTACAGTAATTGTTGTAAATGAGGTTTAAATAAATAAAAACTAGCTAATTATTATTATAAATCAATAGGTTGGTTTTAGATCGACTTGATTTTTTAAAGGTATAAACCAATCAAATAGCACTTTAAAAAAACAGTAATAAAGGAGACGCCGATGCCAAATGAAGCAGACAACCACGTTGATAGCTCATTTAACAGCGAAAAAGTACTTATCGTAAACGTGGCAGTTGCGGTCATTCATCATAAAGCCCAATATTTACTTGGATTTAGAAACGCCGCCCAGCATCAAGGCAACCGCTATGAATTTGTAGGTGGCAAAATAGAAACCAATGAAAACGCCGAGCAGGCGTTAATTCGGGAAGTTGCTGAAGAGACAGGCATTGAGATTTGTGACAATACAATGGTCAAGCTTGGACGTCTACATCATGATTATGGTGATAAGCAGGTCAGTTTACAGATTTACAAAGTTGAGCTGACCGCGCAGCAGTATGAGCAGCATAAGCATCGCCAATATGGGCTAGAAGGTCAGGCGCTAACGTGGGTAAATAAGGCAGATTTATTAGCAGGAAAGTACCATTTACCCGCTGCTAACCAGACGATTCTCGAATGGCTCAGTGTGCCAAAAACGATAGCAATTACCTATCCATTGACGCATTTTGATGCCGCTTCTGATCCAGTGGCCGCATGGCTGACTTTCCATCAAAACAAGCTAACAGCCAATGCTTGGGTATATATTCGAATAAAAGCAGCTGGCTCAGCAAGTATAGCAGCGCAGTTGATGCATATGCGTCCAGATATTAAGGCGATTGTCCCTTGTGATGTCAATGGACAGACCCTAACCACTGAAGCGCCGCTAGCAATGAAAGATACAACCACTGCCAATTCAATCGTTGCCAATCAGCTGTCTCATACCGCATTGTTACAATGGTCGGAGGATACACAAGATAGAGTGCTGTCTAAAAATTATCCGTTAATAGTCAGTTGTCATGATGCCGCCAGTATTGATGCTGCCAATAAACTGGCTCATGCTCGGTTACAGCAGCAATTACCGCCCGTCATTGGCGCCTTTTTGTCTCCTGTACTAGTCACCCATACACATCCTGATACTGTGCCACTTGGTTGGGAATCATGGTCAGCATTGGCGCAATTGGCTGACATGCCGATTATCGGTTTGGGTGGTTTATCACCTGTGATGATTCATCAAGTATTAGAGCATGGCGGTATCAGTGTTGCTGGTATTCGACAGTTCTTTGAATAGTAAAAAACTAATAGAGGGAGTGTTGGCACCAATGCTGACCAGTCCTGAACCAGAATTGCCATTAATTGGCATCTATCAGGGCAAATAATTGATTTTTAATATATTTATCCAATCAGTAACTATGTGTTTACTCGGTATTTATTCTGCTGCATAAACGCATAGTTACTTACAAACCGTTGCTTTTTCCTACATTGCGACACTGTTTTAATAGTCGAGCTGCCATTAATATATATCACCTAAACAAAGAGTACTTACTCTATATTCTTATAAGCGAATTGCTTATCAATATACCTCTTAAGTCCTCTCATGATATTTGGTTTTTGCAGCGCCAGCTTTTACATTCAATATATTTTTAAAAGTTGAAGACGCACAGAAGATGAGAGTACATATAGGGCATATAAGAAGAATAGTTAACAGTCACTATCAATAATGGTACCTCTATGAAAACCAATAAGTTACCTCAATCAGCATGGTCTGATACAAAGGAAGCTGGTTCTCAATCTAAGCAGACTACCCAGTCGCGCCACTATCATCTGAATGAGGATAGTACACGGCAGACAGGTAACGCCAGCAACGATGCTAGCTACAACCATGATAATCTAAATGACCAAGATTCTACCCATCTGGCAAAAAAAACGTCTTCGCAAGATCACTATTTTGGATATAAAAGCGCCGATAAGAGCCCACTACGGGCAAAAGAGTCTACTATGACTAACAGCAATAATAACAAAGACGGCGATTCAAAACATAGCGAAAGCAGTAATTTCGTTAGTGATTACTGTACCAAGGATAGTGGTCACTGCACTAACGATTATAAATGGTCACAAGAGTTGAGCGAAAAAGAACCGTTAATATCAGATTTTTTAGGGGATAAGATAAATGGTTCAATAAATTCTCCTGTGCAAAAAGAATCTGGACAGAACCGCCATTCAAAGCAAAATACTGATTCATCATCAACCTCTACTTACTCATCATACAAAGAAATACCGGAGCGTATATTTATGAATGGACTTATCAAGCATACGGGTATAGCCCTAGCTATTATCATACCATTAGCCGCATTTTCAGCGTATGCTGCGACGCCACCGGTCAATGCTACAGCTGATATAACTGCTAACGCCACTACGGATAGAACCACCACAGAGACGTTGTCAATTAAGCCAAATGCCATCATTCATAAGTCTGCAAGTACACCGACCACAGTGGATAGCGTTGATCTAAAAAAGTATGCAGGAACATGGTATGAGATAGGTCGTTTGCCCATGTATTTTCAGCGCAATTGTGCCAGTGATGTCACTGCCAATTATACGGAAAAAACCGACGGTTCAGGTATCATAGTCACTAATAAATGCGTACAGAAAGACGGTTCTGGTATTACTTCTGAGGGTATCGCTAAGCCTGTTGATGAGTCAGGCAGCAAGTTAAAGGTCACCTTTTTACCATCGTGGATTCGTTGGTTGCCAGTTGGTCGTGCCGACTATTGGGTACTAGCACGTGATGCTGATTACAAGACTGCTTTAGTAGGAACACCTGATAAAAAATATTTATGGTTATTGGCGCGTTCGCCAAACGTCACTCAAGAAACCTATGCCAAATATCGTCAAATCGCTCAACAGCAAGGCTATGACTTAAAAGAATTTAAGTTAACCTCGCAGACCAATCAAACAGTTAGCCTCGTTCCATAACGAGCATCACTTACTAGATACTGTGTTAAATCGTAATGTCGCTCTATCATCCACTATTTGATACTGGCAATAATAAACAAAAAGGCAGCATAATTGGCTGCCTTTATTTTCATAATAACCTCCACAACTCAATAAAATGCTTTATAAGCGCTAGCAGATCGGTTATCACTGGCAAAATAGGCCGTTTTAGGCTAAAATCTAGGCGATCTCAATACTCTACATCAATAACTGACACCGATATCGTGCGGTTGCCATACTAGAGTGATTGCGTAGACCACACATAATCTATCTAATCTGTATTCTCTATCATTTACTGATCACACATTACTGACCATAAGGATGTTTCTCGTGAGCAACGCTGATACCTTACGCCAATTACATCAAGACCACTTAAGCAACTACAACAATCAAGAGCAACAAGCGATTGAGCTGATGGGGCTATTGAATAAGCTCTATAATGAGCAAGACGTACAAGTGACCTTGTTCGGTGACACGTTAAATACGACGTCAGTTGGTCAAATATTGGCATTGCATCAAAAAGTAGCCTTGCGTAACCAAGACGCTAAATCTATTAATATCGCTGACACTTTAGCCATGGTTAAAGCGCTAGCGGCCAATAATAAGCTTCAGTCTGCACAGGTGGATGTTGGTCAATTAATCGCTAATGACAGTGAGTTACAAACAGCACTTCAAGCCGTTAATGTTGATGACACTACGGTTAATCCTGCGACTGATGTCGTGCTATACGGTTTTGGTCGTATTGGCCGTATTTTAACTCGTCTGCTATTATCACAAGCGTCAAGTGCTAAAGGTATGCAGTTAAAAGCCATCGTTGTACGTCCTGCGGCATCTGGCGATTTGGCCAAGCGCGCATCATTGCTAGAGCGTGATTCGATTCATGGTAGCTTTGCTGGTGGCGTGGTGGTTGATGATGAAAACAACGGCTTGATTATCAATGGTCGCTTTGTTCAGGTCATCTACGCTAAAGATCCAAGCGAGATTGATTATACGGCTTACGGTATTAATGATGCGTTAGTGATTGACAACACGGGCATTTGGAAAGATGAAGCGGGCCTTGGTAAGCACTTGCAATCGACTGGTGTGAAAAAAGTCCTATTAACAGCCCCAGCTGGCGGTGAGATTAAAAACGTTGTTTATGGTGTAAACAACGATACAGTCGGTGAAGATACAATCGTCAGTGCGGCGAGCTGTACCACCAACGCAATCACCCCAACGTTAAAAGTATTGAACGATGAATACGGTATCGAAAACGGTCATGTTGAAACGATTCACTCATTCACTAACGATCAGAACTTGATTGATAATTATCATAAAGCGGATCGCCGTGGTCGTAGTGCTGTATTGAATATGGTTATTACCAGTACGGGTGCGGCTAAAGCGGTTGGTAAAGCGCTGCCAGAGCTTAGTGGTAAACTAACGGGTAATGCCATCCGTGTACCAACGCCAAACGTCAGCTTAGCGATTTTGAATTTGAATCTTAAGTCAGCACCAGAAAATGCTGATGCGTTAAATGAATTCATGCGTAAAGTATCTAATAGCAGTCAGTGGCAAACACAGATTGCTTATACAGATTCTACCGAAGCGGTATCGACGGATTTTGTTGGTGATACCCATGTAGGTATTGTCGATGCCCAAGCGACTATTTTGACCGACAATCATGCCATTGTTTATATCTGGTATGACAATGAAGTTGGCTATAGTACGCAAGTATTACGTTTAGCCACACAAATGGCAGGCATCAGTTATACACAGATTCCAGCTTAATACATTTGTACAGCAGTAGTGAGTTTTTAATATTGAGGTACTCTTTATAAGAAAGTATTTTAATAGTCACTTTTAGCATGGACAAATAGATGTGATTTTTTAAGTTAATATATACCGCACCCGATAGTCCAATTGGTTATCGGGTGTTATTGTCATAAATAAAGCAATGATATATAGCAACATAGATGCAAGTCTTCTATTTTTTAAAAGATACCTATAGGCAAAAGAAGCAGTATATGACTGCTATTGAGTCTATAAACTAGAGTGTAAATAAAGGAACGTAAGATGCGATTTATTGATGAAGCCGTCGTAACGGTAAAAGCAGGTGACGGTGGTAACGGAATCGCCAGTTTTCGCCGAGAAAAGTATGTCCCACGTGGTGGACCTGATGGTGGAGATGGTGGCAAGGGCGGAGATATTTACGTCATTGCAGAGGATAACACCAACACCCTAGTGGACTATCGTTATACCCGTCGTCATGATGCTATGCGAGCAGAGAATGGCCACAGTAGAAACTGTTCAGGCAAGGGCTCTGATGATTTGTTTTTACCAGTACCTATCGGTACCACGGTAGTTGATACCGAAACTGACGAAGTGTTGGGTGACTTGATTGAACTTGGTCAGACGTTACTGATTGCCAAAGGTGGTGATGGTGGTTTGGGCAATACCCATTTTAAGAGCTCTACCAACCAAGCACCGCGTAAATCGACGTCTGGTTTTGAAGGTGAGTTAAAAGTTCTTAAGTTTGAGCTAAAAGTTGTGGCTGATGTTGGCTTGATTGGTTTGCCTAATGCTGGTAAATCTACCTTTATTCGTCAAGTCTCTGCTGCTAGACCAAAAGTTGCTGACTATCCGTTTACCACCCTCGTTCCGAATCTAGGTGTGGTTGATATCGGTCGTCATCGCTCATTTGTGATGGCAGATATTCCAGGTTTGATCGAAGGTGCTTCAGAAGGTGCTGGACTTGGCATTCGTTTCTTAAAACATGTGGCTCGTACTCGTCGTCTGTTACATGTGGTTGATGTAAAGCCAATTGATGGCAGCGATCCGGTAGCCAACGCTCGTGTTATCTTGAATGAACTTGAGCGTTTTTCGCCTGAGTTATCCAACTTGCCCCAGATTTTGATATTAAACAAAATTGATCAGGTGCCTGACGAAGAGTTAGATGAGCTTTGTACTCATATTGTCGCCGAGCTTGATTGGACAGGCGATGTATTTCGCACGTCAACCCTAATGGGTGAAGGGACGGATGCAGTTAAATATCATTTAATGAATGAGATTGAACTAGAGCGTGAGCGTGAACTAGAAGATCCTATCTTCGCTGAAGCACAAAGAAGCCGTTTTGAGCGCTTAGAAGTAGAAGTACGTCTAAACACTGAGGCGCAGCGTGAAGCCTATCGTGCGGCTCGCAAAGCGGCTCGCGAAGGTGTAGATTTAAGCGACGACGATGCTGATTTTGACGATGACGACGAAGATGGTGTCGAGGTCATTTATGTTCCTTAAGCTAACACGCTTGAGCTGATATACTTGAATTTTTTAGATCAATCCCCGTAATCAATTCACATGAGAGACAGGAGTTTATATGGCAGGTGACATAGAAAACACGACCGAAGAAGCAAGGTTTATTAAACAAACTCGCAACTTTGATATTCAGCGCGTTATTGTCAAGATTGGCTCATCGTTGTTAACCAATAACGGTCGAGGGCTGGATCGAACTGCCATATATGAGTGGGCAAAGCAGATCGCTAAATTGCACAAGCAAGGCGTCGAAGTACTGCTAGTATCGTCAGGTGCCGTTGCTGAAGGTGTGGTACGAATGAACCTTGAGGAGCGCCCGAAGAAACTAGCAGCACTACAGGCCTGTGCTTCTATTGGTCAAATGGGTTTGATTGAAACGTGGTGGTCAGCATTAATCCAACATGGTATTCAAAGCTCGCAGCTGCTACTAACACATGATGATTTGTCTAATCGTAGCCGTTATCTCAATACGACGGGCGCGTTGACACAATTATTAGAATGGCGCGTGCTACCAGTGATTAATGAAAACGACACTATTACCATTGATGAAATTAAATTTGGTGATAATGATACTTTGGGCGCGATGGCAGCGGCGATGGTCAATGCCGATTTATATATCATTTTAACCGATCAAGAGGGGGTGTTTACGGACAACCCACGTGACAATCCTAATGCAAAAATGATTCGCCAAGAGCGTGCGATGGCGGATTACTTATTTGATATTGCAGGGGATGGTGGCAAGCTTGGTCGCGGCGGTATGCTGACCAAAATTCGTGCTGGTCGTCTTGCTGCGATGGGTGGTTGTCCAACCGTTATCGTGAGCGGTGCTATCGATGATGTTATTACTCGTGTGGTATCAGGCGAAGCGGTTGGTACTTTATTGACCACCAATGATCAAGACAAAATCATTGCACGTAAACAATGGCTTGCCGCACATTTACGTATGTCAGGCACTCTAATAGTCGATGCAGGTGCAGCAAAAGCAGTAGTCGAGCATCACAAGAGCTTGCTACCGGTCGGCGTTGTGGAAGTACGCGGTGATTTCGATGAAGGTGACGTGGTTGAGGTGGTACACCAAGATACGGGCGAGCGTTTAGCGGTTGGACAAGTGAACTTCTCATCTCGTGATGCTTGCCGAGTAGCTCGTGAGCGTACTGAGCAGTTTGATAGAATTCTTGGTAATAATGAAGAGCGTGTGGTCATGGTACACCGTGATAATTTAGCGCTGACCATGTAGAACATTCATGGTATTCATCCAATTTCAAATATGAGCACGATATTATTGATTAAAGACCAACGGCAAATGACGCTCTAAGAAACATAAATACTTTTAATGATTATTGTTTTTATGATTGTTAAAACGAGAGATATTAACCAATAAATTGTTATTAGCGAATATCTCATTATTTGTGGTTTTTTAGAATAGATTGTCGCTATCTAAACGTTTTAATATTCTTTTATTCAACTTATTTTATCCGGCACCGTATTCATTGATGATCATGAATGCGGTGTTGTTTTGGAGATTTGTACATGAGTGCTTCAGACAATAGTAACTCGATCCAGCAAGAATTTGCGCCTTTAAAGAACGACAGATTACTACGTGCCCTACGATTTGAGACGATAGACACCACGCCAGTCTGGATGATGCGTCAAGCTGGTCGTTATTTACCAGAATATAAAGCCACTCGTGCAGAAGCGGGCGACTTTATGAGCCTGTGCAAAGATACGGACCGCGCCACTGAAGTTACTTTACAGCCACTACGCCGTTATGATTTAGATGCTGCTATCTTATTTAGTGATATTTTGACCATACCTGACGCTATGGGTCTAGGCTTATACTTTGAGGCGGGCGAAGGCCCTAAGTTTAAACATCCTATTCGTACGCAAGCAGACTTAGATAGATTGCCAGTACTTGAACCCAAAGATTCTCTTGATTATGTCATGCGTGCGGTGACGAGCATCCGCAAAGCACTAAATGGTCAAGTGCCTTTATTTGGTTTCTCTGGTAGTCCATGGACATTGGCCACCTACATGATTGAAGGCGGCAGCTCAAAAGACTATCGTTATACTAAAGGATTTTTGTATAGCAACCCTGATTTCTTGCATCAATTATTAGATAAATTAGCCACTTCTGTCATTGATTATCTAGATGCACAAGTGGTCGCTGGTGCTCAAATTCTACAGATTTTTGATAGTTGGGGCGGGGCGCTTGGCCATCGTCAGTTTATCGATTTTTCTCATGCTTATAATAAGCGTATCGTCGCTGAATTAAAAGTACGCCATCCGCAGATACCAGTGGTATTATTTACCAAAGGTGGTGGGTTATGGTTGGATGTGCAAGCAGATAGTCAAGCTGATGTTTTAGGGTTAGATTGGACGATGCCCATTGATCGTGCACGCCAAGTATTGGCTGAAAGTCAGCGTCAATTGACCAAACAGCACAAAAAACTACAGAGTAGTAAAGCCATTCAAGGCAATTTGGATCCAGCAACATTGTATGGTTCACCTGCGACGATTCGTGCTGAAGTAAATGCAATGCTTGATAGTGCTTATGCAAGCGGCGAAAAAACGGGTTATATAGCAAACTTAGGTCATGGTATTACGCAGTGGGTCAATCCCGACAATGCCAAAGTATTCATCGATGCGGTGCACGATTATAAAATCTAAAGCCGCTAGAATCTAAAAATGACAAAATTCAGGTATATAAGCGAGCTTTCTATCTAAGATTTGTTTAACAAATACTGATATTTACCAAGTAAAATAAAAAGGAATATCTTATGATTTCAGCAGCGATTGTTGGTGGCACAGGTTATACGGGTATTGAGCTGATTCGCTTGTTATCTGCGCATCCTGAAGTATCTATTGATTTGCTAACTTCACGTAGCGAAGCTGGTACACGAGCTGATGAGATATTTCCAAGCTTACGCGGAATATCAGATATTGTTTTTAGTGACTTGGGTGACGAGACGCTTGCAACACTGCAAAAGTGTGATGTGGTCTTTTTTGCCACTCCACATGGCGTAGCGATGAAGCAAGCAGAGGCGCTAACGCAAGCCGGTGTGAAAGTCATTGACTTGGCTGCTGATTTTCGTTTGCAGTCACTGTCCGATTTTGAACACTGGTATCAGCAGTCGCATGCTTGTCCTGAGCTACTAAAGACAGCTGTTTATGGTTTACCTGAAGTGAATCGCGATAAACTTGCCACTGCTTTAGTCGTCGGTAATCCTGGTTGTTATCCGACCACTGCTATTTTGGGTTTGAAACCAATAATCGATATGCAAAATAAGCAAGCAGAGAGATTGGTGGAATCACGCATCGTTATCGATGCAAAGTCTGGTGTTTCTGGCGCTGGTCGCCAAGCTTCACTTGCGCTTAATTATGCTGAAACTACTGATAACTTTAAAGCTTATAGCGTTGAAGGACATCGTCACCTGCCCGAGATTGAGCAAGGCGTGGCGCAGTTATTAGACAGTCAGTTCACCCATCGCATTCGTTTTTTACCGCACCTTGTGCCGATGATACGTGGCATGCTGAGCTCTATTCATCTTGAGCTGACGGATGCGGGTGCTGCTATTGATTGGCAGCAGATATTTGAAACATGCTATGAATCAGAGGCGTTTATTGATGTCATGCCAAAAGGTATCTATCCAGATACCCGTAGTGTCCGTGCCAGCAACCGTTTACGCATTGCTGTGCATCAAAACAATGAACGTGCGGAATTGACAGTGATTGTCGTACAAGACAATTTGGTAAAAGGGGCAGCAGGACAAGCGGTACAAAATATGAATGTCATGTTCGGATTCGATGAAACAATGGGTCTAAACTTTGCACCTATTGTTCCGTAGCAGATGTTTAGCTGTGGTCAAATCATTCACATTTATGGTGCTAGGTATTGATTATAAATTCCGCTATAATATTGCCATTACTGTTAAGAGATATTGTCTAAATGCGTGTCAAGCTTGTACGACGCTTTTGCTCACAGCCCGCACTTTCATCGTGCAAAGACTCTGATTTGTATCATTTAGAGCGTAGTCCGCATTCTCTTAAAACCAATGCTAGTTCAGTAACTAAGGTAGGTGGTACCCAACAAGGGGCATCCACATTGGTGTTGGCTCTCTTTGTCGTTGTCATATTGGTGACTGCCATTGTTGGATTGATATTCGGTCATAAATTAGGATATCAGCGTGGCTTTCATTCTATGCAAACTGAAACCAAGCAAGCGATGATCAATAGCACTGAGGCAACAGAAGCGCTTGAAGATTTGCGTCTTAGTCATAAAATAGCGGCCAATCAAGCGGCTACTGCTAAGCAGGAGCTGGCGATTAGCTTGGCTAACATCAAAGAGTTGCGTGAAAACCAGCAAGAATTAACGGTTGAGAATAGACAAGTCTCTCAACTGAATGAATTATATGCTGATGTCCTTCGTGACAAAGGCGGCATGCCTTTACAGGTAATAGCGGCAAAGATTGAGCCGTTACCTGAAAATGCCTTCGAATATGGTTTCGATATAGGCATGCTTGCTAGCGATGGCAAAGCCAAACGCCTAAAGCCAACGTTGACGTTGCTCAATGACGATGATTTTGTAGAGGTGCCGCTAGATCCTCCAGTTTATACTATTGAAGGTATCGTTCGTATTCGTGGTCGTTTCATGATGCCATCAGGCTTTAAACCGTTACAAGTCAAACTTAGCTTACAAGCTGGCGGACAACAAGTAGAGCAGCTCTATGATTGGAAGCTTGGCGACCGAGTTGATAATATGCCGCTATCACTTTTAGATTTACCTGAAGTCGACGAAAGTCCGATTGAGCCTTAATCTATTCATATTTAAGAGCGCTATAATAAGCATTGCATTTGCCAACCTCTGTTAGCGCTCTTTATTCTGTTATAAATATAACCATTAATTTGTATGCCAATTATGATAAAACAAACCCTATTGCAAGCGTTGCCAACTGTTGCTGATTGGCACTTTCCAACCATACCTGCTCATCGTGCACAAGATGGCGATACGGACGGTGAGACCTCGCCACAAGCAGATGTACTGGTAGCAGAGCCAGAAGTGGCTAAGCCGCCTATGTATGCAGTCGTTATGTATAATGATAATTATACGCCGATGGAGTTCGTTGTTTATATTTTACAGTCTGAATTTCGTCATAGTATGGATTCGGCAGTCGAAGTGATGCTGACGATTCATAACAGTAGCAAAGGCATTGCTGGTATCTATCCTAAAGATATCGCTGAGACCAAAGCCAAAAAGGTAAACAGTCTGGCACATCGTGAAGGCTATCCATTATTGACCCAGATTGAGCCACATCAAGGCGAATAAGAAAATAGCGTAAATATGAATTTAAAGTTTTATCTTCTTTTCGTGTTTTTATCTTATTATTTCCAATGGTTTTATCGTTTAGAAACCCTGTCAAGCTCTAAAAACCGCTCATTGTGAGCTTGATAGGTACTCTGTATCCAAGCAGTCACTCATAAATTCCTTATTATAAAAATGTCCTAACCTTGATTTTTCTTTAATATACCCTTATCTATATTAAGTCATCACATCAAACAGCTGTCTAAATTTTATAGAAATGATTGCTGCACTCGTATCATTTTCTAGTCATCCTATTAACTTGAATTTTTCTATAATTTAATCAGCTGATGGCTTAAAAAAGTCACTTGTATCCTTCACTCTCTCATTTATTATTCTATTACCGATTTCTCCTTTATTTGCTCAGCTTTTGAAGCTTTCATCCTATTTCTTTACTATAAATATTGATGCGCAGTACGCCTTGATACATTTTAGTCTGTGTTAATAGATTGACTCTTCTTAAGTATCGTGTTGAGATAAAGAAAAGCAAGTATGAGTGATCAAAACGCTTAATTGGTGATAAGTAGATAGCACTGCTACTTGAGTAATACATGGTCAATATCATTTAGCGCTGTCTTTTGATAATACAGATTTAGCCCTTGAACAATCCATCTGTCGCCCTGATTTACTTACTAACTCATTCATAAAGCTATCAATTATAAAGATAGGTATAACCGTAGGAAGTCGTTATGTTAAGTCGTCATCTTGAAGTTTCTTTGCGTTTAGCAATGACACTTGCGCGCCAAAAATCGCATGAGTACCTCACTGTTGAGCATCTGTTATTGGCGTTATTAGAGAATACTCACGCTGCCAATACATTAACTGCCTGTAATGCCAATGTTTCAACGCTGCGTACCGAGTTAGAAGCTTATATCAATAAGCATACGCCAACGGTAGACGCAGACACCGAGCAGTCACCGCAGCCAACCCAAAGCTTTGATCGTATTCTACAGCGTGCTATTTTCCATGTGCAATCTATTGGTGGTGGTCGCCTTGTTGAAGGCTCAGATATTTTAGTATCTATGTTTTCAGAGCACGATACTTATGCCGTTTATTTGCTCAAAAAGCAGGGTATTAGTCGTCTTGAGTTGACCCAATACTTATCGCATGGTCAAGATAAAGACGAGCCATCTGAGCCACGTGCTTCTATGACGGGTGAACGCCGTAGTGCCTCAGAAAAAACCAGTAAAGATCCCTTGGTTGAGTTTGCGACCAACCTAAACCAGCGTGCGGCTGAAGGTAAGACGGATCCATTAATTGGACGTGGCCCTGAAATTGAGCGCGCCGCGCAAGTATTATGTCGTCGCCGTAAAAATAACCCGTTATTGGTTGGTGAGCCTGGTGTTGGTAAGACCTCTATCGCTGAAGGTTTGGCGTGGTTGATTATTAATGATAAAGCACCGAAACCATTGAATGGCTGCGTGATTTATAGCCTTGATATCGGCTCATTAATCGCTGGTACTAAATACCGTGGTGATTTCGAAAAACGCATGAAGTCACTGCTTGATGCGCTAAAGAAAAAGCCCAATGCAATCTTGTTTATTGATGAGATTCATATGATTATTGGCGCAGGGTCGTCAATGAGTAGCAATATGGACGTATCAAATTTGATTAAGCCAGCACTTGCTAATGGTGAGCTGCGCTGTATCGGATCAACTACCTTTACCGAATACCGTCAAGTGTTTGAAAAAGACCATGCACTGTCACGTCGCTTCCAGAAGATTGATGTCAAAGAGCCGAGTGTCGACGATACAATTGATATTTTGCGCGGTCTGAAGCCTCGTTATGAGGA
Organism: Psychrobacter immobilis; assembly: GCF_904846185.1. Taxonomy (GTDB): domain Bacteria; phylum Pseudomonadota; class Gammaproteobacteria; order Pseudomonadales; family Moraxellaceae; genus Psychrobacter; species Psychrobacter immobilis_B. The sequence continues at coordinate 21,773 of NZ_CAJGZQ010000009.1, read as the reverse complement.
ATTTCATAACGTCGAATATACCGATGAAGCGTTGGTCACCGCCGTTCAATTATCTGCTAAGCATATTCACGAGCGTTTTTTACCAGATAAAGCGATTGATGTGATTGACGAAGCAGGTGCCTATAAGCGTTTAGGCGTGATTCCTGATGCTGATGATATTGATGCAGAAGAAAGCTTCATTGCGGATATAGAGCAAGATTTTGATGCTCAGATTGATGCCGATGTTGAGGGTCTCGATGGCGACACGTATAGCGATAGCGAAATGCAGGATGAAGCAGAAACTGCAAAAGCCAATGATCGTGCCAAATCGTTCAGTGAGTCAAAAAGTGCCAAAGCTAAGAAAAACCCACCGATGAAAATCGATGTGGCAGATATTGAAGCGATTGTTGCCAAGCTTGCACGTATTCCTCCCAAGTCAGTATCGAGTGATGATAAGAGTATTCTTCAGCACTTAGATCGTGATCTTAAACACTTAGTGTTTGGTCAAGATGAGGCAATTGAAACCTTAGCCGATGCCATTAAGCTATCGCGTGCCGGTCTCAAAGCACCAGATAAGCCAATTGGTTCCTTCATGTTTGCCGGTCCTACTGGGGTGGGTAAAACCGAAGTTTCACGTCAATTGGCAAATTTGTTAGGCGTAGAACTGGTTCGTTTTGATATGTCAGAATATATGGAAGCCCATACTGCTTCACGTCTGATTGGTGCGCCTCCTGGCTATGTCGGTTATGATCAAGGTGGTTTGTTGACTGAAAAAATCAATCAACATCCACATTGTGTGTTATTGCTTGATGAGATTGAAAAAGCGCACCCTGATGTCTTCAACTTGTTACTGCAAGTCATGGACCATGGTACGTTGACTGATAACAATGGTCGTGTGGCTATTTTTAAGCAAGTCATTGTGATTATGACGACCAACGTCGGTGCTGATAGTATTAGCCGCTCTTCAATGGGCTTTACTCAGCAAGACCATAGCCGTGATAATACAGAGTCGCTCAAACGTGTCTTTACGCCAGAGTTCCGTAACCGTTTAGATGCCATCATTCAATTTAACCCATTAGATACCTCCGTGGTGGTATCTGTGGTTGATAAATTCTTGGTTGAGCTACAAGTCCAGCTTGATGATAAACAAGTCACCTTAGAGATTGATGACGAAGTACGCGATTACTTGGCTAACAAAGGCTATGATCGCCTAATGGGTGCACGCCCAATGCAGCGTCTGATTCAAGATGAGATCAAAAAGTCATTGGCAAGTATGATTTTGTTTGGTGATTTGGTCAATGGTGGGGTAGTACATCTTACCTTAGAGCCTGAAGCTAATGATGAGCAAGATGGTGATTCTGTTAAGCTTGATAAGTACAGTGGTAAGACGGATTATAAGTCTACAGATAAAGGATCAGCAGATAGTCGTATTATCTTGACGGTCGTTGAGACTCATGAGCCACATCCAGACTCTGAGTCACTCGCCAGCTAAGTTTTTGCTACTAATGTAATAACAACGGTTACCATGTTACTGTGGTAGCCGTTTTTTTATTGCTATAATTCATAACAACATCAAGTATGAAATCACTAGCTTTCATGTGCGAGATTAGTTCACGCCCCCCATTCGATATTTATCTAATTAATAACAAATATAACAGGACATACTATGGAATTATTCGATGGACAAACGCCAAAAACGCCAGCGCAAAAGCAGGCTATTTTAGACAATGTGCGCTTGCCAGAAGATTGGAAAACGGCGTTAGCAAACGAGTTAACTTCTAACAATATGGACGACTTGCGTGCGTTTTTAAAAGAAGCCTATCAATCAGAAAACAGTATCTATCCGCCAGCACCCTTAATATTTAACGCGTTAAACCTGACCCCTTTATCACAAGTTAAAGTCGTGATACTAGGTCAAGATCCTTATCATGGACCAGGGCAGGCAATGGGCTTATCATTTTCAGTGCCCAAAGCCATTCCAAAGCCCCCCTCACTCAATAATTTGTTAAAAGAGATGGCAAGTGACGTTGGTATCGCACCCTCAAAACATGGCGACCTGACTTACTGGGCGCAGCAAGGAGTTTTGCTATTAAATAGCTCTCTGACCGTGCGAGAAAGTGAGCCAAATAGTCATCAAAATAAAGGTTGGGAGCAGTTTACCGATGCGGTGATTGATGTGGTTAATGAACAAACAGAACATACCGTATTCATATTGTGGGGCAGTAAAGCACAGAAAAAAGGCAAATATATCAATACTGATAAGCATCTTATTCTCACCGCTGTACACCCATCACCACTTGCTGCCAATCGTGGTGGATTCTTTGGTTCCAAGCCGTTTTCTAAGACCAATGATTATCTGGTACAGTATGGGCAAACGCCTATCGATTGGCAATTACCGCAATAGTTGTCAAAATAAATGAAATATAAACAAAATATAAGCTTGAAGCCACATCCAACCGCAAATAGTCAGTTAGTTATTGAAGATATGCAAGCCAGCACATTTTGGTCACTTCAAGATATGAGCTGGATGAACATAGCTCTTAAACTTGCTAGGCAAGGTGCTGAGCGTGGAGAAGTGCCGGTAGGAGCGATACTGGTACACGATCAGCAGATTATTGGTCAAGGATTTAACGAACCAATTGGTCGTCACGATGCGACCGCTCATGCCGAGATTGTCGCATTAAGAGAAGCGTGTGCGCGCTTAAAAAACTATCGTTTACCATTACAGACAACGTTATACGTTACCTTAGAGCCTTGTACGATGTGTATCGGAGCCCTCATTCATGCGCGGGTAGATAGATTGGTTTATGCAGCAAGCGAGCCACGAGCGGGTATGGTTGGTAGTCAAATAAATTTACCGATGCAGCCTTTTTATAATCATGCTATCGAAGTACATAATGGCTTATGTCGTGAGCATAGCAGCCAGATGCTTAAGACCTTTTTCCGTGAACGACGAAAAGCGGCAAAAAGAAAGACAATATAAGCAATTAACAAGATATCAGTCTTGCTGCTAGTGATGGGTAGGTTTCTTTGCTATAATATCGCCCTATTTGATGACGAAATGATGAATTAATTGTCAAGCGTTTGATAAATAAGTAAATATTGTTCTGCAGCTAGCATGCACTAAGCCGTATCAGTATCGTCTACTATTAAGTGAGTATTATGACCGTTTCTACAGCTGATAACGCTATACTTGATAACTTTGGTGCTGGCAGTAATGATAACCAAGCGCCAGTGTTGCGCTATCCAGTTATCTGCATTGATGGACCAAGTGGGGCAGGTAAAGGTACGGTGACGTGGCGTTTGGCCCAAGCATTGAATTATCAACTGCTTGATTCAGGTGCTCTGTATCGTATCGTTGGACTCAAAGCATTTGAAGCGGGATTAGTTGCGGCAGACGGAAGCCAAGCCATTGACGAGATGGCTGTATTAGCACTAACGCAGCGCCTAGAGATTGCTTTTGTACCTAACAATGCATCAGGACGTGTTGATGTTTTAGTGAATGGTGAGGCGGTTGGTGAGCAGGTTCGTAATGAAACCGTGGGCGGCTATGCATCACAAGTAGCAGTATTTCCAAAAGTTCGTCAAGCATTACTAAAGTTGCAACAAGATATGGCAACTCGTTCTGGATTGGTCGCTGATGGTCGCGATATGGGGACGGTTGTGTTCCCAGATGCGGATGTAAAAGTGTATTTGACTGCCAGTGCTGAAGCGCGTGCCGAGCGCCGCGTAACACAGTTAATAAATGCTGGTCAGACGGCAGATTTTGACGCGATTTTAGCGACAATTAAAGCTCGTGATGATCGTGATGAGAATCGGTCGACTGCACCATCAAAGCCTGCAGAAGATGCTCTACTACTAGATAGCTCTAACTTAGATGCTGATGCAGTTTATTCACAAGTGAAAAGACATTGTCAGGATAAAGGTATTTTCTTTAATAGTTAATAAAAACAAGTTAGTAAGTATGAAAAAGTTTCCTATACGCTTGATTTTAGTATAAAATCACAGTAGTAGACGCTAATAATCTCTAGAGAGTGATAAAAATATTCTTTCTAAATTATAGAGATTTGAAAGTATAAGGCATTGCAATATAAGACAGTTGTTGCTAGTGAGTTTAATAAGTTATGTGCTTACTAACAACAAACGTTTTTATATATGATTGTATGGGATATAAAACCAGTATTCTCGTTTTATGCAATCATAAATTTGATCCGTACTGTGCTGGACAGGATACGGCTATACAAAGGTAGACATAATGGAATCATTTGCTGAACTATTTGAAGCGAGCATCGAAGAAACAGGTCTGGATATCGAGCGTGGCTCGGTTATCACTGGTACTGTTGTGGCCATTGATAACGACTGGATCACTGTTGATACTGGTCTGAAATCTGAAGGTATCGTCGCTCGTGAAGAGTTTTTAAGCGAAGAAGGCGAACTTGAAGTTGAAGTTGGCGATAGCGTTGATGTCGTGGTCGAAGCGGTTGATAACGGCATGGGTCAAACCTTGCTTTCACGTGAAAAAGCCAAACGTGTTGAAACTTGGAACTTCCTTGAAAAAATCGCTGATAATGATGAAATCGTAAAAGGTATCATCTCAAGCAAAGTTAAAGGCGGTTTCACTGTAGATATCGGTTCAGTACGTGCGTTCCTACCAGGTTCATTGGTAGATGTTCGTCCTATCCGTGACACCACGCATCTTGAAGGCAAAGAGCTAGAGTTCAAAGTCATCAAACTTGATCAAAAGCGCAACAACGTTGTTGTTAGCCGTCGTGCAGTTATGGAAGCTGAAAATTCAGCTGAGCGCGAAGAGCTATTGAACAAGCTTGAAGAAGGCATCGAGATCGAAGGTATCGTTAAGAACCTTACTGATTACGGCGCATTCGTTGATCTAGGTGGTATCGATGGTCTATTGCACATCACTGACATGGCATGGCGCCGTATCAAGCATCCATCTGAAGTTGTTGAAGTTGGTCAAGACCTAAAAGTTAAAGTATTGAAGTTTGACCGTGAGCGCAATCGCGTTAGCCTAGGTCTAAAACAACTTGGTACTGATCCTTGGGATAACGTTGGCGGCACATACCCAGTAGGTAGTGTGGTTAAAGCACGCGTCACCAACTTAACTGATTATGGTTGTTTCGCTGAGATTTCTGAAGGTATTGAAGGTCTAGTACACGTGTCAGAAATGGATCATACCAACAAAAACATCCACCCATCAAAAGTTGTTCAAGTGGGCGATGAAGTTGAAGTAATGATTCTTGATATCGATGAAGAACGTCGTCGTATCAGCTTAGGTATCAAACAAACTCTTGCTAACCCATGGGATGAGTTTGATAAGAAACATGAGCGCGGTGATAAAATCACTGGTACGATCAAATCAATCACTGACTTCGGTATCTTTATCGGTCTAGACGGTGGTATTGATGGTCTTGTTCATCTATCTGATATCTCTTGGAACGAAACTGGCGAAGACGCTATCCGTAACTACAATAAAGGCGACACCGTTGAAGCAATGGTATTGTCAGTAGATGCAGAAGCAAACCGTATCAGCCTAGGCGTGAAGCAGTTAAGCTCTGATCCATTCAACGAATACCTAGTCAACAATGACCGCGGTGCTATCGTTAATGGTAAAGTAAAAGAAGTAGATGCTAAAGGCGCTACTATCGAGCTTGCTGACGAAGTTGAAGCGTATCTACGTGCCTCTGAAATTCAACGTGATCGCGTTGAAGATGCGACTAAGCATTTGAGCGTTGGTGATGACGTTGAAGCTAAAATCATCAGTGTTGATCGTAAAACTCGCAACATCAACTTGTCTATCAAAGCGAAAGACGAAGCTGAAGAGCGTCAAGCGATTAAAGAGCTAAGCAGCACTAGCACGACTAGTACTACTGCCAGTTCTGATGCACAGCCAAAAACAATTGGTGACTTGATCAAAGAGCAAATGCAGTAAGCTGCACGTTATTGATATAAGATTATAAAAGAAGCGACTATGGTCGCTTTTTTTTTGCTTAAATTTTAAGTGTACTATTAATCAATGAGGTTTTTGCTCAAACAGGCAAACTCTTATTTCCATTTACCGTAATATCCGCTATCATTTGCAACATTGAGTAACGAGATGTGAATTATTACTTATTTAAGACACTGAGATTATTTTAGTGAATGGCTATTTACCCTTATGATCTTGATGTATGGCTTGTCTTAAAAGTAACCAGCTATCGAAAATGATGGTTCAATTCACAGTCATCTTATCCATTAATCAACAAGGCAAGCGTAATAATGCAGCAAGCGATTAACAAGTCCGAATTTATTAGTAATTTAAGTGCGAACTGTGACAATATGACTGATACTGTAGTCGATGATGCAGTACGTGAAATATTAAACTTGATGACCGATACGTTAGCCAATGATGGACGCGTAGAAGTTCGTGGTTTTGGCAGTTTTTGTCTGCACCATCGTCGTGCCCGTATGGGTCGAAATCCTAAGACAGGAGAAAGCGTACCTGTACCAGCCAAAGCGATACCGCACTTTAAACCAGGTAAAGCATTACGTGAAGCAGTCAATGATACAGTAGCAAATAGTTAAGTGTGTTATAAAGTATTTATTGGGTAAAATTGCCAACAAGAGTGCTTGCCAGCCACCTTTTCTAGAACTTATCACTAGTGAGTTTATAAGCATATAAATGTGTGGGTTGATGAAGGTTTTAGAGTGCTATTTTTAAAACACTAACGACATTTCAAATCGAGGTAGATGTCTCATGCGCTTTTTACTATTTGTATTGCTGTTTTTGAGCTTTGCTTATTCACTTGGTTTGGTGTTGGCAAATAATACCGAAGTTGGCGTAAATTTATTATTCTCGCAAGCACCGACGATGAATCTAGGATTGCTGCTGATTTTATGCCTCATGCTTGGTATTGTTATTGGCATCTTGTTGGCACTGCTTATCTTCCGTGTCTTACAGAATAAGTGGGAAATCTCGCGTTTGCAAAAAGTGAATGTGAATTTGCAAGCACAACTGACACAAGCCAACGCTGTCATTGATCGCCAAGCAACTGCACCAACGGTGGAAGAGGCTGTTTATGGTTCGACAGCGACCAATGTGCAAGTGCAAGACGCAGAAGTACTTACTGTAGATGAAGGCGCGACACTTACCAAACAAAAACGAGACTAAATTATATTTTGTACTGATCTATGAGCAGTCCATATATAGTGTTTTGATAATTCTGATATAGATATGGTAGAACCATGAATAATACAATGAACTCCCCAGTCATCGTTGCCTTAGATAATATGACGATGGAGGCATCGATAGCATTAGCTGATCAGTTAGATCCAACATCATGCCGCTTAAAAGTGGGTAAAGAGCTATTTACTCGCTGTGGTCCTGAGATAGTTAAGGCGCTACATCAGCGTAATTTTGACGTATTTCTAGACTTGAAATTCCATGATATTCCTAATACTACCGCTCAAGCGGTACTAGCGGCAGCTGAGCTCGGCGTATGGATGGTGAATGTGCATGCCAGCGCGGGCTTAGAGGCGATGTCATTGGCTAAACAGCGCTTGTTAGACGGTAACTTTGATACCTTGCTGATAGCCGTCACCGTGCTGACCTCTATGGATAATCAAGCATTGATGCAAACAGGTATTACCGATGGTCTAGATGCGCAAGTGAGTCGATTGGCACAATTAACCAAGCAAGCGGGTCTTGATGGTGTGGTTTGCTCGGCCCAGGAAGCAAAATTACTTAAAGTATTATGTGTTGAAGACTTTAAGTTAGTAACTCCTGGTATTCGCTTGCTAGACGACAATGCAGATGATCAAAAGCGTATTTGCACGCCAAAACAGGCGTTAGATGATGGTTCTGATTATTTGGTGATTGGTCGTTCAATTACTCAGGCAGCAGATCCTGCGGCTAAATTACAAAAGATACTCCGAGGTATTTAGATACTTATAAAATATTTAGATATTTAAAAAGCGTTTAGCATTTTATAGTGTCAGCATGATAAAAAAGACAGCCTAATCCGCTGTCTTTTTTTAATTTTTGCGGGTATATCAAAAAGTGCTAAACTATTTACGTTTATTTAATGATATTAGAACTTATGAAATTACAGATTTTAAGTGACTTACATATTGACAGTTATGCGCGTCAGTCACATCCGCTAGGGCATATTCCCAAAACTGATGCAGACGTGGTATTAGTTGCGGGCGATACTGCCAACAGCGATAGTGGTATGCCATGGCTACAAGAGCAGGCAGCACGTTTGCAAGTGCCTGTGATTACGATAGCTGGCAATCATGAATACTTTAATGAAGATGTACTACATTTTGATAAAAAGCTGGCGACTTGGGATAATTATAACGCCCAGTCGCAGCAAGGCGTCCGTTTTCTACAGTGTCAACATATTGATATTGGTGACATACGTATCCTAGGTTGTACTTTATGGACAGATTACCAATATCAGGCCAATGAAGATACTATAGCTGCTGCTATGCGCTTTATGCGTGACTATAAACAAATCTATGCTGGAGGCGAGCTTTTTTCACCTGAAGTATCGATGCAAATCCATGCTAAGCAGCGTCAATGGTTAAAGCAAGCATTGATCACCGCCAAAACACTTGGCAAAAAAACTGTTGTGATGAGTCATCATAGTATCAGTCCATTATCGGTTTCTGAGAAGTATGCGAATCTACCAAGTAACGCAGCTTTTGTCAGTGATTTGTCTGGCTGGATGCATGAAGATTGGGCGCCAATACTATGGGTGCATGGACATACACACGAAGCATTTGATTACCGTATTGGTAATACACGAATCATTGTCAATCCACGTGCGTATCCAAATGAGGTGAGCAGCACTGCATTAGCATTTGCGTGGGACAAAGTCATTGATATCGGCTAAGTAATTTTAGCCTCTTGAAAGTAAATATCTTTTTAGTTATTTGTCACCTTGATTCGTATTTTTTAAAATAGTGAATATAAAATAGCGCTTATTTTAAAGTCTAACCGCCTAGACTCGTAAGCAATATTACAATTGAACTGATATTTTGTTCATTCATATCAAAAAATCTGCTACGCTTGCTACCATGAGCAAATATCTCAATAACAATCCCTCAAAACTGTCTGCTGAAAAGCTTGCGAGTCATACTCCAAGTGCTCCGGCGCCTTCGCACTTGCCTGATAGTATGATTTCCTCAGTCAGCTTATTGCCTGAAGATAAACGGCTTATTTTATTTACCAGACATTCCTTACGTGAACGCTCTGATGGCAATGGTTTTGCCAGTTATCAATTACCACTAACACCTAAAGGTCGAGTACTAGCGAAGTCGTGGGGGCGTTGGTTGGCAGGGCATTTACCGTACTCGCTTGATGTAGATAGTATCTCAAGTCCGATTGGACGCTGTATTGACACGGCGCAGCTGATGCAAGCAGGTGCGGGACTACAACGTGATATTAATCATCAGTCATTGTTGGTCGAGCCTGGTAGCTTAGTGACTGAGCCTGAAATAGCAAATCCAGTATTTAAAGAAATTGGCGTGCTCAACTTTATCAATCGATTTTTGCAAGGCAATCTTGAAGGTACCAAAAACGCTTACCAAGGCGGTCTCGATATTCTATCTTTGTTTTATCAGCATCAACCGCAGCAAGGGCATCTCATGCTTGCTGTTAGTCATGATACTTTATTGTCTGCTTTTTTAGCAGTGATGTTTGATGTGGTCGAGATTGATTGGAATGATTGGCCAAAGATGATGGAAGGCGTGTTTTTGTGGTTTGATGATAAGCCGTTTGAACAAGCCAGTGCACACTTCGTTTGGCGCGGTGAAGTGTATGTGCGCCCGATTCATACTTTATTAGAAGACTACCGTGCTGCCGGCTTTCATCCTAATACATTGCTCTTACCACCAGAAGTAAAATGGATCTAAATACTATTTAATCTAGATACTGTTTAATAGATTACTACTCATTTTTCAATCAGACATAAAAAAACCTTGCCCCAGTATTAGAACTAGTAACAAGGTTTTAGTCATCACGCTATAAAGGCGAGATATGGTCTAAACGTTAACAATCTTAAGCTTGTAGGCCTTTGATGGTTTTGTTCAGGCGGCTCTTACGACGAGCAGCTTTATTCTTATGAATAATACCTTTGTCAGCCATACGATCAAGAACTGGTACCGCTTTTTTGTAAGCTTCGGTAGCCGCGTCATAATCTTTAGCTGCGATAGCCGCATCAACACGTTTTAAGTAAGTACGAACCATAGAGCGTTGTGACGCAGAGTTCTGACGACGTTTGGTGTTTTGACGGGCGCGTTTACGAGCTTGTGCAGTATTAGCCACGCGAATCTCCTTGATAAAGACAGATAAAAATATGAATGTGGATTATAATAAAAAAGGGTTTAACCATCATCGGTAACGAGCAGCCGTCTCGCCAAACATGATGTCGATGTCTAATATTAAAGTACCTATCTGTTATTAAAGGCACCTAAATTAGCAATAGAGCATCGCAAGCGTCAAAACTGTTTGGAATAATTAAACAGCGTTAACGTGTAAAGCCGGTTATCTTAGCAAATTATCGCCCTTAGAACAATATATTTGATGATTAATGCTTAAAGAAGTTGTGTGATCATATATACGACAGTTTTTTGTGTCTCTGCTCAACTGTTTCTTGAAATATTTATCAATATTGTTGCACTAAAAACCGCTTATGAGTGAATAAATCGCTTAGCCGATAAAATCTCTTACAATAAATTCTATAGAATACCCTCAGTTATGCGTTAATTTAGGTATGATACTAGGGCATGTCCTCAATTCAATCGATGGACATCTAAATGGTCTAAAAATGGCTGAATCTTGCCAAACAATGTTAAAAAACAATGTCAAATAGCTGTTTAATATCTTGATACTGTTTACTATTCCGATAGTATCTGCGCTACTTTTTTTATTTGGCGGCAATTTATCTCATTTTTATCACCATTTTTAAAATGAGGATACGCCCTAAGATGAAAAGCTTTGGTGATAGGCTTTAAAATCAGATTTTTCATTATCATCTATTTTCCAACACACTATAAATGGATTGGCTATGCAGCGAAAAGCAATTGTAATTGGCGCGACAGGATTGGTCGGACAGCATCTTGTCAAACAGCTTAGTGAGCTTTATGACACGTTAATTGTGATTGCAAGGCGTCCGCCACGCTATATCAATACCAGCATGCGTTTTTATCAGGTTAATGATTTTGATAATTTGGCTGAAATATTTGCCAGTGTTGGTGTTGATCGAAAGACGGACGCTTTTAGCTGTCTTGGTACGACTAAGAAGCAGGCTGGTAGCGACGAGGCCTTTAGAAAGGTTGATCATGATTATAATGTCAATTTTGCCAAACTGTGCCAAGATAAAGGTGTTGAAAATTTCTTTTTGTTATCATCCATGAATGCTGATATTCATAGTCGGTTTTTATACAATCGCGTAAAAGCTGAAACTGAACAGTCTATTATGGCGCTAGGTTTTACGCAGCTAGTTATTTTCCGTCCATCCTTGTTACTTGGCAAGCATAAAGGTCGTCCGCTTGAAAGTATTGGTCAAAAAGCCTTTCAGCTGATATCGCCCTTGGTCTCAGAATCATTGTCACTGCATCCCATTTCCGCCAAACGCGTTGCCATTGCCATGGCGATGAGTGCGCATGATGTTTATCAGCGTAATAAATACCGTACTGAACCTGCTATCCAAACCACTGATATCATCGAAAATAAGCAAATGCTAGCGATGACTAAAGTTAAAAAATAGCCTAAGTATTCAGTTGAAAGAACAATTAAAACTAAGCCCCAGTCATAAATAATCAGTCATGAATAACCAATTATACATAACAAGGAGCGTCACTATGTCAGACATGCCAGAATCAATAACGATGGATAAAGAAAACTTTGTGACCTGTGATTTATTGGATGCCAATCCTGAGTCGCAGGTGTGTTTGCCTAATATCGAAGGTAAGTCTTTTCATAGCTTTGGCGGCAAAAAGAAATTCTGCGGTGAAATTGTGACGGTGAAATGCTTCGAAGACAATAGTCGCGTCAAATCATTGCTAAATAGCGATGGTAAAGACAAAGATGGCAATGGCAAAGTATTGGTGGTTGACGGTGGTGGTTCAATGCGTTGTGCGCTGCTAGGCGACATGATTGCGCAGTCAGCGATTGATAATGGCTGGGCGGGGGTTATCGTATACGGCTGCGTCCGTGATGTTGATGATATGGCAGCAATGGACATCGGTGTGATGGCACTTGGTTGCATTCCGCGTAAATCCAATCGCCGCGATGAAGGTCAAACGGATATTGAAATTAGCTTTGGTGATTTAACACTAAATTCTGGTATGTTTGTCTACGCAGACAATAACGGTATTATCGCTAGCGACAAGCCATTAATTTAACACTAGCTTAATAAATAGCACTCAAAAACCTCAGCTTAGCCGTTGAGGTTTTTACATTTAATCATCCTGTCTTTATATACGAATATAATCTTTATCAACTATTTGTCTATTGGTTTTTTAACAAAAATGCTAAGTGACAAACCGTTACGGCATAAATTTTGGTAATTGCTGAAATATTCGTATAATAGCTCTCTGACTCTTAACATTGATCCTACTCTTTATGCCTATCACTGCTTTGACTGACGCGTTTGAACCAATTAACCAGCAGTTGTTTCCTATCCAGAATGCCGAGCGGCGTTGGCTGGCACCTGTGCATGGTGCAGTCAGCAGTTTGTGGCTAGCAAGTCTGGTGCAAACACCGCTATGGAATGTTGCCGACCGATTAAAAGTTGTGGTGACGCGTGACCAAAACCAGCTCAATCAAATAGAGACGGAATTGGCATTTTGCGGCGTCGATGCTTATGTGTTCCCCGATTGGGAGACGTTGACCTATGATGAGCTGTCACCGCATCAAGATATTGTTAGTGAGCGTATCAATCTATTAACCGATATGCCAACTTCAGGTGTGCTATTGATATCTGTACAAGCATTAATGCATCGTGTAGCACCGCCAAGCTGGTTGATTGGGCAGCATTTTGATTTGAGCGTTGGTGATCGATTTGATATCAATACCCAGCGCGGATTGCTGGCAAAGGCAGGCTACCGCGCCGTTGAGAATGTATTTGAGCCGGGTGAATTCGCGGTACGTGGCAGCATCATTGATATCTTTGCCATGGGTCAGCCGTTCCCACTACGTTTAGATTTGTTTGATGATGAGATTGAGACCATTCGTTTTTTTAATCCGCAAACCCAGCGGACATTGACCGTTGATGACCTCAAAACAATGATGAGCGGCAACGATAGTAGTATGGGCAAAGAGTCACTATCACTGCTACACAAGCTGCCAGATATCTCAAAACCTATCGAACAATTTCAAATACTACCAGCCAAAGAGTTCCCGCTTGATGAAGGGCGTGAGACGTTTCGTACCAACTTCGCCACGATGTTCCCTAATGCGAGCAGCCGCAAGTTTGAGCTACATAAAGACGTAATGGCAGGTATCGCTAGTAGCGGACTTGAATACTACCAACCATTGTTTTTTGATATAAAAGAGTGGGAAGCTGAAAGTAGTTTGTTCGCTTATTTACCAAGCGATGCGCTTTTTATCACTGATGAACTGATTAATGAAAAACAGGTAGATTACTGGTCACAAATTCAGCGCCGTTATGAAGAGCGCCGTCATGATATCGATAAACCTATTGTCGCCCCTGAATGGTTATATTTGCTATCAAATACCTTAAACGCGCATCTTAATCGTTATCCACGGGTGATTCTCAGTGCGCGCAATGAGCTGGCTAGCATGACGGATGTTGCTGCGATTGACAGCGATGATTCGTTATTGGAAGATGCTTCATTGTTAGCAGATGGTTCATTGCTGGAAGTTGAAGAGCAGTCAGATTCACAGCCACAACTGCCGCTTGCGCCGAGTAAGCAACAAGGCTTGGTGACGCTCAGTGCGCTAGAGCCGCCACAATTGACCGTTAATCACCAAAAGGCTGAGCCTCTTACCCAGCTATTAGAGTTTTTAGCGTTACAAGCGCAAACAGCGACGCCAGTATTGATCGTTGCTGAAACAGCTGGTCGTCGTGAGATTCTTATTGAGCTGTTCAAAGGCAAGATTGACATTAAGGCTTATGACAGCTTTGCAGCGTTTCTAGCAGCGGACAAAACCAACAATGTGAAAGGTAATAAGCTGCCACAGGTTGGTTTAACCGTTGCGCCCATTGAACGTGGGGTATATGTTCCTGAACGTTTAGTATTGATTAGTGAGACGCAGTTATTTGGTCGCCAAGTATTGCAAACACGCCGTCGTCGTCAAAGCGGGGTGTCTGAAGAGTTTTTGGTTAAAAGTGTTACTGAAATAACCGAATGCAGCCCAGTGGTGCATATCGAGCATGGTATTGGGCGTTACAATGGGCTGATTACGTTAGATGTGGGTGATGGCGAGCAAGAGTTTATTCACTTAAAATATGCCGATGATGCCAGTATTTATGTGCCCGTTGCTAATTTGCAAATGATTAACCGTTATAGTGGCGGTGATCCAGCGCTTGCGCCATTGCACAAAATCGGTAGCGGCAAATGGGATAAAGCTAAGCAAAAAGCGCTTGAGCAAATCCATGACGTGGCGGCTGAACTGCTTAATATGCAGGCGCGTCGTGAGGCTAAAGTCGGTATTCATTTTAAAATAGATGCGTCACAGTATGAGCTGTTTGCTAGTCAATTTGCTTTTGAAGAAACGCCGGATCAAGCCAATGCCATTCATGCGGTGATGGAAGACATGCGACAAAACCAACCAATGGATCGGCTCATCTGTGGTGATGTGGGTTTTGGTAAAACAGAAGTGGCTATGCGGGCAGCATTCATTGCCGTCAGCGCAGGTTATCAGGTGGCGGTGCTAGTGCCGACGACCTTGCTGGCCGGTCAGCATGAAGACAATTTCCGCGACCGTTTTGCCGATTGGCCAGTGCGTATCGAGACGCTCTCACGCTTTGGTGGCAAAAAGCACCAAGAAACGGTGTTGACAGATTTAGCAGCAGGTAAAGTCGATATCGTCATCGGTACCCATAAACTGTTACAACCTGATGTGAAATTCTCTAATTTAGGTTTGATGATTGTCGATGAAGAACATCGCTTTGGTGTGCGCCATAAAGAGCGTATCAAGGCGATTCAGACTGATGTGGATAGTATGTCGATGACAGCGACACCGATCCCTAGAACGCTCAATATGGCGCTCTCAGGTATGCGTGACATGTCGATTATTGCAACGCCACCTGCTCGTCGTTTGGCGATTAAAACCTTCGTCATGCAAAAAACGGATGCTCTAATGAAAGAGGCCATCTTGCGTGAGTTATTGCGCGGTGGGCAGGTTTATTTATTACATAATGATGTGGCGAGCATTGAGCGTATGGCAGAAACCATACGTGAATTGGTGCCTGAGGCGAGAGTAGGGGTTGCTCACGGGCAAATGCAAGAGCGCCAACTTGAGCAAGTGATGCAGCAGTTTTATCATAAAAAATTCAACGTACTGATATGCTCCACCATTATCGAGACTGGTATTGATGTACCCAATGCCAATACTATCATCATTGAGCGCGCCGATAAGTTTGGCTTGGCACAATTACATCAGCTGCGTGGTCGTGTCGGTCGTAGTCATCATCAAGCGTATTGTTATCTACTTGTGCCTTCTATCAAAGGTCTAAAAGGCGATGCTAAGCGCCGATTGCATGCGATTGAACGTGCCAATACGCTGGGTGCAGGTTTTATGCTGGCTAGCGAAGACTTAGAGATTCGCGGTGCTGGTGAGATACTCGGTAAGCAGCAAAGTGGTAATATGCAGGCGATTGGCTTCAGTTTATATATGGACATGCTGGAGCGTGCAACAAAAGCCATTAAAGCGGGTAAAGAGCCTGATTTAAGCACACCGTTGTCGCTGACTAGTGAGATTAATCTGCATAGCTCAGCATTGATACCAGAAGAATATCTACATGATGTCCATCAGCGTTTGTTGTTTTATAAGCGCATCAGTAATGCCGATGATAAAGAGGCATTGATTGATATTCGTACCGAAATGATTGACCGTTTTGGTACATTACCAGAGCAAACTAAGCAGTTATTCGCCATCCACGGACTGCGTATACAAGCTGAGCCGCTAAAGATTAATAAGATTGATGCCAATAGTAATAGCATGACATTAGAGTTTGCGCCTGATACCCCAGTCGATGCCTTGGCAATTATTAAGTTGATTCAATCAAATGGACAGCGCTACCGTATGAACGGTGCTTCTGGTATTCGTTATCAAGATGCTGATAAACTGGCAACGCCGCAACAGCGCGTCACCGCGATTCAAGAATTATTAGGCTATTTTAGTAAGCATATGGTGGCAGAGTCAGCGTAGTTGTTTTGGCATTTCGGCATTTTGAGAGCTTAGCAATGATTTTAGGTAGATTAAATCAGCTCAATAAGTCAGCTAGCCAGTGCTCAAGTAGGACGTCAAGACAATGAGTCATAGCGCTATTTTATCGGTCGGATAACTGATAAAATAGCGACATCCTATATTTAGCCTATTGTTTTTTAGTAAATTAAATTTTGCTTTTCTAGATTTATATTCCTTTTATCTGAGTGTCATAACAAGAGAACCGTCATTATGTTCCAACTTCATCATAAACTTGCTGCCGATAGCTTTTTAGTGGGTGATTTCCCATTATCGACTTGTCGTTTAATCAATGATTGCCAGTTTCCTTGGTTAATATTAGTGCCGCGCGTATCAGGTATCAAAGAGTTATATGAGTTATCTGAAGCCGATCAAACACAGTTTTTACGTGAGTCAAGCTGGTTGTCGAGTCAGCTAGCCAAGACCTTTCAAGCTGATAAAATGAATGTAGCTGCACTCGGTAATCAAGTACCACAGCTACATTTTCATCATATCGTTCGCTATCAAAACGACATGCAATGGCCAAATCCAGTATGGGGCGTTCCTGCTATTCCTTATACTAAAGAAGTGTTGGCGCAGATGCAGCAGACGTTAATGATGGCGCTACGTGGTCATCATCAAATGCCATTTGATTGGCAAATGTAATAAATACCTGAGTAGTAATAGGTCGGTAAGTTGATTGGCAAATTGATAATGATACTCTATTGGCTAGGCCTCGATTAACTAGGTATCAATTAACTGAGCATCGATTGACCCATCAAAATAACTAGAAAAATGACTAAACGTTTAAAGTTAAGCTTTATTTTGGTGTCTTAGTCGTTTTACGGTTATGTGCCAACGTTATGCTCGGTTATTACATGACTTAATTTTTATATATTAATAGGTTTTAAGTATTTGAAATCCAGATAAATATTATCTGGATTTTTTGTGTTTGGCTCAAACGATATGTCTTATAATCCTGATTTAGTAGCGTATTAAGACAAGATGAGTGATGAGTGGTAGGCTTTTGGCTATCAGTGACATGGGTTTTGTTGCATTTAAAAAGTATAATGTAATCATTGATTAATTTTATACACAACTTGGCATAGAGGCAGGTAGTACGCGTGTGCTATCCTCAAGCCTTTTAATTTTTTACATAGCCTGTTTTACGTGAGCGAATACTTCATATGCCTTTTTTAGACACGCTGAGACCAAATCACTCTTCAAAAAATGAAGGGATTTATCGATTTGACTATCCAGAAGTCTTCGTTTTAATACTCACGGTCATACTCCTCGCTGTACATTTTAATTTTAGACCTACTTCAATGGCACTGCTCGTTATTGTTTGTCTGCCAAGTTTAATGATTTTGATTTATAACTATCGCCGCCAAAAAAGCTTTTGGACGTCTAATATTGTTATCATTTTACTATCGGTAGTTATTGGATCGATACAGTTTTGCACGGTTATTTCGCTTAGCTTAGCCGCGCTCATAGCACTCAGAATTATTATCAGTAGCCCTGAAAATCATTTAAAACTGATTGCCGTCTCTGTAATAACCGTCATTGTTTTCTATTATGTTAGCGTTACTCTAAGCAGTGCTGATATAGATTGCCATGAAGGCTGGACCACACCAATAATATTATTAGCCAGTATGATCGTCATACTGTATCAGTTTTGGCATGTGTACCAAGAGTATATTGGTTATGAAACTCGTGCTCATCAGGCCGTTGGGCGCTTAAGCACGATGGTCTCCGTCATTAATAAGTTGACGCGCTTCATACCTCCACAAGTTTGGGAGCCTATCGTAAAATCTGATAGCCCAGTTACCGTTGCTAATAAGCGTGCTAAGCTGACGATTATGTTCTCAGATATCGTTGGCTTTACGGAATTGTCAGATAGTTTGAGCGCTGACAATTTGGCTGATATCTTAAATACTTATATGCATTGTATGACATTGATAGCAAACAAGCATGGCGCCGTACTTGATAAGTTTATTGGTGATGGCATGGTGTGTTTTTTTGGTGAGCCAAATAGTCGCGGTGCGCGCCAAGATGCTTTAGACTGTATCGCAATGGCAATAGATATGCGTCGCGAGATGCGAACTTTGAGGCAGAAATGGCGATTGATGGGCTTTGAGGGGTTGTACATCCGTATTGGCATCAGCACAGGTTACTGCCATGTTGGTAATTTTGGTAGTAATAATCGCCTAAGCTATACTCTTATTGGTAAAGAGGCCAATCTAGCGGCAAGACTTGAGTCAAGCGCTGGTAAAGATGAGATACTGGTCAGTGAGAGTACCTACGATTATATCTGTCATAATTATGACTGTCAGCATGCGGGTGCGTTTAAGTTAAAGGGTTTTGATAGCAAGGTAAATGCATGGCAAGTGCTGGATCCAGATACGTATAAAGGTCATTTATCAAAGTGGGTTGATCACACACTACCAGGTTTCAATTTGCATCTAAATTTTAAAGATATGAAGGATAATGATTATCAAGATATCAGAGCACGCTTAAATTTTGCCCTTGAACGTGTCGAGCAGGAGCAAGAAAAAGTGGCAACTGACATAGCGGCAGCAAGCAAACGTAATGACAATCAATGACAATCGTCATAAATAATCATCCAAAAATAATGTTTATAAAATCAAGCGCAAAAAAGCCAGCTATTATTATGATAGCTGGCTTTTTTATCTAATGAAGTAAACTTTCATATTAGGACGTGTTCTAGCGTTTAGTGGTTTTCTTTTGCATGGTTGAGCGTATATTTAGGAATCTCAATGGTTAAATCTTCATCATCGAGCATGACCTGACAAGATAGGCGTGAGTCAGGCTCTAATCCCCAAGCACGATCCAATAAATCGGCTTCAATATCATCCATTTCATCTAAACTATTAAAACCTTTACGGACGACCACATGGCATGTGGTGCAGGCTTTTGACATCTCACATGCATGTTCAATTTTAATGCCTTTTTCCAATAGCGCTTTACATAAGTTGCTGCCAGCTTCTAGCTCGACTTCGGCGCCTTCAGGGCAAATTTCATGATGCGGTAGTACGGTAATTTTTGGCATAAATCGTCTTTCCAGTGCTAATCAATTAAAAGAATAAAAATATAAGAAATGAGCTTAGTATGGTGACTAAGCCACATTTTAAATGTATCTGCTACCAATCTTGGGCATTCGTGCCTGCCATGCTGGCTTTGACGCTTTGATTCATAATACGGGCAGCAAACGCATCACTGTGAGGCTTGAGCTTTGCTTGCTGTGCCTCGATAAGTGCCAAATCATCAGTACTGAGCGTTGTTTGCAATACTTGTATTTGCTCAGCCAATGAGTGCTGCTCCTCAGAAGACAATAAAGCTACAAATTCTTTAAGGGCAGATTGTAGCGCTAATACTTCACGCTCCGCTTCTACTTTAGTTTCGATTAAAGAACGTGTATTTTTATCTTCTTCTGCATGCTTGAATCCTGCGACGAGCAATTGCTCTTTTTGCTCATCTGATAACCCATAAGAAGGCACAATCTCAATCTTACTTTCTGTCTTGGTTGTGGTTTCCTGTGCACTGACGGTTAGCTGTCCATTCGCATCGATACTAAAGGTCACTTCAATACGAGCAAATCCAGCTTTCATCGGCGGGATACCATATAGCTCAAAACGACCCAATGAACGGCAGTTATCTACTGTCTCGCGCTCGCCCTGTACCACATGAATCACCATGCCTGTTTGACCATCTTGATAGGTGGTAAACACTTGGCGTTTTTTGACAGGGATAGGCGTATTACGTGGAATCAGTACTTCAACTAAACCACCCATGGTCTCAAGACCAAGCGATAGCGGCGTTACGTCTAACAATAGTAGGTTGTTATTACTATCGCCATTGACCAATTGATGCGCCGTTTGGGCAGCACCCAAAGCCACGACTTCATCTGGATTTAGACGACAAAGTGGTTGCTTGGCAAAAAACTCCGTCACGACTTGTTGTATAGCAGGCATACGAGTAGAGCCACCGACCAAAATCACTTCGTCTAGATCAGCACTCGAAAGCTTGGCATCACGCAGGACTTGTTCGCATACGCTCAATGTACGGCGGCTAACTGGCTCTGCAATAGCCAGCAAATCTGTACGGCGAAGCACACCTTGGTAAGATTGCTCATTCACAGTAATATCGATATCAACTTGTTCATCGTCAGTCAATGCTTGCTTATAAGCTTTGGCTTGTTGCGCCAGTATTGACTTGTCATGACGACTCACATCTTTAGGATCGATAGCTAATTGTTTGATAAGCCAATTGGTCATTAGACGATCGATGTCGTCACCACCTAATGCACTATTACCGCCAGTTGCCAGTACTTCAAAGACGCCATCAGTCAGTTTTAAGATAGAAACGTCAAAAGTACCGCCACCCAGATCGTAAATTAAATAATAACTTTCTTTATCGCTGTTTTGCGTTGACTGGTCAAGACCATAGGCAACAGCAGCAGCAGTAGGCTCATTTAGCAGGCGTAACACATTGATACCAGCCGCTTGGGCTGCATCTTTGGTCGCTTGCCGCTGTGCTTCATCAAAATAAGCAGGGACAGTAATAACCGCACCCTCGATACTGTCTGCAGGCAATGCGCTCGCTGCCCGTTGCTCAAGCGCTGCTAAAATACGTGCTGATACTTCAACAGGCGATACGTCACCTTGAGCCGTCACAAATGCTGGCATGTCATCTTTGCTGCCGCTTAACTCATAAGGATGAGAGAATTTGATATCAGCTTGACTACGACCCATAAAACGCTTAGCCGAGACGATCGTATTTTTTGGATCATCCGCTAAGTGAGCTAATGCATCAGAGCCAACCAAGGGCTTACCTACACTTGGATAATAGACCACAGAAGGTAATAAGGTATCGGTAGCTGCGCTTGCCTCTAAGACTTGCGCCTTGCCTGAGCGTACTACCGCGACCAATGAGCGCGTAGTACCAAGATCAATTCCTAGGCCAAAACGATGCTGATGGGGTTGGGCGCTTTGATTGGGTTCGGCAATTTGCAATAAAGACATAAGATAACTCAAAGATAAAATGAAAGAGATAAAATTAATAAGTGAAATGAAACAAATATGATAAGCGCACTATTGTAGTTTAACTGCGTTGTATGCACGTGAAAACGAAGATACTTAGCAATTAAAAGTGCTTAAAATAAGGGATTATACGGCATCGCTGTGACTATTTTAACCATCGCTTATAATATAGTTTTCAAATAAGCGTCATAAGCTAGGGCGTGTCATCAATTAAGCCAAACGACACAAGAAACTAGATGAACCGCACTTAAGAAATGACAGGCTAACTTGTCATAGCGAGTGGCAATCGCACGATACTGCTTAATCTTGGCAAAGAAGTT
>NZ_CAJGZQ010000008.1 GCF_904846185.1 Psychrobacter immobilis | reverse complement strand
TATAGTCAAACAATAAAAATAACAGACTCATATCTAACCCCCTTTGCTGACGACAATAGCATGATGGCACCACCTGATCCCTTCCCGAACTCAGAAGTGAAACATCATTGCGCCAATGGTAGTGTGGGTTCGCCCATGTGAGAGTAGGTCATCGTCAGCTCTCTATTCTAAAGTAAAACCCCTTCCGCGAAAGCGGAGGGGGTTTTCTTTGTGCGCGGTTTGGGAGATTAAGTGTAAAATTATACTTAATCTAACTTACTTTTATAATTCACACTCTATAAGTGTATTTTCTATTTTCTATTTTCTATTTGAATTGACGAGTTTTTTTGTTTAATTGCTATGCAATTTTATGAATATATTTTCTAGTCTTGCCATCAAAATGATTTGACTTATATCATTATAGCTGCTAATTTTAAACTAGATTTTTATTACAGGTATGTAAAAGATATATTTAAAACTTGTAAATTATTACATCTGATATATTGGATTATTTACCAGTGATGTATTACTCCTATTTTCACAATTATCAAAAGGAATTGATAATGAAGCTAGCTCCTCTTTTTTCAATTGGTGCCTTAGCGGCTGTAAGTCTTTTAGGCTGCTCTAACCAATCTGCTAACACGACTGATGGCTCATCAGCAACCTCTCAAGAAACGACCGTTTTACGCTTCTCTCACTTTTGGCCAGCAACCTCTTCTATTAGCACAGAGGTTTTTGAACCTTGGGCAAAGCAAATTGAAACAGATTCTAATGGTCGCTTAAAAGTAGAGTTGTATCCTTCCGCGGGTCTTGCCAAAGCAGATGTTACGTACGAAGCTGCTGCTAAAGGTACGATAGATATCGGCTCACAAGCACATGGTTATACCAGTGGTCGTTTTCCTTTAACTCAAATCACTGAACTTCCTGGTTTATCAAATTCAGCGACTCAAATGGGTTGTATGCTTCAGACACTTTATGAGGATGGCACGCTTGCTAGTGAGTATGAAGACTCACATCTACTATTCATGTATGGCGCTGGGCCTGGCTCACTGCATACTACGGATAAATTGATTCGGACTCCTGAAGACATGAAAGGCATGCGCATCCGCCGCCCTTCTGCGGTCGCGGGTGACATTATCGAAAGCGCTGGGGCATCACCAGTAGGATTGCCTGCTAATGATATGTATACCTCGCTACAGCGCGGCGTCGTCGATGGGTTGAGTTTCCCCTGGGAGGCCGTAACAGCGTTCAAAATTGACGAAATCACCAAATATCATACCAACATTCCTTTTTATAGTTCGGCGCTGATGGTTACTATGAATAAGGATAAATATAACAACTTACCTGATGATTTAAAGCAAGTGTTGGATAAAAACTCAGGAATGGCATTGGCTAATAAAGTTGGTGAAGTGTTTGATAAGCATGATCAAATGGCCATTCAAGCTGCTAAAGCTAAAGGCGATGAGATCGTTGAAATTCCTGATCCATTGAATGATCCTGATTGGAAAGGACCACTTGAAAAGGGTACTAAAAAATATCTAAGTGATGTCAATGCTTTGGGTTTAGATGCTGATAGTGTCTATGAGAAAGCAAAAGCTGCCAGTGCTGCTTGTAAAGTGGTATAACCCATTGGCCATTGGAGGTGTCACATGGCATTTTTAGTAAAAATCAGTATTCTAATCTCTAGATTATGCCAGTTTATTGGTGGTATCAGTCTTATTATTATTGTCCTCACAACGATGCTCGATGTGACTGCTCGTTATATTTTTAAGCTGACTGGTGGTGAGTTTGGCTTTACCGTTAAAGGCAGTGTAGAGATCGTTTCTTACTTCATGCTCTTTGCTTTACTTGCTGCCTTTGGCGCTTTCGTCGAACGCTCACAAATCATCGTTGATGTCTTTACCCAAAAAATGCCGCAAGCCATTAAAGGTTATATGATGGGCGTCTTTATGATGGGCTTTTTCGTCATTGGTATCGTTTTTGCTTGGGGGCTTTATGAGAGTGCTGTTGATGCCATAGAATACGGCAAAGTCACTCAAGACCTTCGATTATCAATGATGCCCATCTATGCATTTAGTGCATTTTTAAGTCTCTTACTCGCCATTCGCTCATTAATCGAATCCATCAATATCTTTAAAACGGGCGAGTTCTTTGACGCTGAGGAGACAGGCGCATGAGTCCAGAAATTATTGGAGCTATCGGCTTAATCGTCATGATCCTGCTTGTTGTCCTGCGAGTTCCAGTGGCGCTTGCCATGTTAGGTGTTGGATTGGCTGGTTTTGGCGCAGTGACGGCACCCAGTGGTG
This sequence comes from Psychrobacter immobilis, assembly GCF_904846185.1. Lineage (GTDB taxonomy): Bacteria > Pseudomonadota > Gammaproteobacteria > Pseudomonadales > Moraxellaceae > Psychrobacter > Psychrobacter immobilis_B. Next base: position 157,025 of record NZ_CAJGZQ010000008.1, on the reverse strand, counting down.
CACTGCAAATGCTCAAAGATATTCCGGTAGATGTGTTAGCCAAATATGACTTTAGTGCGATTCCCTTATTTATTTTAATGGGCGTTTTTGCCACTCATTCAGGGATGGCAGGGAAATTGTTTGAAGCTACCCGAACTATTTTTGGGGGAGTGAGGGGCAGTTTGGGTATTGCTGGTATAGGATCGTCTGGTATTTTTGCTTCTATTTCAGGCTCATCCTTAGCCACAGCATCCACTATGACCAAGGTTGCGCTGCCACAAATGGAGAAATATGGTTATCAACCAGGTTTTGCCTGTGGTATTTTAGCAGCGGGTGGCACGTTAGGTATTATGATTCCGCCTAGCATTGCGCTACTGGTTTATGCCATCTTAACCCAGCAGTCAGTAGGTGATATGTTCATCGCTGGTTTCTTGCCTGGGATTTTGGGCATGGTGATGTATTCAATCACTGTTATGATTATGGTACGCTGGAAGCCGCATTTAGCGCGTCGCGGTGAGCCTACTTCTTGGAAAGCCAAGCTGCTGTCGTTGACGGGACTCATACCATTTAGCTTTATTTTTATTGTGATTATTGCTGGTATTTTCTTTGGATTATTTACCCCAACAGAAGGTGCGGCAGTCGGTGCATTTGTTTCTTGGGCTTATGCTTTTGCCAAAGGCATGCGTATAAAAGGTCTAAAGCAATCTTTGATTGAAACGCTTGCATTATCAGCGGTGGTGTTCTTTATGCTGCTGGGTGCAGAAGCCTTGGGTTACTTTATCTCCGTTTCACGTTTGTCTTATACGTTAGCGACTTGGATTGGTACATTAGCAGTTAGCCCAATGATTGTACTGATCTGTATCTTAATCATGTACTTCCTCTTAGGGTTGTTCATGGATGCTTTGGCGATGCTGGTCATTACTATTCCAGTGGTATATCCAATCATTGTGGCGTTAGGGTTTGATCCCGTATGGTTTGGTATCATCGCTGTATTGACAGTAGAGCTTGGACTGATTACGCCGCCGATGGGGATGAATATCTTTGTGATTAAGGCAATGGCACCGCATATTAAGCTGTCTGATATGTTTCGCGGGGTCGCACCGTTCATTGTCTCTGATCTGATTCGACTGGTTATTTTGGTCGCCTTTCCAGCGATATCTTTAGTGCTGCTAACGTAAGCGCTATTGATAAAAGTAAGCTTAGAAAATCATAGCTGCGTCGTTCATCTGTATTGTTCATTAATAGAGCCATATTGTTTTCATAACAATATGGCTTTTTTATGATAAAACAAAAAGTCGGCGTAATAATTCTATGGTTAAATTATTCCACATAAAGTCACATTATGAGACATTTTTTGAGCGGTCATTTGGATTACTTAGAAGGTGGTTTTTATACTAAATGATATTATACGTGGATAACTTTTCTTATCATTCTAAGGGCTTGTGAATGTAGTAAACTGGTTGGCATTTCCGAATAGATAATTTTATAAGTAGAGAAAATCATGGCAGTCGATTTTAGTAATACGCTCATCGTCGCGATTTCTGCAACGGCACTTTTTGATTTAACCGAATCAGAAAATTATTTGCTAGAGCTGCTAGAGCAGAGACCTGTAAGCGCCATAAAAGAGTTTCGAGATTATATGACCAAGCGTGAGAACGATGCTCTCAGCATTGGTGCTGGTTATCCATTAATTAAAGCTCTATTAAATCTGAATAATTATTGCAATGATGGCATGCAAGATTTAGAGGTTGAGACACCTTTGGTGGAAGTGGTCATTGTTTCAAAGAGTAGTCCAGATACGGGCATTCAAGTCCTCAATGCAATTCTTGAACATGAGCTGACTATCTCACGCTCGGCATTTATTTCAGGCAGTCCTGTTGCTCCTTATATTAAAGACTTCAACGTCGATCTATTTTTGACTACCAATCGCGAAGATGCCCAGCAAGTGGCTGATGCCAATATCTGCGCTTGTGCGATACTCGATGCAACCCCCGTCAATACCTATGAGTTAGATACCGATCAGTTGCGTATTGCTTTTGATGGTGATGCGGTACTGTTTGATGATTCAGGTGAGCTGCTGTACAAGCAAAAAGGACTGCGTGCTTTTCACGATCGCGAAATACAGATGCGTGATTTACCCATTGAAAAAGGCCCTTATGCTGAATTGTTGATTAAACTATCAAATTTACAGGAACGTCTACCCGCTGGTCTCAAGTATTCTCCCATAAAGATTGCATTGGTGACAGCTCGCAACGCACCTGCTGATCTGCGTGCGATTAAGACATTGCGAGAGTGGGGCGTCAATGTTGATATGGCGTTTTTCTTAGGAGGTTTAGAAAAAACAGCTGTACTTAGAACGTTTGCACCTCATATCTTTTTTGATGATTCTATCAAACATATCGATGCCGCTCGTCGTTTTGTGCCCACAGCTTTAGTGCCTTATCACTCGACGTCGTTATTACATAGTGACAGTTATTTGATGACTGAAAAAGAGGCTGCATTGTTAGATTTTACACCTGTAACACGCTCCACTACTACGCTGAGTCATTAAAATATCGCTAAAAACATGGATTAAAAGAATAGGGCATTATATGAATTGGCAGCAACTGCTTAGCTTGATTATGATACGAATAAAGCAGGTTATAGGCTTATATGCTTTTGTATTAATACCGATGTGGGGCATGTTTTTTTTAAATGAAGTGGCATTATTTGGCATGTGGAATATATTTGGGATTGTGCCTCGTGCCTTAGATGTGGGCAGCATGATTGGAGTATTTGCATCATGGACGATGCATGGCAGTTTTTCACATTTGCTTGGTAACACTTTGACGTTGTTACAAATTTTATTTTTGTTTGGATTGTTTGAGAAGAATGCTTATCGAACAGTGATTAAGCTCATTATCGCATCTGGATTGGTCACTTGGATCATTGGCTCGCCATTGTCAATTCATATTGGCGCATCAGGGCTATGCTTCGCGATGCTCGGCTATATGATAGGTGGTGCTGTATTTGCGCGGCGTTGGGGTTATTTGATTGCCTGTATTGTCATGGGTACTGGCTATTGGTTGACCATCAAGCAAGGATTGATGCCGCAACAAGGTATCTCGTTTGCGGCGCACTTCGGTGGTCTATGCGCTGGATTGCTGTTAGGCGCTAATTCTAAGCATACTTATACCGCAACTTCTCAGCGCAACTGAATACATGATTATAATATAAGCCGTCTTAAATCCCTTAGTAATCAGATATTTTAGCAGGGTTTTATTTGCATATTTATGAGGAGGTTAGCTTTTACCAGTACAAATACTAATGAACAACGGATCATCTGTTGCCAACTCTCGCCATGCTGTTGTTTGCTTGACATGTTCATCAATCGCTAGCTTACTGTCTTTTTTGGGTATGACATAATCGGCACGCGCAGGAATACGACAGTCTATAACTTGTGGTACTTTCTGCACACTTCTGCGTCTTTCAAAAAGATATAAATTAACCAAATATATATCTGGATTGTCTACCTGCACGCTAGCGTTGGCGGTATCGGCAGCGATAAAACGTAATATTTGCGGTTTGATATAAGACCATGGGCGAAACCACTCGGTGCTTTTTGCTACTTTGACGACTTGCACGCCTGCTGGTAACTTGCTCACTTGCTGACCATACCAGTTATACTCTTGGTGTATTTGAAAGGCAAACATACCAATCGCAGCAAACAAAGGAATAAGCCACTTTGGTGCGCGTTTGCCAGCCAGTTTACTGAGGTGAGTTATAATGAGTGCCAGACCAGCCATGCCAAATGCGGCAGCGATGGTAGCGATAAACTCAAAAAGCATAAAATCTTCCTTAATGCGTTAAGCACTTTTAATTGAGCGCTTTTAACTAGGGCGTGTTCTCATTTTAAAAATGGTCATAAAAATGAGATAAATTGCCGTCAAACAAGGAAAGTAGCGCAAATAATATCGAGATATTGATAAGCTATTGACGATGTTTGGCAAAATTTAGCCATTTTTAGCCCATTTAGAGGGTAATCGATTTAATTGAGGACACGCCCTAAGCATAGTTAATAAAGTATATTCAATAAAGCAAAAATCTAACATTTTTTATAATCAATAAGAGATAAAAAAATCACTCACAAGCAGCTACTGCCTGTGAGTGATATATAGTAACTGAAGATATATTCTCATTTATACACTTAGTGGTCGACTGCACCGCCTGCGCCACGTGGAGAGCGGACACTTTCAACCAACTCTTGAATGTATAATGGTGGGGGAGCAGTAGCATAAGAGACAGCAAACGCTACGATAAAGTTAAGCAATGCCCCAATCGCACCAAATGATAGTGGTGAGATACCAAATAACCAATACTCTGCCGTATCAGGGAAGTTCGCTGTACCGCTAATGAAGAACCAACCTTTAAAGACAAAGATATAAACAAGGATGCTAATCAGACCTGTTAGCATACCAGCGATGGCACCAACATTATTGATCCGTTTAGAGAAAATACCCATCATCAGTGCAGGGAAGAGCGATGCACCAGCGATACCGAATGCTAATGCGACTACCTGTGCGGCAAACCCTGGTGGATTTATTCCTAACCAAGTAGCAACTACAATCGCAACACCCATCGTAATACGCGCAACTCTCAATTCGCCTTTATCAGTAATGTTTGGATTAAGATTTCGTTTAATCAAGTCATGACTGATCGCTGACGAAATAGCGAGTAGTAGGCCTGCTGCTGTTGAGAGCGCTGCTGCCAAACCACCTGCGGCGATAAGACCAATAACCCATGGTGGAAGATTCGCAATTTCTGGGTTAGCTAATACTAAGATATCGGCATTGACATCCAGCTCATTACCTTTCCAGCCTGCTGCGGTAAAGCGTCCATCAAGTTCTAGATCCTGTGCGACACGTGCAGTCTCTACGGCTGCAGTGGCAGCGGCTACATCGCCACCATCCGCTTGTGCAGCAGTCAAGGCAAGCTCAGCGGCACCAAGTCCACTGTCATTGTACATTTGGATACGACCATCATTATTAAGATCATTATACTTAATAAGACCGGTATCTTCCCATGTCTTCATCCAGTCTGGACGTTGATCATAGTTTATAGGTGCTTCTGCTACCCCTTGTGGATAAATCGTATCAATCAGGTTTAAACGTGCCATTGCACCTACGGCAGGAGCAGTGAAGTATAGTAGCGAGATAAATACCAACGTCCAACCAGCTGTCCAACGCGCATCAGCGACTTTAGGTACGGTGAAGAAGCGGATGATAACGTGTGGTAGACCTGCTGTACCGATCATGAGTGATAAGGTAAATAGCACCATGTTTAGTTTGTTAGGGACATCAGCGGTATAAGCCGTGAAACCTAAGTCAGTAACTACCTGATCTAGCTTAGTTAAGATAGGAACCCCTGCTTCCACATGGTTTGAAAACAAGCCCAAACCTGGAATTGGATTGCCTGTTAACTCAAGTGAGATGAAAACAGCAGGAATGGTATATGCAATCATTAGAACTACATACTGCGCTACCTGCGTATAAGTAATCCCTTTCATACCACCAAGTACAGCGTAGAAGAAGACAACAACCGCAGCAATCAGTAGACCAGTCGTGTTTTCAACTTCCAAGAAGCGTGAGAAAGCGACACCGGCACCTGTCATCTGACCGATAACATAAGTCGTTGAGGCGATAATCAAACAAACTACGGCAATCATTGCTGCCGTTTTTGAATAAAAACGGTCACCGATGAAGTCAGGTACCGTAAACTTACCAAATTTACGTAAATAAGGCGCTAGGAGCATTGCCAGTAGTACATAACCACCTGTCCAACCCATCAAATAAGTTGATGCGCCATAACCGCCAGCGGCAAGAATACCTGCCATCGAAATAAATGACGCAGCACTCATCCAGTCAGCAGCCGTTGCCATACCGTTGACGACAGGGTGAACACCGCCGCCTGCTACGTAGAATTCACTCGTTGTGCCAGCACGTGCCCAAATTGCAATACCGAAGTATAGAGCGAAAGATAGACCTACAAAAATAATATTAATCGTAAATTGACTCATGGGGCTATTCCTCGTCTACGCCGTATTGTTTATCTAACTTATTCATACGCCAAGCGTAGAAGAAAATTAAAACGATAAATACCCCAATGGATCCTTGCTGAGCAAACCAAAAGCCCAAGTCGGTACCACCGATTTTAATACCTGCTAAGAGGGGACGTAACAAAATCCCGAACCCGTATGAGCATAGCGCCCAAATAAATAGGCTACCTAAGATGAGACGGACATTGGCACGCCAATAACCGGATGGATCGTTGTGGTTTTCCATAGGACAACTCCTTTTGCCTAACATAAAAACAAGATTACTGATTTGAGCCTGACAAGTTATTTTGCTTTAGCATGTATCACATGATGGAAGACAGTTCGATACGTTGTCTATAAACGGATCCTAAAATCAGTTTATAGGCTGATAAAGCAGAATGACCAACCAGTAGTAAGTAACCCAATATTATCGAAAAAAAAGCAGATTTCTATCAGCTAAAACACTGCGAAAAATACTTTCTGTGGTTTGATTTTACTAAAAATTTACATTGTAAAATATGGCTGTGGGTCGACTATAACCTAAATATCTAACAAGATTTATGGGCTATAGAATGACTGGATTTATAGTATATAGAGATGAGGATTTATGGAGGAGGGTCGTTATTGATTGACAGTCCTCTGTCTTATTATGCTCATCATCCCTGATGATATTTTCTTAATATTTCAACTTGCCATTCATGCCAATAAGTATTGCAAGAAATATTTATGAACTTATTGGGAATATATACAATATTAACTTAATTAACAATAAATAAATTTTATTTACTTTATGTAACTAAATGTTTGCTTTATGGAAACCATGGTCAACTTATGTTAGAGAGAGTAGCTAAAAAAACGGCCGTTGCTCAGGTGTTGTGTTAAAACCTTATTTATATTAAGGATTTAGTTTTATAGAGGTATTAGAGCATTATTAGCAATAAAAGTCATTGATTCTGTAAATATAGATAAAACCTTACAAAAGTTTATATTTATTTAATTTTGATAATATAGGGTTTGAAATAGTTAAATAATCTCTAGTCAGTTAAAATGTAGTGACAGGATGTTAGTGATTTACTTTGTCAGTATATTGATCCATGAGTAGGCAGAGAGATTAGTAAGCATTTTTAAATATCATTAACCACATCAATCCATAAAATATACTAGCAGTATAAAATGTAAGTGAGAGGATAGCAGTATGGGTGAAGGGATAGCAGGTTGGTTTAATAGCATCGTCAATTATGGTGTAAGCATTATTTGGGGCAACAATGATTGGTTAATTGCAAGTAACCCTTGGTATGGATTACTGATGTTCGTACTGATTGGTGCGGGTTTGTATTTTACCATTGCCACACGTTTTATTCAATTTCGCCACTTTGGGCATATGTGGCAGCTATTGCGTGTGTCCAATCAAGGGCGTAAAGATGGCGGTATCAGCTCATTTGAGGCGCTGATGACCTCATTGGCGGCACGGGTCGGTACGGGTAACTTGGCAGGGGTCGCAATCGCGATTTACCTTGGCGGTCCGGGTGCAGTGTTTTGGATGTGGATGACTGCGATCGTCGGTATGTCGACCAGCTTTATCGAATCAACATTAGCACAAGCCTATAAAGTGCCGCACAATGACAATGTTTACCGCGGTGGACCGGCTTATTATATCGAAAAAGGTCTCGGTCAGCGCTGGCTAGCGATATTTTTCTCATTATGCTTATTAGTAGCGTTCGGTTTAGCCTTTAATGGTGTGCAGTCAAATACCATCGCACAAGCGACCAACGAAGCATTCGGGGTTCCAACGTGGATGACAGGCTTGGTATTGGTTGTATTAGTCGCGCCAGTGGTATTCGGTGGTTTGCGCTCGGTTGCTCGTATTGCAGGTAAAATCGTACCCGTTATGGCGATTCTCTATATCTTATTGGCCTTGTTCATTATCGTGACGAATTTTAGTCAATTCCCAGCGGCGATTGTGTTAATTGTTAAATCAGCATTTGGTTTTGAGCAAGCAGCAGGCGGGGTGATTGGTTATGGTATTGCTCAGGCAATGATTAACGGTATCAAGCGTGGTCTGTTTTCAAACGAAGCGGGTATGGGTTCAGCGCCTAATGCGGCGGCAACGGCGAAGAGTCATCCCGATCATCCAGCGGTGCAAGGATTTATGCAAATGCTGGGTGTATTTATGGATACCCTTGTCATTTGTACGGCAACGGCGTCGATTATTATTTTGTCCGGTGTGGTCGATCCTAGTGTTGAGCAAGAAGGTATTCAGCTGACTCAGTTGGCACTGTCACAGTATGTGGGTGATATGGGTGTTATCTTCGTTGCGATTGCTATTTTCTTCTTCTCTTTCACCTCTATCATTGCCAATTATAGCTATGGTGAGTCGAATCTTGAATTCATCTCTGGTGCCAAAAATGCCAAAGTCATGATCATGATATTCCGCTTTATGGTACTTGGCATGGTATTTGTGGGTGCTATTGCCAGTCTTCCTGCCATATGGAACTTCGCTGACTTATCAATGGGTCTAATGGCACTCGTTAACTTAGTGGCTATTTTAATCTTGTCACCCGTAGCGCTGCGCATATTGCGTGATTACGAGCGTCAGATTAAAGAAGGTAAAACCGGCGATCAAATCAAGTTTAATCCTGATGACTTTGTGAAGCTTAAAGACGAAGCCAATCGTGATGCATGGACAGATTAATCTCACCTGATTAAAGATAAACTTGTCTCATGTGTCGAAGTTAAAAAAACCGCCCTTATGAATTCATAAGGGCGGTTTTTAGTATCAGCGATTAATTCTAATATTGTTTATATTTACATATTAGGGTAGTTAGGGCCACCGCCACCTTCTGGCGTTACCCAAGTGATATTCTGTGAAGGATCTTTGATATCACAAGTTTTACAATGCACACAGTTTTGCGCATTGATCACAAACTTAGCTCCTTCCGCATCTTTTACTATTTCATATACACCAGCTGGGCAGTATAAACGAGCAGGCTCAGCATATAGCGGTAAGTTAATTGAAACAGGTACCGTTGGATCAGTCAGTTTCAAATGTACCGGCTGGTCTTCTGCATGGTTAGTATTAGAGATAAATACCGATGACAGCTTGTCAAATACCAGTTTGCCATCAGGCTTGAGGTAGGTTGGCTGAAAAGCGTGATTGGCACGCTCTAACTGATCATAATCTGGCAGGCTGTCATGTAAGGTAAGCGGCATTTTACCTTTTAATAAGTTGTGCTCGATAAAGGTAAAAGCACCGCCCATAAACAGACCCATGCGATGTATTGCAGGCGAGAAGTTGCGTGACTCATAGTTGTCTTGATACAACCACGACTCTTTATACATGGTGGTATAGGCAACCACTTCATCATGCTGACGCTCGGCTTGTAGTGCCTCAAAAATGGCTTCGGCGGCTAGCATGCCTGATTTCATCGATGTGTGTGTGCCTTTGATTTTTGCTGGGTTCAAGAATCCAGCATCATCACCGACCAATACACCACCTGGGAAAGTAAATTTCGGTAGAGAGTTTAAGCCACCTTTGGTTAAAGCACGTGCGCCATAAGAGATACGCTTGCCGCCTTCCAATACGTTTTTGATGACGGGATGGGTTTTTAGGCGCTGCATCTCATCGAATGGCGACATATATGGGTTATGGTAAGACAAGTCAGCGACAAGACCAAAACTTACTTGGTTGTTTTCATCGAAGTATAACCACCAGCCACCAGTAGATCCTGTTTCGGTCAATGGCCAGCCAAGACCGTGCATGACCACGCCTTGTTCGTGTTTCTCAGGGGCTACGTCCCACAGCTCTTTTAGACCGATACCATAATGCTGAGGATCTGAGTCTTTATCAAGATCAAAACGGCTGATTAAGCGCTTACCTAAATGACCACGGCTGCCTTCGGCAAAAATAGTGTATTTAGCAAGTAGCTCATAACCTGGCTCAAAGCTAGGCTTGGCTTCGCCATTGGCAGCCACACCCATATCGCCCGTTAAGACACCACGTACAGAACCGTCGTCGTTATATAAAATATCATCTGCAGGGAAGCCTGGGAACATCATGACTTCAAGCTCTTCAGCTTGCACCGCCAACCAGCGCACCACATTGCCCAATGAGACAATATAGTTGCCATTGTTGTGCATCGGTCCTGGAATCAACGAGTCAGGTACTTTAGTAGAGCGCGTGGCTGAGTTTAAATAATAAAAGCGATCTTCGGTCGCTGGCACATTAAGCGGCGCGCCTTTTTCTTTCCAGTCTGGTATCAGCTCGTTCAAAGCGCGTGGTTCGATGACAGCACCTGATAAGGTATGCGCACCAAACTCAGAACCTTTTTCGACCACACAAACCATAAACTCATCATTACCAGCAGCGATAGCGAGCTGACGCAGGCGGATAGCAGCAGATAGCCCAGCAGGTCCACCACCAACGATGATAACGTCAAATTCCATGGATTCACGTTCAATCTCAGGCTCTGCCGCGACAGCTTCTACTACTGGCTCTGGCGCTTTGTCGATAGCGACTGTTTCAGCTGGCGCTTCTTGGGTCACAACGGCTGACTCTGCTTTATCTAGATTTGCCGTCTCTGTCGCTACTGATGGGTCAGTATTCACAGTGTCACTATCAATGACTGGCTTTTGATTGTCTTGCTCTTGCATACCTACTCCTAAACTTTTAGTGGCTTATCTCAGGGCATCATTAGCTTAACAATTGAATAATAGACTTGCGGCGCTAACATTACTCAGACATATGGCTGCCCGATAAAAACTGTCTTTGCGACATCAATTGACCATGTTACTGTCGAGATCCATGTATTTAAGGATATCAACACATCACGTAAAATGTGTCATTAACACAACACCCACTTGACCATTTCAATAAAAAATCGTTACTCATTATAAAAGAAAAGTCCTACAAACACGATACGCATTTATTAGTATCGATGTTAAGGTAAGATTGAACTAATGAGGGTGCTAAGATGATATGTTTTCATCATACCCGAAACTAAAATTTATAGTAATAATAGATTTGCCAAACTTTGAATGCTAAGTAAAGGATTATACGATGAATAACAATAATGAAGACATAATTCAAAACGATGAAACGGCAGCTAAACCGCCAAAAGACGTACTATCTGAGCTAAATAATATAGATTCTCTCAGTCAGTATCTAAAGTCTACCGTAGGCAAACGTGAAGGACGTGCCATCCCACCATTGGATAAATGGCACCCAAAAGATGTGGCCGATATGGATCTGGTCATAAAAGCAAATGGCGAGTGGTGGCATGAAGGCGGGCAAATGACCAGAGAGTCATTGGTGAGCTTATTTGCGACTATTTTATGGAAAGAAGACAATAATGGCATCATTGAATATTTTTTGAAGACGCCAGTACAGAAAATTCGTATCCAAGTTGAAGATGCCCCTTTGTTAATCAATGACGTCGGTATCGTCAACGAAGGCAATAACCGTTGGCTAGAATTTACCACGACGACTGGCGATATGGTGCGTTTAGATGATGAGCACACCATCACATTAAAGGCGTATAATCCTACAGGCAATGATACGATTGATCAGCAGACAGCAATGGATATGCAGGTACGTCCTTATATGCCCGTTAGAAATGGTTTGGACGCACTTATTGGGCGTAATACTTTTTATCACTTGACCGAAATTGGCGAATTGACAGAGCAAAATGGTGAGACGATACTGACGTTACAAAGTGGCGGAAAATTCTATGAGCTGTCGATGCCAGCCAGTTAACGTAAGGGCTCAAAGCTATGTATCTGTCAAATGATTTACTGCTTACATAGCGATAAATCACCAGATAATTACTGTAGTATGCTAAACAGCAAACAGCAAACAGCAAACAGCATAAAGATGACGATATGTATATAAAAATGGCAGTAAAAATGGCAGTAGAGTAGTGATGGATATTGCTGCAAGTAATAGCTTAAATAGGGTGAAAATGCGCTCAGATAGCTTTGATGGTAAACATGTTGAGCATGTCGAGAGTGTAACTAATGCTAAAGCTGACATCCATAAAACGAATATTGGTACAGTTGTAAATAATAAAAAGCGCAATGCGCCAATCGGATTGTTTGACTCTGGTGTCGGTGGACTGTCTGTTTATCTACATTTGGCACAGCAGTTGCCTGCTGAGCGTTATGTCTATTATGCAGACACCTTAAATGTGCCTTATGGTAATCGTGATAGCGCCGATATTGAAGCGTTGACTTTAACAGCCGTTGATTGGTTGTATGAGCAGGGCTGCAAGCTCATCGTTATTGCTTGTAATAGCGCCTCAGCTTATGCTTTGGAAACAGCCAGACGGCGTTATCCGCAGCTGCCTATCGTCGGATTAGTACCGGCGCTAAAGCCAGCCATATCGGCGAGCAAAACTGGTCGCGTGGTCGTTTTAGCGACTAAGGCTACCTTGAATGGCACATTGCTTAATGAGGTCATCGATCACTTTGCTAAACCCAACAATACGGTAGTGACCAAATATTTTGATCCGCAATTGGTACCTTGGGTCGAGGCGGGAATGCCAGAGCAGGACGATACTGCTTTAAGATTACGCCAGCAGCTCACATTATTTGCTCATGATGGCGTTGATCAATTGGTACTAGGCTGTACGCACTATCCATTTTTCAAAACGTTTTTGTTAAATGAGATTGCTCAGCAGCAATTGGCGATGCAGGTGGTTGATTCTGGACAAGCGATTGCTGAGCGAGTTAAGCAGCTATTGGCTGCAAACCAGCTGTCTGCATTGATTGACAATACCCCAGATGATCATTGTTTAGAAACAACTGACAAAACAAAAGTTGTCACTCAACCGCCATTGATTTTTTATGCGACTAAGTTCGATGATAAGCTGGATACTTTAATAGCGCGTTTGCTTGGCAAAGACGCCATCTTGCAATACTATTCTAAATAGGCGCAGCTAAAGGTATTTGTATCAAACCCATAACCATAATATTGATATAATCGAAATAAATTGAGCTTATTTTTATAAGATTATGCTAGGCTGTGCAAAACAAGATATTTGTGCTCTATTTTATATCATATTATTCTATGTCATGACCTAAGCTTAGAGGTGATTGTGCCAGACCGTCGCTATCATATTCACATCATATGCGCTGACAATGATCAATTGTTGGTCTTGGACAGCTTGGCGATATTTTTTCAGTCGCGGGCTTTCTTGACCTATGATGTGTCGAGCCAATTGCCAAAAGCATCGCTATATGGTCGACAATGTATCGACTCCTGCGATTACGCACTGATGCTCATTGGAGACAGTTATGGCACCGTGCAAAGGAATGGCGTTAGCCAAATGCATTTGAGTTATTTGAATGCCAAAGCCAAGCTCAAACCGTTACTCATCTTAATCAAAAATCATCATCCAGATGCGAGTATTAGTCGTCAACTGCAAGAATTTATTAAGTCGGTAACTCGGCAGGACAATACGATATATTATTATGATACAGAAACGGATATTGAGCCATTGCTCGTGCAAGCTTACTATAACGCAGTGACCAATCATCAGGTCGTTGGTGGATGGCTGAGAGCCAATGAGGAAATGATTAAATTTAGCAAGCAAACTGTGGCGGAACGGTTTGCAGATCTATTGTCTACTGACAAAACGCTAAAGGAAAATAGCCCACCTGCTGATGAATTCGTCTCTGATGATGTGAGTAAGCCCATTGTATTGTTAGAAGCTTTTGATATTCAATATAGTGCTCAAGCTTATGCAGGTGGCAACCTGACCGATGTTACCAGACCCATGACCTTAACATGGCAAGAGATATTGATCGCCTTAATGAAAATACCAGCGACCTTTTCGAGCTATGGCTTGCAAAATGCCATGAATCGCTTGATAGCGTCAAAAGCTGAGCAAGACATCAAAAAAGAGATGCCGAATGTCCATGCCGTCTCGCGCTGCCAAATTTCTCAAGATGATTTGAACCAGCTACAACGTCAGCTAGTGGGTGCAAACTGGATACAGCTCACAACCTATGGCACTCGCGTCTCGCAAGAACTTTGGAAGTTGACCTTTCATGCAAAAAATCTATTGAACGAAGTCCATCATAACTCCCAATGATTCGTATTTTGCACTAATAATATTCCTGCCTTCCTCATTTAAAAGTAGTCATAGCCTATCTGCTGTAAAGAGCACACGTGTGGCTGTGACTACGTTTTGTAATACAAAGCATACGCGTCAACGGTTGTGAATCCATTTAACACTGGTAATATTGAGACTAATCAGAGATTGATAATAAATACATTATTTATATTAAAATTACTGACGTATATATTGTATACATACAAATCGAATATATATAAATCGCATAATAATACTGACTAAGGAGAGCACCTGATGAGTAACGCTAAAAACGATGCATTAAAAAAAGAGCTTGATGGCTTAGAAGAATCTATGCATGCTGCCGAGCAGTTTCATACTTTAGAAGAGCAAGTAGCGGACATGAAACGTCGCGGTATCGACCCTAGCCAAGCTTACAAAGACTTGGACAGAAAAGAAGAAGATGCTGATTGGGGCGATGCTACTTGGAAAGAAAACGGCAAGTGGGAACCAAAAACACCTGCTGATCTAGATGAAAAAGCACGTGAGAACTGGGATGGTGACAATGGTAAACCGAACCCACCACCGATCGTTTAAGTTAAAAGCTGACTAAAAACTAAAGAATGAACCTTATGAAAAAAGCCACGTTATTATTAACGTGGCTTTTTTTATGTGCTTAATCTAGGGCGTGCTTAGTATAGTATGTGTTTAACCTAAGATACATCCGCAGAATACTAAGAACCTTCGTCAACACGAACGAGCTTCACCACACCGTCGCTACCAATGACACGGCGATAGCGTGTGTTACCAGAGGTAGGTGATTGTGCAGAAGGCTGCGTCGAGTAAGTATTAGGAGTACTCGTTTGCTGCTGAATCAGCTGTCCCATGCGATCAGCAGAGGCAGGGTTTAAAGGCTGGCTATTCGATGGCTGCCCGTATTGATTGCCGTATTGCGTACTTTTCGGGGCTGTGTTTCCAGCGTTTCCAATGATTGCGCGGTAGAATTTCTGTCCTGCGCGGCCATCCGCTGGCAAGATACCACGACTAGATTGGTATTGCTGAATCGCGATACGGGTATTGTCGCCAATAATGCCATCAACACCACCAATATCGTAACCCGCATTCAATAACGCCTGCTGGATATCTTTGGCTTGCTGGCGACTGATACCAGGGTCATCGGTAGGCCATGCCGTGACAAAGTCAGTTTTGCTGCTGTCCTCTTTGGTGATTAAGTCTGATAAATGGGCGATTGCCAATGCGTAATTTTCTGACGCATTATAAGAGTAAAACGTATCAAAGTTTTTACCGACCAAGAAAGCAGGACCATCTTTGCCAGCGGGTAATAATAGTCCTGCGCTGCTCAAATCGTTAGGCAATGGACTGCCATTGGCGAGCGTGATACCTTGATTGCGCCAGTGGCTAATAGACTTCTTATTTTTACGGTCAGACGCTGCCCAAAATCCACTGGGCAGCTTGACTTCGTAACCCCAAGGCTCGCCCGTACGATAGCCACGCTTATCTAAGAAGTTGGCGGTAGAGGCTAGCGCGTCAGGCACACTATTGACCAAATCACGGCGACCATCGCCATCAAAATCGACTGCCAGCTCTAAAAAGGTACTTGGCATAAATTGTGTTTGACCAAAAGCGCCTGCCCATGAGCCGGTCATATCACTTGGCGCGATATCACCGTTTTGGACGATTTTTAGCGCATTGGCGTATTCACCTTGGAAATAGCTCTGACGGCGATCAAAACAAGACAGCGTCGCTAAAGACTCAAACAAAGGTTTTTTGCCCAATGTCTGCCCAAAGTTTGACTCAACACCCCATACACCTAGTACGTGCTCGGCTTTGACGCCATAGCGTGATTCAATTTGACGTAGCGTATCCGCCCATTGACGCTTGGCGCGGATGCCATCTTCTACACGCTCTTTATCGACCAATGAAGATAAATAATCCCAAACGTCTTTTTGAAATTCTGGCTGATAATTCAATGACTGAATCACGCTAGGATCAGGCTGGCTAGGGCGATAGTTATTAAAAGTAGAGCTATCAACGCCGCGAAATTTACTAGAGTTTTTCAAACCGTCTAAGCATTGTTGAAACTCGGCATTAGATAAGTCTGGCGCTGGTGGTTTGGCTGCTTGAGCAGTGCTAGCAAAACTCAGCCCAACAGCAAGGCTCAGTAACGATAAAGTAGAAACTGGAGTCAAACGCATGAAAATATCCTATAAACGTTGAAATAGTTATTAAAAGAGAAAGCAAAGCGGATTGGTGCAGTATGGACTTAGAGTAACCAATCTCATTGGTAAAGAAAAGGTATCGAAGTAAGCTGTTACTATAAATTGACGGTGGCGTGAGGTTGAGAGAGGGTTTAGGATTTAGGATAGATAGGCTAAAATGGATAAAGTGCTAAAAAAATCCAATTAATCATTTCTACTTCATTCAAAACCTAACCTAATCACTCCCCCAAAACCCTATCCAACTCTTCAATCAACTTATGAATACGCGCCGCATTTTTGCCCAAATCGCTCCCACCAACCCGTGACTTGCTACGAATATCGACCAAACGTTCACTACTGTTATCCGTGATACGCACGACCACATCATCTTTAAAACCGAACCAAGCAGTCGTATCTGTCGCTTCAATGACGCCTTTATCCGCATCGATATTGACAAGCTCCCAACCTAAATTATCGATGGCTTGTTTGGTTGCCCCAACCAACTCAGATTTTGACTGGCTATAGCGTAATGTTTGTAATTTAGGGTAGGCGGCGCGCTGCTGCGTTGCAGTCTCTACACCTGCATACTCAACTGGGTTTGGTGCATCAGCGCGCAGTGGAGCAATGGCCACAAATTCAGGTGGATTCACTAAGTCGGTTGAAATATCGTGAATGGGCGGTACATTTTTAGCGCTATTCATCATGCTTAGTGGAATAGCAATGGCAGTGATAGCAAGCGCTGCCGATGTTAATGCGCTACTAAGGCTAGCCGTGTCTCGTTTAAATAAAAGCTGTATGCCTAATAGTAACAATGCTGCGATACCAGCAAATACACCAAACTTAAACCCTGCAAACGCAGTCGCTAAATCGACTAAGCCAAATTTGTAAAGCGGACCTGCGAGTGTGACTAGCAAAATAGAGATTAAACTTATCAGCCCAACGAATATTTTCATTCAATTTCTCCATCATAATTTAGTACTGATTAATCGCTACGCAAACGGGCTTATTAACGACTCATTTTATTTATTAACCACTCATTCCAATAGCCAAACATGCTTCGAAACTGTTAGCTCAGGTGCCGATCCTATAGAAGTAGGTTCACTCGTCAGTTCGCTGATATGATAGTTATCGCCATAATATTGCTTTATTTGCTCGCTACTGATAGAGAACGGCGGCCCCGCTTTTTTGCTTTGGTCATAAGTGAGAGTGATGATAAATTGTGGTGCATGACCACTTATTTTACGTATATGCTCGCTATACTTCGTACGCATGTTTTCTGGCAGCGCAATCAATGCGGCTTTATCATACACCGCCTTTACAGATCCGATATCCTCAGTCGTTAGTGCAAAAATATCAGCAACCCATAGGGTAATGGTTTGTCCTGACAACTGACCTTGATAGTATTTAATGGCTGGATTGTCTAGATGCTGGTGCACAGTAGGGGAGATATTCTGCTCAGCAAAAAATGCTTGTACGGCTGTTTCTACCAATTCAACGCCTACAACGTCGTAGCCTTGCGCTGCCAGCCAAGCCATATCAATCGATTTACCACATAAAGGGACAAAAACGCGGCTACCAGCTGGCAGGTTTAACTGCTTAAAGTACCTCATTAATAATGGATTCACTGTAGACTGATTAAAGCCAATGCGTTTCTCTTGCCAGCGGCTGTGCCAAAATTCAGCGTTCATACCTTCGCCTTTATTCGTTGAGGGTTATATTTGAGTTGTTTCTATCATAACTGTTTGAGTGAGAATGCTAAAGATGTTAAAAAGCCAAACGCTCATACAATAAGCGTTTGGCTATAATAAAATGCTGAGATATTTTTTATTTTAAATAAAAAATATCTTTATTCTGTCGTTTAGCTCACCATATATTGACTAAACTCTTTACGCAATTTGGCAAGCTTTGGTGGTATGGCAAAGTTGCAATACCCTTGTCCTGGATTCTTATTAAAGAAATCCTGATGGGTCTCTTCTGCTTGATAAAACTCAACGGCAGGGTGTACTTCGGTGACCACATTGACGCCCATATCGCGCAGTTTGTTGATAGTGCGGTCAATCGTTGGTTTCTGGTTTTCTTCGGTATAAAAAACCACGCTACGATACTGGCTACCGACGTCATTGCCTTGACGATCCATTGTGGTGGGATCATGGGTGGCAAAAAAAACATCAAGTATCACTTCTAACGGGACAATAGAGTCATCGAACTCGATTTTGATGACTTCAACGTGCCCTGTATTGCCACTACAGACCGCTTCGTAGTTGGCAGAAACAGCGTCACCGCCCATGTAGCCTGAAACGACAGATTGCACACCTTTTACGGATAAAAATACCGATTCGGTGCACCAAAAACAGCCACCGCCCAAAATAATGGTTTGCATAATTTTTCCTATTTTTATAAATATAAAATATGAGCCAAGTGTTTTTTACTTAGCAATACGTATTTAGCTTAGCAGGGCATCTGACCGCGATAAGTAACAAACAGTAATGTTATAATGGGCTTTTGCTACGTCGTGCCGCTTTCAGCTAATAATGACAAGCAAGACCATCAATTATTTCCTAATTTAAGTTCTATTATCACAAAATGAGTCGCACCATGAGTCAAGCTAAGCCTGCTATTGTTAAACACGACACCCTATTTGACAAACCGTTTACCACGCCACTCGATAAAGCCGCGCGCTTTTCTTTCGATGAGCAAGTGGTAGCTTGTTTCCCTGATATGATTCGTCGCAGTGTGCCTGGTTATGGTCAGGTGCTGGCGATGCTGCCCATATTTGCCCGTCGTCACTGTAAGTATCGTCAACAGAGCGATAGTGGTCAGCGCGTCAGTCGAGTGTATGATTTGGGCTGTTCACTGGGCGCAGCAAGTATGACCTTGGCAGGCGAGTTTGAGCCGCAAGATTTGCAGATTAAAGCGATTGATATCTCACCAGCGATGACGACCGAAGCGACCACGCTACTGAGTGACAATTATCCTGCACATGACATCGAAGTGATTACCGCTGATATTCGCGATGTGGAACTTGAACCCTGCGATATGGTGATTTTGAACTTAACGCTACAGTTTTTGCCAGCTGCCGATAGAGTCGCAGTATTAGAGAAAATTTATGCAGCGTTAAGTGAAGGTGGGATACTGGTATTAACTGAAAAAACCCATGCTTTTGATGAGCAATATGATGCATGGTTGGTTGAGCGTTATTACGACTTCAAGCGTGCCAATGGTTATAGCGAGATGGAAATCAGTGGTAAACGTAATGCACTAGAAAACGTCCTTATCACTGATACATTAGATGAGCATCATGCACGTTTGAATGACGTTGGCTTTCAGCGGCATCTCACATGGTTTCAGTTTTTAAACTTTGTGTCTATTGTGGCGTTTAAATAATCCTTATTTTTAACACAGTTTTTTTGATCAATACGGTAACCTGCTTTTATGCTTAACGAAACTATCACCCACGCCGAACGCGAATTATATTTAACCTTGTTTGAGTTAGCCCAGCAGCAGCCGAGTGCTTATGAATGGCTTACGCGCTTGCCAACATGGTTAAATGATATCAAGGACAAAGCCAACTACGCGCATGCACCTGCTTATCAAGCGTCAGTCGCTCGTTTGCCAACATTAACCGTCAATAATGTCGATCTAAACAGTGATGTCCTGACGATTGAGGCAAATCTTAGTGAGTCTCAGCGCAAACAAACAATGGCATTATTAAAACAGCTGATGCCGTGGCGTAAAGGACCTTTTCAGATTGGTGGTCAGCTCGAAAATCAAATTGATAGTGGTCAGAATGAAGACCAACAAGCCGCGCCAATATTGATTGATACCGAATGGCACAGTGATTGGAAGTGGCAAAGAGTCGCACCGCATTTGGGTAATTTAAAAGGTCGTCGCGTATTGGATGTAGGCGGTGGCTCTGGCTATCACGGCTGGCGTATGGCTGGCGCTGGCGCGGATACGGTCATTATCATTGATCCGTCTTGCTTGTTTTATCATCAGTTTATGGCGATTCGTCATTTTGTCGGTGCAGCTGATAGCTATAAAACGCATTATATCCCCGTACCACTTGAAGCATTGCCCGAGCATAGCCAATTATTTGACACCGTATTTAGTATGGGTGTGCTCTATCATCGCCAATCGCCGTTTGAGCATTTACAACAGCTTAAAGGGCAGTTGGTCAAAGGCGGTGAGCTGGTGCTTGAAACCTTGGTTATCGAAGGTGATGCCAATACCGTACTGGTGCCACACGACCGCTATGCCCAGATGAATAATGTGTATTTTTTACCATCAGTGGCGGCATTGATAGGCTGGCTAGAAAAAGCTGGATTCTCAGAGGTACGCTGCGTCGATGTAGCAGTGACTTCGATTGAGGAACAACGTAAAACTGAGTGGATGACTTATCATTCGCTAGCCGACTTCTTAGATCCTAATGACTCGACTAAAACCATGGAAGGGTATCCTGCGCCGATGCGTGCAACTTTGATTGCAAAAAAGTAGCGCGTGCGTACTGTATCACTCATAAGGAAAATGGGTAGTGAAAAAAATAACGATTTTGCTCAGCGCTATGATGGGCTTGCTGCCATTGACGTCCATATCAGCTCATGCTGCCTATGGTACACCATTTGAAGGTTGGGGGTTTGTTAAAAATGATTGGCAAGTGGTTTGTGATAATACATTGACTTGTCGCGCAGCAGGTTATGCAGATGAGAGTATATTCGATACGCCAGCTTCTATTTTATTAACCGTCATACCCAAAAAAGCTTTGCCGATTGCCCAAATCCAGTTTTTATCACAAACCTCAGACAAAACCTACCATAGTGCTGAACTGTGGTTAAATGGCAAAAACCAAGGCATGCTACAACCAGATGCTGATGGTTCTGCGTACGATTTAACCGCCAAACAAACTCAGCAGCTTCTAAGTCATTCGCGTCAAAATACTAAGATAGAGATAAGAGCAGGTGATAAAAATTGGTCTATTAGTGACAAAGGCATGAGTGCCGTGCTGCTAAAACTTGATGAGGTGCAAGGCAGAGTAGGCACGCCAATAGCATTGGTGAGTAAAAACCACGCTAGTAAGCAAATACCCAAATCTGCTAAAGCGAAGCCTGTGATTAAAAAAGCATATGCCTATGCTGACAACAAGCAACTGGATTCGTCAAAGTGGGCCTATTTTCAAGCGAATATAAATAAGTGGATCGATATTGATGCCAAGGAGCTTATAGGCTCTGAAGATGATATGGGAGACTGTGAGCTGATTAATCCAAAAACCGAAGTGTATCAACGAATGCAAGAGTATGGTGTCGATAGACTGGATTGGACGTTTACACCCGTAGATGCCACCCATACGCTTGCTAGCCACCTGTGCTGGCAAGGCGCCTATAATGAGAGTTCAGGTTATTGGCTTATTAATCATGACAAACCAAGCAAGCCAAAACTGATCACTACGGCAGGCAATGACTATTCTGATGGCGAGATTTGGGCCACCCATAAAGATCGAGGGGTTGGTGATTGCTGGAATCATGCGATATGGGTTTGGAATGGTCAAACATTTGCCAAATCGGAAGATTCCAGCTCAGGAATGTGTCGCGGTTTTGCTGGTGGTGCGTGGGGGTTACCAACTTACGTGAGTGAAGTCGTAAAAAATGGTAGCAAGGCTCAGTGAGTGATATTCTGATAGGAATGATTGACACACTATAAAGTGAAGCCGTCATGAGCCATGCATTTTTTTAATTGATTATTTAACCGTCTATTTACAGTGATAGGCGAGTTATTTATTACCTATCATTGACAGTGAAGACACGGCTTAATTATATAAAAATTATATCAACCACCTTTTAAAAGCGACTTCCAACAATAGCTTGAGTAAGAAGCCCACAAACCCTGCGCCTAGTGCTAAGAAAATCCAAAATGTACCCGCGCGCCCAGCTTGAGATTCTTTAGAGATATCCCACATAATAAAAAATAAGAAGGCGATGAATATGGGTAGTAAAACATACAATCCCCAACTGGTAACTGTACTGGCAGCAATAGCAAACATGGCATAATCCTATAAAGTAGTAACGCCGTCTTTATTTATTTCTATTATTTTATGGATCTTTTGATAATAATTGCCTTCAAAATGAAGTATCACCATTCATGATATAAGCAGTAATCCATAAAATAAGTCAGAAAAAAGCAGGCAGCAATACAAACCGTTATTATAACGCGGAAGCGAGCAGGTATAAACTGCTGCTAAGTATGAGACAACAGTAACGCTACAATTTGCAGGGCTGACTGATCGGTAACAGCGCTAAATGCTGATCTATTTAAAATATTTTAATCTGACTTATCGTGAGTGAAAGCACAGACAACACCTGTTAGAGCGTGTCTTCAATTCAATCGATTAACCTCTAAATGGGCTAAAAATGGCTAAATTTTGCCAAACATCGTTAAATAGCTTATCAATATCTCGATATTATTTGCGCTATTTTCCTTGCTTGACAGCAATTTATCTCATGTTTATTACCATTTTTAAAATGAGGACACGCCCTAGTCACCTAAATTATCAGTGTTAACTGTCATAACCGTAAGATTTTAGTGCTAATTTTGGTGCAAATGGTGCAATGCAGAGCAAAGATTGTTATATTTACAGGTTACTTATCTTTTTTGTATTATTTTATCCCCTGCAATGTCGGTCGCTATTATAATAGGCAGTTATTGGCTGCTCGCATTCGCCACATTTTTATACCGTTTTTGTTGTTTATTTAACTGAGTTCAAATCCTTATGTCACAAGCCCAAATTGATACACTTGCATCACTATTTAACGATGCGATTCAAACCCTACAAGCAGATGGCACGCTACCAAGCGATTGGCAAAATAATAGCCAAATCACCCGTACTAAAGACTTAAGCCATGGTGATTTCGCCAGTAATATCGCGCTGACAGCTGCCAAAGCTGCCAAGGTCAATCCACGACAGCTTGCCGAAAAAATCGTCAATGCGCTGCCTGAAAACCAAGACATTCGCCAACTAGAAATCGCAGGTCCAGGCTTTATTAACGTGTTCTTAAATGCGGAAGCCAAATTTGCGGTATTAGATGATATCTTTGCATTGCAAGATCGCTTCGGTTTAAGCGATCAGTTTGACGGGCAAAAAATTCAGGTTGAGTTTGTCTCTGCCAATCCAACGTCAAGTTTGCACGTTGGGCATGGTCGCGGTGCAGCGTTCGGTATGAGCGTGGCAAACCTGCTGGAAGCGATTGGTTATGACGTCACGCGTGAGTATTATGTCAACGATGCGGGTCGGCAGATGGACATCTTGGCGACCAGTACCTATTTGCGTTATCTGGAAACCAATGGCGAGCAAATAATCTTCCCAGTCAATGGTTATCAAGGTGATTATGTCAGTGACATCGCCCAAACGTTAAAAGCGCAACACGGCGATCATTACGTTCATAGCTTTGCAGCAATCGCTAAAGATGTGCCAGCAGATGCTGAGTTTGAGATCAATGCGGACGGCGAAAAAACACTGCTATCAGGTGACAAAGAAGCGCATATTGATGGCTTGATTGCCAACAGTAAAGCCTTGCTTGGTGAGGGCTATGAGCTGTTTTTAAATGCGGCATTGAGCAGTATTTTAGCCGATATCAAAGATGACTTAAATGACTTTGGTGTGCGCTACGAGTGCTGGTTTAGCGAACGGTCTATTGATAGCGATATTGAGCCAGTCTTACAGACCTTAGATGAAAAAGGCTACCTATACGAAAAAGACGGTAATATTTGGTTTAAATCAACCGATTTTGGTGATGAAAAAGACCGTGTTGTGCGCCGTGCCAATGGTCAATCTACTTATTTTGCCTCTGATATTGCGTATCACAAAAACAAATTTGATCGCGGTTTTGATAAAGTGGTCAATGTTTGGGGTGCCGATCACCATGGTTATGTGCCACGCGTAAAAGCCGCTTTATTGGCGCTTGGTATCGATGCTGAGCGTTTAGATGTGGTGCTTGTGCAATTTGTTGCACTATGGCGTGGCAGTGAAAAAGTGCAAATGTCCTCGCGCTCAGGTCAATTTGTCACCCTGCGTGATTTACGTACCGAAGTTGGTAACGACGCCGCACGTTTTTATTATGTCGCCCGTAAGCCTGAAGTGCATATTGATTTTGATTTGGAGCTGGCTAAATCACAAAGCAAAGACAATCAAGTGTATTACATTCAATACGCGCATGCTCGTGTTTGCCGAGTATTAGAAAAACTACAAAATAGTGGTCTTGTGGTAGACGATGCGATTGGTTTAGAACATCAAAACTTACTTAGCGCACCAAACGAAGACGAGCTGATTAAATTATTAGCAGGATATCCAGCGACATTATTACGCGCCGCGACGGGTTATGAGCCACATGTCTTGACCAACTATCTTAAAGAGTTGGCAGCGCTATTTCATGGTTGGTATGACAGCAATCGCATTTTGCCAGTGAGTTTGACCTCAGGTGAGACACCAAGCTCGGATGAGATGGATTTGATGCAAGCCCGTTTGCGTTTGTCTAAAGCCGTACGTCAAGTATTGGCCAATGGTCTTAGTTTGTTAGGGTTGTCGGCACCATCTAGCATGTAGTTTTTTTCTAGTATATAGTAACTTTCTAACATGTAGTATGAGTATAGATGACTGCCAGCCATAATTTGATGATAGTTAGATTCAGTAGGGAGAACCAGATCCATGCTAGCCAAAAAACCTAAAGGTGCGACTGAAAAACGCAAAACAAGTAGCGTATCAGGCTTATTGTGGATGTTTGTCGGGGCTGTATTGACCCTTATGATAGGGGTATTTATATACTTGTCACCATTATTTGATTTCAGTCCCGCTGACAGCACCGCTGGTAATGATCCTGATCGTCAGGTACAGCCACGTGTCGACACTGATACTGATAATGGTGATTATGAGTTCTATGATATTTTGCCCAATCAAGAGATGGCGACTATTCCTGATGAAGATATTGCTGAGACAGGCAATGATCGCATAGGGGATATCAGCGCCTTTGAGCCTGATGTGGTGGTGACTCAACCTGAGGATGGCTCAGCCAGTCGCAATGATGATACTGGTAACTTTGGTATCTCTGAAAATACAGTGATTGCGCCCAGTCGTGGCAATAGCGCTGCTACCAGTAATAGCGGCGATGACATTGTGATCGTTGAAGAAGACGCGACCTATGATGGATCGACGCCTACTAGTAGCAATAATACGTCCACCAATAATGCAGGCGCAGGTACTGCTAGCGTTCAGGCTGCAAAACCTGCGGCAACTTACATTTTGCAGATCAACAGCTTTGGTGATGCGGATGAAGCAGATCGCCGCCGTGCCCAAGTGTTGATGGCAGGTGTAGACGCTAGAGTGGTTAAGAATACGACGGGTAATGGTTTGCCAATTTATCAGGTTATTTCTCGCCCGATGAATAATCGCCAAGCAGTAACCACTGCTCAGCAGCGCCTACAGAATAATGGTATTGATTCCATCATCGTTGAACAGCGTCGTTAAGTTGCGCTATTTGATAGCAGTTTTAGTTCCTTATGAATAATAAAAAAAGCGTCGCAATGACGTTTTTTTTATCTCTAATTTTTAGCAAAGTTATTTTTTCTGTTGGTTTATTACCTTTCATCAAAAATTTTATAAAGAGCGTGGCTATGACTGTCTCTCATTTAGCAACACCGCCTACCAGCTTTATTAAAGCATTTTTCCAAAAGTATTTTATTGATGCGTTTACTGGCATGGCTTTAGGGCTATTTGTCACATTGATTGCTGGTCTAATCATCTCGCAAATCGGTGGCTGGTTAGATTTGCCCGCATTGGTTGCGGTGGGCAAGCTTGCCTCAGTACTAATGGGTGCAGGTATCGGAGTAGGGATCGCTTATTATCTTAAAGCACCGACGCTCGTCATGCTCAGCTGCTTGGTGGCGGGTATGCTTGGCGCACACTCTGAAGCATTAATGGCAGGGACGTTATTTATGCCCCAAGTAGGCGGACCTGCGACCTTTGCCGCCTTACCGGGCAATCCGATAGGGGCGTATTTGACCTCGGTATTTGCTTATCGTGCTGGTACTTGGGTCGCTGGCAAAACCAAGCTTGATATTCTATTGGTTCCTTTATTGGTATGCGCGGTAGCATTAGCAGTTTGCGCCCTATTGAATCCACCTATCGTCGCTGCGGTCGCTGCCATTGGTCAAGGTATTCAAGCGGCCACTGAGTTACAGCCTCTGTTAATGGGTATTGTGATTGCAGTGGTAGTGGGTATTTTATTGACATTGCCAACGTCCAGCGCTGCCATTTGTATCGCAATTGGGCTTGGTGGCGTAGCAGGCGGGGCAGCAGTAGTAGGCTGTGCGGCACACATGATTGGCTTTGCCGTTGCAAGCTTTAAAGACAACGGCGTCAGTGGCGTAATATCTCAAGGTCTGGGCACCAGTATGCTACAGATTCCTAATGTGTTAAAAAAACCGCTGGTGTTATTGCCTGCTGTGATTGCCAGCGCCATCGTTGGTCCTATTGCGACCGTAGGTTTTGGACTGGCATGTACAGCAACGGGTGCAGGTATGGGTACCGCTGGATTGGTCGGCGTATTTGGAGTGATTGAAGCGTCACAAGACATCATGAGTACGGGTCAATTATGGACAGCGATTATCCTGTTGATGTTTGTATTACCTGCCCTAATTGCAGGGGTGGTCGCTCATGTGATGCGCCGCGTGGGCTGGCTGGTTGATGGTGATATGAAATTGCCTTAAATTAAAGATAAAGGACGCAAATTGTCCTAACTATCCATAATAAAAAAGCCCAGCTATTTAAGTAGCTGGGCTTTTTTATGGCAATTTTTAAAGGTGCTTAAAACTAGCGGCGTACATCTTTAGGGGCATCACCATTGGGCCAATCTTTGTCTTTGTTGGCTTTGATAGGTCGCGGCAGATGGGTAAAGTAAGCGGCAATATCGACCGCTTCTTGGTCACTAAGCGAGTTACCTTGACCAAACGGCATTTTGCCCTTGATAAAGGCAGCTGCTGTATAAGTTCGCGCCATACCTGCGCCATCGTTGAAGGACTTGTCTCCAGCTACTGCTGGATAGATATAAGTGCCATCGTCGTTATATTGACCTTCGCCGTTTTCACCATGGCAAACGCTACATTTTTCAGCAAACAGCTTTTTACCATTGTCCGTATTTGGCTCTAAAGTTTTGTCTACCTTAACAAAACCGCGACCTTCAGGCGAGACACCATAAGGCAAACCCTGTGATAGCCAGCTCATATAAGACACCATCGCATTCATATCATCTGAACCTAAGTCAAGCGCTTTGCCATTCATTGAGCGTTCAAAACAGCCATTGATGCGCTCTTGTATTGAATTAACGCGACCAGCACGTGACCGATAAATAGGATAAATGCCCGGCATACCATTCCAAGGCGCCGCGTAAGCCTCTGAGCCGTTACCCAAGTGACAGCTGGTACAATTCAACTGGTTGCCGACATTATCAGGCATTTCTTTATAAGTATGATTGGCGATTTGTAAGCCGCGACGTACTGCTGCGCCAAACTCATCATCTGGAATAGTGGACTCATCTGGCATGCTAACGGTCAGTTTGGCGCTTGGATTTGCAGCCATCTCGTCTTTAATTTCTGCGGCACGTGCCTCAAGTGACTTAACGCGGGCTAATGCTTCAGCTTCTTCGACACGGTCGACAGCCTTGGTATCTGATTCACTACAGCCTGACAGGCTAACCGCACCAATAGCAAAGATAGCAGCCAGTAAAACGGAGGAAGAGGGTTTGACCCTTAAAAGTATTTTCATTGGAATATCCTTATTATCAAAAATAATATGTAATAATATATTTTTATGATAATTTAGCTGTCAAAATGACAGAAGTAATCTTAATTTTTGCGCAAAAAATCTGAATGAGACATCAATCTGTAAGTTGCTAGAAACATAATTGTACCAAATATTAAATACTTAAAGTATATAAATAGATAAAGTGTTTTGGCTTTAGAGTGATATGAATTAATTTCATACCGTATGAAGAACGATATTGAAAGACAGTATTGAAATTCTATCGATCAAAAAAGCGCTTAAATATTATCAATATTTAAGCGCTTTTTTGTGGGTAGTGATTTTTAAAACATACTATTTTGGCGTGCTTGACTTTTTATGGCGGCGTGGTTTGAGCTTACGAGAGAGCGTATGGACATCGTTCAATATTTGACTGTATGTCGCTGGAAAGACACGCTGTACCGCGTCGATTATTTTGGCATCATTGCCAATCAGACAGCGCGGTTGATTGGTCGCGGCAGCCTGCAAAATAATCAAAGCGGCATTGCTTGCATCAAATTTCAGGAATTTATTAAAGCTCTGAATGGCTTTGGGGCCAGTACGCATGCCAATATCATTGATACTGTCATTACCACGGGCACTATTGGCAATATTGGTTTTAATACCGCCGGGATGGATGCAGGTCGCTGACACACCGCAGCGCTGAATATCTAGCTCTTGACGCAAGCTTTCAGTAAAGCCGCGTACAGCAAATTTACTGGCGTTATACGCAGATTGTGACGGCTGCGCAGTCAAGCCAAACAGGCTTGAGATATTAATGATGTGACCATGCTCGTTAAATTGGCGCGATCTGTTTTTTTTGCTGCCATTCGTCGATTCGCTTTGTTTGACACTATTTTTAATCAATGGCAAAAATGCCTTGGTGCCATAGACCACACCCCAAAAATTGATGTCCATCACCCATTCAAGCTCGCTAATACTACTGCCTTCTACGGTCGAATATAGCGCCACGCCTGCATTATTAAAGATGAAGTTCACTTTGCCATGGTCTGCCATGACGCTATCTGCCCACGCTTCCACGGCTTTATTGTCTGAGACATCAAGCACCGTCATAGTCGCTTTTATATTATAACCGACCAGCAATTCTTTGGTCTGTGCCAGTTGCGCCGCGTTGATATCAGAGAGCGCCACGTGGCAGCCCATCTTTGCCAAATGAATAGCTAACTCGCGCCCCATACCAGAGCCAGCACCCGTAATAGCCGCGACACGATTATGGTAATAAGGAGTAATATCTTGGTCTATCGTGGTATGAAAAGGCAAGTGTTGACGTAATGAGGTTGCGATAGAAGTAACATTGTTAAGCATGATAAACAGTCCTTTGTTTCATCAGTGATAGGTGTTGGTAGCACATTTACCTTAGCATGCTTTGTGGTTTTAGCTGTAAACGATTGATAGACGCCGCTGTCACTTTATCCATACATTGGCTGTCATAAAAAAATTATAAGTGAGCAGCCATAAAAAAACGTCTAGTATAAGATATGCTAGACGCCTTTACTTCAATGACAGTTTTAATAAAGCTGATAACAACCGCTAAGCATCTATCGCTATTTGCTCTGAGTCGTCGGTAGAAAAGATAATTTCAGGTGTTTTACCTTCATTAATCACTTGCTCATCGACGATGACAGTCTTGGCGTTTTTCATCGAAGGCAACTCGTACATAGTCTCAAGGAGCGCATTTTCAACGATAGAACGCAAACCACGAGCACCAGTCTTACGCGCCATGGCTTTTTTGGCAATCGCATCGAGCGCTTCTTTGGTAAAGCTAATGTCAGCGCCTTCCATATCGAATAGATACTTATATTGCTTAACCAAGGCATTTTTTGGTTCTGTCAATATCTGAACCAATGCGTCCTCGTCCAGCTCTGTGAGCGCAGCGAGAACAGGAAGACGACCGATGAGCTCAGGAATGAGACCAAATTTAATCAAATCTTCAGGCTCTACTTGTTGCAGTAATTCTGAGCTGCGTTTGCTATCATCTTTTGAGCTGACATCGGCGTTAAAGCCAATACCGCCTTTTTCGGTACGCTGCTGAATAACCGCATCAAGACCGGCAAACGCCCCGCCGACGATGATTAAGATGTTACTCGTATCAACTTGGATCAGCTCTTGCTGTGGATGCTTACGACCACCATGTGGCGGAATGGCAGCGACCGTACCTTCGATAAGCTTTAGCAACGCTTGCTGTACGCCTTCGCCTGACACATCACGGGTGATAGACGGGTTGTCGCCTTTCTTACTGATTTTATCAATCTCATCGATATAGATGATGCCTTGCTCTGCTTTACTGACATCATAATCTGATGCTTGTAGTAGCTTTTGCACGATGTTTTCGACATCTTCACCGACATAACCTGCTTCGGTCAAGGTCGTCGCATCGGCCATCGCAAAAGGCACATCCAGTAGACGAGCCAAGGTTTGCGCCAGTAAGGTCTTACCAGAACCCGTTGGGCCAATCAGCAAGATATTGCTCTTAGCCAATTCAACCATGGCATCGTCAGCGCCAATCTTCGCTTTTTTGCTGTCATTGGCTAAGGTTTGGCTAACTTTTAGGCGCTTATAATGGTTATAAACGGCAACTGCTAAGGCTTTTTTAGCAGCGTCTTGTCCAATGACGTATTCGTCAAGCTTGGCACGCAGCTCTTTTGGCGTTGGTAGTTTTTTATTGACCCAAGACGTATCAATGTCGCTGTCATCATCGCCATCTTCAGCGCTATCAGCGATTAAATCGGTACATAGCTCAATACATTCATTACAGATATTGGCATCGTCAGCGGCAATCAGCTGCTGTACATCGCTTTTGGCTTTGCCGCAAAACGAGCAATGCGGGGTGTTATCTTCTGCCATAAAAGGCGCTCCTAAAATTTAAAACTTACAAATATTTTGATTTTTTACATCAAAGCCAAAACGTATAACGCTCAGGCTTTTGATGCCCATCAAAGCTTTTGCTCTTATGCGGTAATTATAAAGAAGTAGGGCGGCGCTCTAATACTTCATCAACCAGACCGTATTCTTTGGCTTCTTTCGCATCTAACCAAAAGTCACGCTCAACGTCTTTTTCAATTTTCTCTAATGGTTGACCAGTACGTTCTGCCAAAATCTCATTTAAACGGGCACGCGTTTTTAGAATTTCACGCGCATTAATTTCGATATCGGTTGCTTGACCTTGCGCGCCGCCTGAAGGCTGATGAATCATGACACGAGCATTGGCAAGAGAGTAACGTTTGCCTTTTTGACCAGCCGCGAGCAAGAACGAGCCCATGCTATAAGCGCCGCCCATACAGATGGTCGATACTTCAGGTTTGATAAAGTTCATGGTATCAAAGATTGCCAAGCCTGCACTCACTGAGCCGCCTGGTGAATTGATATACAAGTGGATGTCTTTATCAGGGTTTTCCGCTTCTAAAAATAGCAACTGTGCAACAATCAGATTGGCCATGTGGTCTTCGACTTGACCGGTCAAAAAGATAACGCGCTCACGCAATAGACGCGAGAAAATATCAAACGAGCGTTCACCACGAGAGGATTGTTCAACGACCATTGGCACTAATGCTGCATGCGCAGCTTGAGGGGCGCTTTGGGTATATTGCATGCCTTGTGCGTCATTGTGCGCACTCATCAGCATATCAAAATGTGGGTTGGCAGTGATGCGATCATAATCTGTCATAAAGATGTCCTGTTTATAAGTACATAAAATAAAGGGATTGAAGCTAGCGAGCGGCTACGCTTGTATGGCTGCTCATCATGCTAGATGTTGCCGCTTTTTAATAATATTCGCTGGCTGAAATAATAAGCGCCAGATATCGCTAAAAATAATTGAGCTAATGGTAACTTTTTTATTGAGGCAATAGTAACTTTTTCATGTGAAAAATAATTTTCTATTTATAACATGAGTGCTATTAATAAAATGATTGACTCACTATTAATAAGGCGTCTGTAACCATTTATCAAGGGGCTTGTTGATAAACTGTCCATAAAGATAGCATATAAATCCCCAATAAAAATGCCCTAACACATATGTTAGAGCATTGCGTTAGAGCATTATGTTAGAGCATGTTTAGATTGAGATTAGCAATTTGCCATTCAATGGCAAATTGCTAAGTTATCTCACTAAATTACATGCCTTGCTGCTGTTGTTGCTGTGCAGCTAGCAAGTCTTGGTAGCTAACTTCTTTGTCAGTTACTTTACCTTGCTCGATTAAATAATCAACTACTTGGTCTTCTAGTACCACAGACTCAATGTTCGCGCGCTGCTGCTTGTCATTGGTGTAATACTCGATTACTTCGCTTGGATCTTCGTAGTTTTCAGCGGCTTCTTTGATGAAGGTTTCAACGCGTTCTTGATCGACTTCTAAGCCTTTGGTATCGATAACGCGAGCAACGATGATGCCAAGACGGGCAGCACGTAGCGCTTGCTCTTCAAATAGCTCATTTGGTAGCATGTCTTTATCGAAGCTATCAGCATTGGCACCGAACTGCTGAGAAAAACGTTGCATCATCATATTGCGCTGACGCTCGATTTCTTGCTCTAGCATGGCGTTTGGTACGTCAAATTCGTTCTTTTCTAGCAATGCGTCAAAAGTCGCTTGCTTAACTTGGCTACGCGCAGCGTTTTTGATTTCGCGTTCCATGTTTTTGCGAACGTCTTCTTTCAACTTCTCAACGCCGCCTTCTTTCACGCCGAATAGCTCAAGGAACTCTTCGTTGATTTCTGGTAGCTTAGATTTTTCAACCAATTTTACGTTGATTTTGAACTGAGCTTCTTTACCCGCTAAGTTTTCAGCTTGGTAATCTTCTGGGAAAGTGACGTCGATAACTTTCTCTTCGCCAGCTTTCATGCCTTTGATACCCGCTTCAAAACCAGGAATCATCTGGTTGCTACCGATAACCAGTTTGAAGTCTTCAGCAG
This sequence comes from Psychrobacter immobilis, assembly GCF_904846185.1. GTDB lineage: Bacteria > Pseudomonadota > Gammaproteobacteria > Pseudomonadales > Moraxellaceae > Psychrobacter > Psychrobacter immobilis_B. The sequence continues at coordinate 123,940 of NZ_CAJGZQ010000008.1, read as the reverse complement.
AACCGCCTTCGAATTTTTCGCCATCGATAGAGCCTTCAAAGTCAAAAGTTACTTGATTGCCTTTGTCCGCTTTACCTTTTTTCTCAACGAATTCTTCACGTTGCTTTTGAAGGTTTTCGATCATAGTGTTGACGTCTTCTTCGCTTACTTTAGCCGTGTGACGTTCAACTTCGATCTCATTGATACCTTGCACGTCTACTTCTGGGAAGATTTCAACAGTGGCTTGATAAACCAAGAAATCATCTTCAAGTTTTACGTCGTCGATGTTAGGCATACCAACCGCGCGGATGTCTTCAGATTTGATCGCTTCAAAAACGGTATCACGGATCACATCGTTGATAACTTCTTGTTGAATGCCAGCACCGTACTGAGAGCGGATGTGTGACATAGGGACGTTACCTTTACGGAAACCGTCAATCTTGGCAGTTTTCGCAACTTGGCGAATACGACCTTCGACTTTGTTTTGAATTTTTTCGACAGGTACTTTAACTGTCAATTGGGTTTCTTTATTAGATAGCTTGTTGGTTGTGACTTGTAAATCTGTAGCCATGTTAATTACACCTTTAGGATTAAATAGTACGTTTGATTAAATAGTACTTAGGGTTAAATGGTAATAGACAAACCGTGCCTCAAATTACGGGCGTGTACCATGGGTTGCCGTTGGAATAAATAGGGGATAGCGATAGCGCGCAATGTCAAAGTCAGTACCTTGAGCAATCGCCTTTGGTCACCACTGGCGCTGACTGATACTAAAATGTGAAACGGTTATCTTAGTAATAGGCGCTATCAGATATCAATCATAAACCGTTAATGCACCGCATAATAACGCTTTTTGGTGAATTATACAGACAAATAACGGCTTTCAACAAAATTTTAAAAGTAGAACAGTATAATCTATCTGTTTATTAAAGTAAAAATTATCTCTTTATCGTTAATTCCCTTTGAATCTGCTACATCGTCAATCTCGCTTAAACTACGATTTGTATCTCTGTGCTCGACTTTCTTGTATTAGCATTAATAGCTAAAGGAATAAATTGAATCCACTATAAGATTTAAGGGTTATCTACAACGGCAACTGCGTCAATAATTGCTGAATCGCTTGCCCCCGATGACTAATGCTATTTTTATCAGCAGCACTTAAGCTCGCGGCGCTAGCTTGCAACTCTGGCAACCAAAACAGCGGATCATAACCAAAACCGCCGTCACCATGCGCTGTCTCTAATATCTCACCCTGCCACAGACCTTGCGCGATAATCGGTAGCGGATCATCAGCATGGCGAACCATCGCCAGTACGCAAACAAATAACCCTTTAATAGGCTCGCTCGCGTGCTCAGTACGAATAGGCTGCAAGTCAGCGATGAGCTTGATGTTGTTTTTACCATCATTACCATGCTCACCAGCATAGCGAGCAGAGTAGATGCCCGGTGCGTTACCTAATACTGGCACACATAGTCCTGAATCATCAGCAATCGCAGGCATTCCGCTGATACGGCTTGCATGACGCGCTTTAATAATAGCGTTTTCTACGAAGCTTAGCCCATCCTCAACTGCATCTTCGATATCAAGCTGACCTTGCGGGATGATCGTCACATCCAAATCTGCCTCGGCAAACAGCCTTTTAAACTCAGCCAGTTTGCCTTTATTATTACTGGCGAGCACCCATTGATTATCAGGAGTCGATTGGGTGGATGATCGTGAGGTATTCGTGGTGCTCATAGGGTTATTCCGTTATTTCATTATTAAGAATATGATTAGTGAAAGTATCATTATCGAAAGTATGGTCGGTTTTTAAATTATAGCTATTTCTTAATGACAATTTCATCAGTTTATCAGTCAGCTAAGTGCCTAGCACGATTGGCATGCTAAGGCATTCTGCGCTTAGTCTATAGACAACCAAAGGCTATACTAACAGTGTTATCCATAACATTTGGTAACTGATATTTGTCACCACTGTTGCTATAATAGCCGCCAAGCTACCGTGAATGATATCTTATGGCTTGTGAATGTTAAGTTAATAAATGCTTATAAAGTCAAGCACTTGGCTTTTGAGCAAACTGTAACAAAAGTAAGTTAATTTTGGATTCATAATAATACGTGATACTGTGTTAAACAATAAACGGTATTAAGCAATAACATTCATTTCAAACAATAAACTCAGCCAATTTAGTCCGTTATTTTATCGTGTTTTTTATCATGTAAAAATAGCGTAAAATTCAGTCTCTATAATGAGTTTTTATAAAATGACGGCTAAAAACAGCAAGGATAAAATAACTATGTCAAACATTACTTTACCAGAGCTACCATACGCAAAAGATGCACTAGAGCCACATATCAGCGCCGAGACGCTAGAGTATCATCACGACAAGCATCACAATGCCTACGTGACTAAGCTCAACGAATTGCTACCAGGTTCTGGTCTGGAAGACAAAACATTGCCAGAAATTATCGTAGCGACTGCTAAAGATGACAGCAAGCAAGGTATGTTCAACCAAGCAGCCCAAGTATGGAACCACACGTTCTATTGGAACTGCATGACGCCAACCAATGGCGGCGGCGAACCTACTGGCGATCTAAAAGCTAAAATCGAAGAAGACTTCGGTAGCTATGATAAGTTCCGCGAAGAGTTCAAAAATGCAGCATTGACTCAGTTCGGTTCAGGTTGGGCATGGCTAGTCGCTGATAAAGTCGGTGGCAAATTGTCTATCGCCAAAACCGCTAACGCTGACACACCACTTGCACATGACCAAATCGCAGTATTGACTTGTGACGTATGGGAACATGCGTACTACATCGATTATCGTAACCGTCGTCCTGACTATGTTGACACGTTCCTAGACAAACTAGTGAACTGGGACTACGCAAACGCTAAATATAAAGGTCAAGATGCTGGTGTTGAAGAGTAATCTTTAACCACTAAGTATTTGATTAATAAAAAAGGACGCTGAGAGGTGTCCTTTTTTTGGTTTGGATTTATATAAAAAATGGCTCTTTTGGGATTGTCTAATTAGTTAGGTTCTTTCTCATCTAATAGTTGTATTTTAGTGGAACTTAAATCAATGAAGTTTGCGATTTCTCTTACAGAAATTAATGATAGCTTTTTAGTATTTAATTCATAATAGCGTTGGTTATTTTGCCAGCTAAAATTGTATAAAAGCTCTTGTCTATCAGAATATAGGCTTTCTAGTCTTGCAGGCTTATCATTGACTTTATCGTTCAAGAAATCCTCAATCACTGTTAGCCTGACGGAACCGTTTTTAGGTATATAATGTTCTGTGAGCTCAATAACAGATTGACCATTATTGATATCGTAGACCTGATAAAATATATTGTATTTGTTATTAGCTAATATGCCAGAGCTATTCAAACCTACCAACTTACTATTATAAAAATTATCTAAGAGAACTGGCTCGAATGTTAATTTATATTTAGCTTTATTGATATCTTCATCTAGGGCTTGGAAGTTATTCTTAGCCTCACCAATCATTGTCTCATCAAACTCTGTTGTCTGTATGCCACCACTAAGGCTGCCAGTAGTTTTCAAATTTTTTAATGCAGTTAAGGCTTCGTTTCTTTCAGATTCTATTAGGTTAGATAATTTGATGTAGTGTATGCCCATATCCTCTTCTTCTAAACCAAAAGCTTTGTAGGCTTTTTGCTGATTATTTTCACTATCTACGTCGATAATATTCGCTACATTAGGGTTTATCAGAAATAAATATATAATAAGAATAAAAGAAATTGTACCTAATCCTAAAAACACTATAAGGTTTTTTCTCATAAGAACGACTCTTTACTATAGTGATAAATGGCAGCTTTTTACAGCAGTAAAAGGGTGGATTTAAGTTCCCAAGCTAACTTTTCTACTATGTTTCTAAGAAGCTACAATAACCTAAAAATATAGATTTTCATCTAAACTAGAGTTAGTTAAACCCTCTGATATACAGCGTGGGGAGTAGTGCTACAACACCTCAAACCCAAACTTACCCAACGCTTCCCTCAACATCGCAATATTATAATAAGCATGCGCATTAACGGTATTTTGAAAGAAAATATAGAGCGTATCAAAATGCTGATGCTGATTGGCAATCGCTTGCGCCCAGTCATTCATCTCAGCTTCACTGTAGCGATAATCATGACGGTCAGCAGCACTCATCGCATCCCACCAGTTCAGATTATTACCATGCATCCGTAGATAGCCAGTTCGCTCGGTAAATATCAATCGTGATGGCGGTAGACCGCTGACTTTGGGATAATCAACGCTACACCAAATCAAACCTTGCTTGACGAAGCTATCGACCACTTGCGGCGTATGCCAGCCATTATGACGGAACTCAATGGCGAGTGGATAGTCTTTGAACCAACTAACGAGATTAGCCAAATATAGACGATGCTCACGAGTACGATCAAAGCCATGGGGAAATTGTAATAGTAGTGGCGCTAGAGCATTGGCTTCGATAAGCGGGGATAGGGCATTTAAAAATGCTTGCGCGTGTTCGGCAGTACCTTTACGCGCATGAGTGAAGTCTTGATGAAGCTTGACGGCAAATTTCAATTGGCTATTCGCTTCGGCATAGGCTTTATTGACCATACCTGTAAAGGCTTTCTGTCCGATAGGGGCATAAAAGGTACTGTTGATTTCTACTGCACTATATTGCTTGGCGTACTCGCGTAAGAAGTCCGTTTTTTTGGTGCCAGTTGGATACAGCGTACCGAGTAAGTCGGTATCGCTATAGCCGCCAGTGCCAAGGTAGATACACGGGATAGGGTTACTGTCCATGTTGACCACTCACTGCCGTTCTTTGATGATTAAATTTTTGGCTATTTTTTACGTGCCCATAGCCATTCTATTAATGCCAGTAAAGCATCGTTGTTTGCGTCATTGCCAAGCTCGCTACCGCTTGATTCATAAAGACTCAGTTCACGAATGATGGCTGCACGTCCATCATTAAATAGCGATTGCGCATAGCTGGTCGCGTCTTCGACACCCATCAATTTCACATAGGTAGATTTGTCTAATTTTTCATCGCTGCCAGCAGGTTTGCCAAGGGTATCGGTGCTAGTCGTCACATCTAAAATATCGTCTTGAACCTGAAAAGCCAGACCAATATGCTGGGCGCACTCCTGTAATGCCATACGCTGCGGAGCGGTCGCACCAGCACAGATGCCGCCCATAAGCATAGCGGCTTCAATCAATGCGCCTGTTTTATCACGGTGGATAGCTTCTAGATCGCTTTGTGAAATATTAGCACTAGCCTCAGCGTTCAAGTCAAGCATTTGACCAGAAACCATACGCCGTGCACGTGGCGCAAATATTGCGATGAGCTGGCTGGCGATAGCTGAATCAAAGGGTACAAAAGTGGGCAACTCCGCGGTCAATACTTCAAAGGCTAATGTTTGCAATACGTCGCCAGCGAGTAGGGCGGTCGATTCTTCAAAGACGATATGAGCCGTTGGCTGACCACGGCGCAAGTCATCATCGTCCATACATGGCAAGTCATCATGTACCAATGAATAGGTATGCAGCAGCTCCACCGCCAATGCCGCACGGCGCGCCATATCATAATCGGAGTCGTTTTCTAATAGCGACTCCAAATCGCTATTTTGCTGAATTTGCTTAGCTTCTTTATCAGGGTTTTTATCAGCATCGTTTGTATTATCATTAATATTAGTGTGATTAACACTATCAAAGGCACTGGCAACCAATAGTGGACGCACCAATTTACCTTGACCGGTCATCACATAACGACAGGCATCAATCAACGGGCTTGGCAGGTTGGCATACGCAAACAGCACGTCGATATCTTGTGCAAGTTGCGCGCGCACGGCGCTATGAAATTGCTCGGTGTTGTTATTAAAGCTAGTAAAAGATACAAGTCTTGAAGGCATAAGGCTTTCAGGTATAAAGCTTGGCGTAGAAGAAACAGTCATAACCCAACCATTTATCAGGTGAATAATAAAAATATCGCTAGTGTAGCATGATAGATTATATAGCTTATGGGGTGAGCATCATCAATGCCATATTTTTGCAGCTTACTGTTAAAAATTGTATTAAGCACTCCGAAATAATGCAACAAGCCCTCGTTACGTATTGGTGATTTAACTTAGTTAGTGGATATGTTTTGATAAAGAATCACGTTAAGCGTGTGACGGCGTGTGAGGATAAGCATCTGTCATTATAATCTTTAAAAGACGAATTTTTAGTATACAATTTCAGTATACAAACCGTCACTTAAAGCACATTACTAGTCAGGTAAAGGGCTGCTGCTGATTTAAGAGTGACTTGTGAGTATGGTATTAGCTTGTGACAGTTAGGGGCATAATCCCCTACACTAATTGGCGTAAAAATGATCTGATAATTTAGGGCTAGAGGTTTGCGTGCTTATTTCAGCGAAAAATTTGCTCAACTCTCAGTCCATATTTTTAATGTTAGTATGTTCAATATCAGTACTGGTCACAATATATATAAATGAAGCGCCGTATTCACTTGTGCTAACGCGGTAATGTTAAGCATAAAAAATAAATATAGAAACATAAACGCTGGATAATAAAGACATCTTCACTGCTTACTCTATACTGACTTTATAACACAGTATATTGGCAGTGTTATTACTCGTTTTACTAACAATAACTGGCTATGACCTTTAATTTTAAAACTTTTAATTTTAAAACGTAGCTTTCGTTATATAGCAAGGAGTTTCAAATGGTATACCAAGGAAATCGCATCACGGTGACAATGCTAGAGGATGGCATCGCCAACATGCAGTACAACGCCGAAAATGAGAGCGTGAACAAGTTTGATGCTGAAACCAATAAGCAATTTGGTGAAGCGGTTACTGCTTTAGAAAAAGCCGACGACGTCAAAGGTTTAATCGTGACCTCAGGTAAAGGCGTCTTTATCGCTGGTGCTGATATCACAGAATTCGTTGGCTCTTTTAAAAAGCCAGAAAGCGAGATTAAAGATTGGGTCGTAGGTATCAATGACGCCTTTAACCGCTTTGAAGACCTGCCTTTCCCGAAAGTAGCGGCCATCAATGGCGCGGCACTTGGCGGTGGTTGTGAGATGACCTTGGTTTGTGAATATCGCGTCATGAGCGACAAAGCCATCATAGGTCTACCAGAAACCCAACTGGGTATCTTCCCAGGTTTTGGTGGTACGGTTCGTACGACGCGTGTGATTGGTATCGACAATGCGCTTGAGCTGATTGCGACTGGTACACCAAAGAAACCACTTGATGCGCTAAAACTGGGCTTGGTTGATGCGACTGTTGCTGCTGATGATTTGCAAGATGCTGCTATTGATTTGGTCAAAAAATGTATCTCAGGTGAGCTTGATTGGAAAGCGAAGCGTGAAGAGAAGCTGAATCCAGTTAAATTAAATCAGCTTGAGCAAGCGATGGCGTTTAACAGCGCTAAAGGTATGATCTTTGCCAAAGCCAATCCTAAGCAATATCCTGCGCCAGCACTTGCTATCGCTGCGATGGAAAAACACGTTAACTTACCACGTGATAAAGCAATCGAAGTAGAAGCGGCTGGTTTTGCAAAAGCGGCGAAAACCCCACAAGCAGAAAGCTTGGTCGGTTTATTCTTAAGCGATCAGTTGGTTAAAAAATTAGCCAAACAGCACAGCAAAAAAGCACATGAGATCAATGAAGCAGCTGTACTAGGCGCTGGTATCATGGGCGGCGGTATCGCTTATCAGGCAGCCAGTAAAGGCTTGCCAATCATCATGAAAGACATCAAGTCTGAGCAATTAGACCTTGGTATGGGCGAAGCCAGCAAATTACTGGGTAAAATGGTCGATCGCGGCAAAATGACCCCAGCAAAAATGGGTGAAACCTTAAGCCGTATCCGTCCTACTTTGAATTATGGCGATTTTGCTGAGACTGATATCGTTATCGAAGCAGTGGTAGAAAATCCAAACGTGAAGCGTGCGGTACTAAAAGAAGTTGAAAGCTTAGTAAAAGACGATTGTATCTTAGCGTCAAACACCTCGACTATCTCTATTACATTCTTGGCTGAAGCACTTGAGCGTCCAGAAAACTTCGTTGGTATGCATTTCTTTAACCCAGTACATCGTATGCCATTGGTTGAAGTTATCCGCGGTGAGAAATCCTCTGAAGAAGCGATTGCGACGACTGTTGCGCTAGCGTCTAAAATGGGCAAAGTGCCAGTTGTGGTTAATGACTGCCCAGGTTTCTTAGTGAACCGCGTATTGTTCCCATACTTTGGTGCTTTTGATTTGCTACTTAAGCAAGGTGCGGACTTTGCTCATGTCGATAAAGTCATGGAAAAATTCGGCTGGCCGATGGGTCCTGCTTATCTAATCGACGTGGTTGGTTTAGATACCGGTGTTCATGGCGCAGAAGTGATGGCAGAAGGTTTCCCTGATCGCATGAAGCCTGATTATAAAGGCGCGATTGAGCTTTTATATGAAAACAAACGCTTAGGTCAGAAAAACGGCGTTGGTTTCTATAAGTATGAAATGGACAAGCGCGGCAAGCCAAAGAAAGTTGCCGATGAAGCCACTTATGAGCTACTAAAAACCACCACAGATAGCGAAAAGCAAGAATTTGAAGATCAAGCGATTATTGACCGCACTATGCTGGCTTTCTGTAATGAAACTGTCCGTTGCCTAGAAGACAACATCGTCAGCACGCCATCAGAAGCTGATATGGCGATGATTATGGGTGTTGGCTTCCCGCCATTCCGCGGTGGACCTTGCCGTTATATCGACCAAATGGGTCTAGATAACTACTTGGCACTGTGTGAAAAATACGCCTACCTTGGTAAAGCTTATGAAGCCCCGCAGAAGATTCGCGACATGGCAGCAGCGGGCGAGACCTTTTACGCAACTGCGTAATAGGCAGTCATTACTAAGATGAAGTGCAGTAAGTGTGCTGTTTGAGGGTGAGAGCTATTAATCTATTTATATTTAATGGCACTATTTTTTAATAACAAATCTTTAATAGCACACGTACGATTATAGTTGGCTTCACTTAATGCTAGTACAAGGAAATCGAGCGCAGAGGTACGTATTGTACTTCAAGTGAGATTGACGAAGTAATAGCACTAAAGCGGACTGACTACACTGACAATAAAAATTGAAAAGGAAGATAGTATGACAATTTTAAGTCCAAAAGACGTGGTCATCGTAGATGGCGTACGCTCAGCGATGGGTAAAACCAAAAACGGTATGTTCCGTCATGTCCGCGCTGATAGCATGTCTGCTGAATTGGTTCGTGCATTGGTTGAACGTAATGATTTTGACCCACGTGACGTCGAAGACATTATCTGGGGATGTGTCAATCAGACCCTAGAGCAAGGCTTGAACATCGGTCGTAACATCGGCTTGCTAGCGGGTATTCCAAAGACTGCTGGCGGTCAAACCGTTAACCGTCTATGTGGCTCTTCTATGCAAGCGCTACATACTGCTGCTGCGCAAATTATGACTGGTCAAGGTGATGTATTCATCATCGGTGGTGTTGAGCATATGGGTCACGTTGGCATGATGCATGGCGTTGATCTGAACCCTGAAGCCTCAAAGCACTATGCAAAAGCCTCAAACATGATGGGCTTGACCGCTGAAATGCTAGGTCGTATGAATAACATCAGCCGCGAAGAGCAAGACGCCTTTGGTCTTGAGTCGCATCGCCGTGCATGGGCTGCGACCACCGAAGGTCGTTTTGACAATGAAATCATCGGTATCGAAGGTCATGACGAAGCGGGTCGCTTGCAACTATGTACTGTTGATGAAGTGATTCGTCCAGATGCGACGATGGAACAAATGCAAAAGCTACGTCCAGCCTTTGATCCAGTAGGCGGTACGGTGACTGCTGCAACCTCATCGGCATTATCTGACGGTGCATCAGCGATGCTAGTCATGAGCGCGCAAAAAGCCAAAGAATTAGGTCTAAAGCCACGTGCTCGTATCCGTAGCATGGCTGTTGCTGGTTGTGACGCCGCTATCATGGGTTACGGTCCAGTACCTGCCACGCAAAAAGCACTTAAGCGTGCTGGCATGAGCATCGATGATATGCAAACAATCGAGCTAAACGAAGCGTTCGCTGCACAAGGTTTATCAGTACTGAAAGCCTTGAATCTGACTGATAAGCAAGACATCGTCAATATCAACGGTGGCGCGATTGCATTAGGTCATCCACTGGGTTGTTCTGGTGCTCGTATCACGGTAACATTGCTAAACGCCATGGAGCAGTCGGATACTGAAATTGGGCTTGCGACGATGTGTATCGGTCTTGGTCAAGGTATCGCGACGATTATTGAGCGTGTTTAATTTTTATCTAATCTCCAAATAGCAGTAAATATTAATAAAGCTGATATTTGTCGATTAAATTTGCACTAATGTCTTGTAAAATGAGCGTCTCTCACTTAATGTTGGAGGCGCTTTTTTGTGCCTACAGTAAAATAATATAAGTAATTATGCTAAACCCCAGCATACCATTATTGGTTGAGTAAAAAAGGCTATCAAAATTAGAATTTGGTTTACTATAAATGAATGGTGATAGTGCATGGATAATAATAAGCAAAGCCAGTATAGGTATAAGAATAAAAATAGAAGCAGAAACAAAAAAAGAGTAAGCAAAAGGGATAAACAGAAGCGAACACAAAGCCTAAGCGCTAAAGAATCGATCAAGCTAAAACTAAAGCAAGTATTCTTGCCATATTTAGGTCTTAGTATCCTGACTATTCTGCTTTTTGGGGCTTTACGCTGGTTGCTTGATATTTATCTAGATGTTCTACCTTTAAAGGAGGGCTATTGGGATTTTGGTATTCCTTTTCTCTTATCTGTTTTAGTCGTTAGTATTTGGATGTGGCCGAGGTATGAGCTTTTAACCTTAAAGTGGGTTAAGCGCAGTAGTTCAGGCTACTTTTTTATAACGATGGTTCTAGCATTAGTGATACCGCTCGTTCTCAGCCAAAACTATTTGTCTAAAGCTGCCTACGAAGTTATTGAAGTAAATAGCTTGAATGATATTCGTCATTATCCAAAGCAAAAGTATTTCAGAGTAAATGATTTTGAGCCACTCAAATTAGAGAGCGTTTCTTATATAGAAACACAAGTAGTCAGTGGACGAAATTTTGACTCAACATTGCATATTGATTATTACATTGCGACGCCATTTATAGCTGCTGATAATATTTGGCTAGGTTCTAGCTACCACACGAAATACGATAATCGCGCAGACCAAAGTATTAAAGACCATCAATACTCAGCGTTTATTAACGACTCGCGCCATAAGTACGAAGCCAAAGACCTCTCTAATATCAGCTACTTTAAGAAACTTAAATCATCAAATAGCAGAAATGCTTACTTACACACGATTTCTACGGCTAATAGGCAATCTAATTTGCCACACTTGGTATTGATGCCTGAAACAGGATTACTTACTGACAGTTTAGATCGTGATTTTGTTTGGGGATTTGGTTCGTTTTTTATTGGTATGGTGCTGTGCTTGTTGCTCGTTCTCGCAGCAGAGTTTGATAGTCAAGAAAAGAAAAGTACGCAAAAACATATACAAAAGCGAAAACATATACAAAAGCAAAAGCCTGTGAAAAAACGAGCACCAGTAAGTGATGTATCAAAGAGTCTAGTAGCTCTGTTTAGAAGTAATAAAGAGCGACCTGCGACGTTGGTGTTAATACTGACCTGTATAGGTACATTTATACTGACCGTATTCATGGGTATGGATATCATTGACCCTTTATCTAGACAGGTAAATAGTGTAGGTGGGTTGACGATGGACGCGCTGCAAGCTGGTAAGTATTGGCGGGTAGTGACATCGCTTTTTGTACATGCAGGAATTATGCATTTAGTAATGAGTCTGGGGATGCTTTTTGCGACAGGTTATATTTTGGAAAAAGTATTGGGTCCTATACGTTTTGCGATGGCCTTTTTTATATGTGGTATTTTCGCTAATGTTTTAGGGGTGCTATATTTTGATATGGACATGGCAGGTGTTTGGGGTGCTACATTTGGCTTGTTTGGTATCGCGATACCGTTGGTGGCCTTTAAGATTTTTAATAAAAAATATCGAGAGCTATTCGGCGGTACTATCGCTGCGATATTAATCATTACTTTAACCAGCATGTTCTTTGCATTTATAAACACGCTCATTTATATGGTGTATTATCTTTTAACCTTATGTTTTGGCGTTGTTCTCGGTGTGGTCATGGTTATGACTCAAAAACAGTCGTTATTACGTAATGCTAGGCGTCATAATATATAGTTATTGGCTATTCATAATCAAAAACCTACGCTAAGCAGTATGAATCAAACGTGATGAATTGTTATTAATCATTATTAGAGACTATCTCCATTGACGCCCTCAGCAAACTATGACTAAATAAGAGTAAGGCTAATAAAGACAATATCAATGATAAAACTAACATAGCCTTTAACAATAAAGTCAGCCGTACAAGGAGTGTGCCATGTCTACTATGATTACCGATCGTACCTATCGAATCGCTCGCGAAAATACCCAAGCGATGATAATCGATGTTCAAGAACGCTTAACACCGCATATTTATGACCATGAAAACATCGTCAAAAAAACAGTGACGCTTATTAAAGGTCTACAAGCACTGAATATCCCTATCATGCTCAATGAACAGTATAAAAAAGGGCTCGGCGATACGCTACCTGAAATACGCGAGGTATTAGAAGGCGATAACGCCAAAAGCTTTGAAAAGGTCACTTTTAGCGCTTGTGATAATGATGATTCGTGGCATTATTTAGCGCAGCAAAATCGAAGTATTGTTTTGCTATTTGGCGTAGAAACACATGTCTGTGTACTACAAACAGCGCTTGATTTGCTAGATAATGGTATGCAGCCGGTTATTATTGGTGATGCGGTCGGCTCACGCTTCCCATATGATAAAAAGCAAGCGATTCGCCGTATTCGCCGTGCTGGTGGCGTGATTACCACGGTTGAAACCATTCTGTTTGAGCTTTGCCGTAGTAGTCAAGACCCTGCTTTTAAAACCATTAGTAACTTGATTAAATAGCTCTTTTATTCAAAATAGAACCGATAGCGCTTACTCACATAAGCGCTATTTTTTATAGTGGTGCTAATTAGCTATAGGTTGGCATGCTCTTTTATAGCGCTCATAAAATGTATAATAATTGCTTATGCGTAAAGGTAAAATGAAGCGCTATATATTCGTAGAAAAATTAAGAGAAAATTTATGCCATCAATAAAATCCCTTTTATTAACCAACCCAACGCTTGCCTCAAACATTGATATAGATCATGTTACTCATTTCTTATTAGAGCTTGATGCGCTTAAACGTATCAATCGTCGTAGTTATGTGACGCATACCACACGCAAAGAAAACTCTGCCGAACATTCATGGCATTTAGCCATGGCGTGCTGGTCTATCGCTGAACAGTTTGAGCTAGATGTCAATCATGAAAAACTACTCAAGATGGCGTTGGTACATGACTTGGGTGAGATTGACGCTGGCGATACGTTTTTATTCGCAAACAGTCGTAGCGAGGCGCACATTGAAGAACGTGCGGGCATTGCTCGATTGCAAGCTGAGCGTGGCAATGGCATCATGGATTTAAATGAGATTTGGGAAGAGCAGGAGACGGGTAGCAGCAATGAAACCCAGCTGCTCAGAGTGGTTGATCGCTTATTGCCTTTTTTATTGAATTTAAATACCAATGGAAAAACGTGGATTGATGCTAACGTCACGTGCTCGCAAGTGACTGCGGCACTTGCTTTTATCAAAGACAGCTTTCCTCCCATTCATGATTGGCTATCAAAAAATATCGACTATGCGACCCAGAAAGGATGGTTGGTTGATGCTTAAGTAAAGCAATCATTTTGCCGTTTACATGTTTGCAAATATTCATCTTTTTCAACTAGTAAAGCATTTAGAATTAGCTAAATGAGCGATTAAGCATATTATATAGAGAGATTGTTAAATGAGAGTCACTGGCACTTATAAGGTTTTTGCTAAATCGCTCGTCTTTGTTAGCCTATTAACTTTGGCGCAACTAACTCAGGCCGCCGCACCTATTAGTAATGGTGACAAACTGGCGCACGATGCTAAAAAACAGATCGGTATTACCACCAGCTATGATCCTGCTTACCGCAAGTTGGATTTTCCGCGTGGTGATGTACCGATAGAAACTGGCGTCTGTACCGATGTTATCGTCCGTGCTTATCGCTTGCAAAATATAGATCTACAGCAATTAGTCAACCATGATATGAAGTCAAATTGGTCGGCTTATCCAAAGACTTGGGGGCTGAAATCAACCGATAAGAATATCGACCATCGCCGAGTGCCCAATCTTGAAGTGTTTTTTGCGCGTCACGCAAAGACATTATCGACGACTGATAAAGCCAGTTTTCAAGCAGGGGATGTGGTGACGTGGCGACTACCGAATGGCAATTTGCCGCATACAGGTATCGTCTCCGATAAAGTCGCTGCGGATGGTACACCGCTGATTATTCACAATATCGGACGCGGCACGCAAGAAGAAAACATCTTATTTGCTTATCCTATTCTCAAACACTTTCGTTATTAACTAGGGGGTGTCATCAATTAGATTGTGAGGCTTAAAATGAGAAAAATTGTAGATAAACAAGGAAGAAATTGCCGTTAATATGAATATATTGACAAAATTTCTGACGATGTTTAGCAAAATTTAGCCATTTTAAGACCACTAAATGTATTCATGTGCTAATTGATGACACGCCCTAATATGTTGCGATGAGATAATTACCCACAATAAAAAGCTCAGTTCAACATAGATTAGGATGCTGAATTGAGCTTTTTTTAAGTCATTAAATCGCTCGTCTAAGGAGTGTTAGCGACACCCAGTAGTTGTCCCATTTTTACCACACTATTGGCCTTCATATTGTCTTGCCAATCCGCTTTTGCGCCTTTTGGTAGAATGACAATTGCAGTTGAGCCTAAATAAAAACGACCCAGCTCATCGCCTTTCTCAAAGCTCATATTGTGCTCAGCTTCTTGAATATCATCAGTGCGAGCAATTTTACCAGTCGCCACCGTTTCGATACCAGCGACAATCATTGCCCCAACCATCACCACCGCTGCTTTACCATATGCTGTATCAAACAGACAAACCAAGCGTTCATTACGCGCAAATAAGTCTGGCACATTTGCCGCCGTAGTATTGTTGACCGAAAACAGCGTGCCCGGTACATAACGGGTTTTGGTTAGAGTACCGGCGAAGGGCATATGTACACGGTGATAGTTACTGGGCGCAAGATAAACCGTCGCAAAACTGCCATCCGCAAAATAGCGGCCATCTTCACTGTCAGCAAGCAGTTGGCCAACGTCATAATAGCGCCCTTTTGCTTGGAGCAATTTATGGTCGTCAATTTGACCCAACTGCGAGATAATGCCATCGGCAGGACTGACGATACCATGAGGCGTCATGTCGATAGGGCGCGCGTCTTCTTTTAGCTCACGAGTAAAAAAATCATTAAAGCTCTCATAGGCGTTGAGACTTTGGCGCTCATACTCGTCTAAGCTGACGTTATAGGCTTTAGCAAAGCTACGGATAAACGTGCGTTTAACATAAGGATGGCGGCTAGCAGCTAAACGCCCAGCAACTTTACTCAGTTGCTGCTGCGGGACAAGCTGTTGTAAAGTAGTGAATACATTCATAATGAGGCTACCAAAATAGGGTGTGATGTAATAATTAATAAGCAAGAGAATGGCCGTATTTTATCATGGACGGCGTATTATTGTATGGGCATAATTGGTAAGGAATCCGTAAATGAAAGCACTTATACAGCGCGTACGCCGTGCTAGTGTTACCGTCGATGCGCAATGTGTTGGTACGATTGAGCAAGGCATATTGGCTTATATTGGTTTGGGGCATGATGACGACCTAACAAGCGCACAGCGAATGGTGGATAAAATCCTCACCTATCGTATTTTTGACAATGATGATGATCCTGCCAAGTACGGCAAACTGGATAAAAATGTCCAGCAAGTTGGTGGCGGATTATTATTGGTATCACAGTTTACGCTAATGGCAAAAACAGACAAGGGTCGTCGCCCTGACTTTGGTGGTGCGATGGCACCTGATGCGGCGCAAGCATTGTTTGCGCAATTGGTCGCTTATGCCAACACGCAACATCCAAACGTGGCAACTGGTCAGTTTGGCGCTAATATGCAAGTGTCGAGCGTCAATGATGGGCCATTGAATTTCTTGTTAGAAGTGAATTGAGTAAACCAAGCATTAGCCGTCACGAGACCTATGAACCGCTTAAAAGTTGAATGTCATTAAACTGTCATAATTACCCCGTTTAATAGGGAGCAGCAGGCGAGCATTTATCGCCTTTTTTGTCAGCTAAATGTTGTCCTCTAACACTGAGAATGCCGTATGTATAATGAGCAAATTTTGATTGTTGAAGATGAACCTGCGATTCGTGAAATGATCGTCATGACGCTAGAGATGGCGGGATTTGATAGTCTGCAGGCAGCGGATGTATCTGAGGCGCACCAACAAGTGGTCGATCACCGCCCTGCGCTGATTTTGCTAGATTGGATGCTGCCCGGCGATAAAAGTGGCATTGATTTTTGCCGATTGCTCAAAAACGATGAGCTACTCGCTGAGATACCAGTCATTATGTTGACGGCTAAAAGTGAAGAGGACAGCAAGGTGCATGGCCTTGACGCTGGGGCTGATGATTATATGACCAAGCCTTTTTCGACACGTGAGTTGATATCCAGAATCAAAGCAGTATTGCGGCGTAGTAACGCGCTCAGTAGTGATAAACCTATCGAAATCGGCAATCTGAGCCTTGATCCCAAAAGTCAGCGAGTGACAGCGGCTGGTAAAATGGTTGATGTTGGTCCTACGGAATATCGATTACTGGCATTTTTTATGAGTCATCCAGAGCGTGCCTATACGCGGACGCAGCTGCTAGACCAAGTATGGGGCGGTAATGTATATATCGAAGATAGAACCATTGATGTGCATATCAAACGTTTGCGGACATTACTACGACCGCATCAATGTGATACGTTGATACAGACAGTGCGTGGGACAGGATATCGATTTTCTAGCTTTATTGAACCAATTTAACGGACGGTTTTTTATTCGCTATAAAAGCAGTATGTCAATCGTAGCACAGTGAGAAACGGCGAATAGTGATAAGGATGATGGATGAACACCCTAATATCGGCTCAAGGCGACCAACAAAATAAGTCACTGCTAGCGACTCAGCAGAATACAACGGATCAACTCAAAAAAATTAGAAGCGCACTACGCGCATTGCGTGATGCGGTGGTTTTGCTCAATGACGATGATGGGCTTGAATGGTGGAATCAGGCCGCCGAAGATTTAATGTTGTTACAGTTGTCAGATAAAGGTAAGTGCATTTTTGACTTTATTAGTGCGCCTGAATTTCGTCAGTATTATCAGGCAACGACCAACCCTAACGATGGTGCTCAGGATGGTGTACACATTGTCTCGTGGCGCGCGCCCAAGCGTTATCTAAAGTGTGAGCTCACGCCTTTTGGCGACGAGAAGCTGCTCATTATTTATGATGTGACGCGCTTGCATCATTTGGAGGAGATGCGCCGCGATTTTGTGGCGAATGTCTCGCATGAGTTACGCACACCGTTGACCGTCATGATGGGCTATCTAGAAAATTTTTCGGATCAGCCAGATATGCCGCCGCATTGGAAGCGAGGGTTTGAGCTGATGAGCCAACAGACTGCGCGTATGAATAGAATTGTGAATGACTTATTGCTGTTATCTCGCATCGAAATCGAAGAAACACACGAGCTCAACTATATTGACATGACCAGACTGCTGACTCATGTCTATGATGATGCGCAAGCGTACAATCAAGAGTATGGGCATACCATTCACTTGCAGATAGACACTTATGATGGGCTGTATGGCTCAGAGATGTATCTAAATAGTGCGCTCTCTAATCTGGTGATTAATGCCATCAAATACACGCCCAAGGGCGGTAATATCGCCATTAGCTGGACAAAAACGTCAGAAGGTTGCCGATTTGCCGTCGAAGACAACGGTATTGGTATTGCACCTGAGCATATCGCACGGTTGACAGAGCGTTTTTATCGTATTGATAAAGGTCGTAGTCGGGCGACTGGCGGTACAGGGCTAGGTTTGGCAATCGTTAAACACGTTTTATATCAGCATGAGGCTAATTTACAAATTGAATCAGTAGAAGGGGTAGGCTCGACGTTCAGCATGGTATTTCCAGCTGCCCACATTAGATCAGCTGCGATACCCTAATTTTTTTGTAAAAGTGGATAGGGGTTCACTGCACTGCCGCTGATATAAATACCGTAATGCACATGTGGCGGCGTACCTTTTGCATTGCCACTGTCGCCGACGTAGCCGATGATATCGCCAGCATCGACCCAGTCGTTTGGACTAATATCTGCATAATCTTCTAAATGCGCATAATAATGCCCTGCGCCGCCTGGTCCAACCACGACCACCACACGACCGCCTAACGTATTTTCACCAACTTTTCTGACAATGCCTTGTGTCGTGGCTCGTATTGGTGTGCCTCGTGCGGCAAAGATATCGATACCTTCATGACTGCGACCTTGACTGCGTGCAGCGCCCCATGTATCTGTTAGATGTTGCTCTGGAAGTGGACTGGGTAAGCTGTTTTCCGTCGGTAGTTCTTGCTGTAATAAACTGAGCTGTTGCCATTTTGCCATCACAAATGACTGAGTTTGTTGGCTGATACTGGGTAAGAGCCTATCAAATACAAATAATAGCATCAATAATACGACCGCTTTCATGAGTACACTGAGTACACGGCTTAAAAAGGTCGGCTTTTTCTTTGGCTTTGATTGCGGGTTACTGCTATCTGCTGGCATCTATCTCTCTTTAGTTTTTTAAATTAGTTTTTCTTATTATTATATAAGTGAAGTCGTCTATTCTTTGTATGCCATTGTTATCTCTAGTTTTTATCCCCATAAATATAACGCTTCTTTTAAAGTTTACGTATTTTTAAAACGTTATATAAAATACCAATATTGCTATCTATTATTGCTATCTATTATTGTTATCCATGGCTGAACTTTTATGACTGACACTGCGCTGATTATCGATACCGAAACCGACCAAGGTCGTGATCCGCGTCCGATTCAAGTGGCGACTATTAATGCGATGACGGGTTTTGAATGGATGAAGTACTTTAATAGTGGTCGTTCGATATCACCAGTTGTCATTAGAATTCATGGCATTACTGATGAGGATGTCGCTGGTCTTGAGCGCTTTGATTTAGAGGCGTTTGAGTTGCCGCAGTATTTGATCGGACATAATGTCCGCTTTGATTGGCGGGTTATTGGCAGTCCATCTACTAAGTTGATATGTACGGTTCGGTTGGCGCGTGTGGCTTTTCCAGAGTGGAGTGCTTATGGTCAGTCCAAATGTATCGAGCAATTATTAGGCAAAGAGGAAGCAAGCAGGATGACGATTGCCGCTCATGATGCGCTGGGTGATGCGCGTATGTGTTATCTGCTCTATCAGGCGTGTTGTGAGCGCCTAGCCATTGCACCGACGGATTTTGCTGCTGTCCATGCTATCGTTAATAAAGCCAATCCAGTGAGCAAAATGCCCTTTGGCAAACATAAAGGCACGCTGATTAAAGACGTGCCAATCAGCTACGTAAAATGGATGCTGGGTAATATCCATAATATGCAGCCGTCGCTTTATTCTGTCTTAACCAAGCGTGTCAAAGTAGAACAGGCAGCAAACATGAAAGAATCAATAGACGAATCCGTAGTTAAATAGGCTCTGAAGTCTATTGATTCTTTAGCCAATCAATCGCCATTTGCCACAGCTGTGGTGCTTTAGCGTTGGTTCTGCTACTAAAATAGCGCATATGACCGATGCTGTTTAGACCAAAGTCTTTGGGATGTAAAAAGTGCTTTTCAACTGGCATTTTAGTAAAAACACGAATCATATCATCCATATTTTTGCTATTGGCAATGTCATCATCACTAAACCCCAGCCATAATGATGGCATAGTAATATCATCATAAAAGTGCGTTTGTATACTTTTGCCAAAGGCTGTTTTGATATAGCCTGCGCCATTACACCATTCGCGCCACTGCCGAGACACGCCCCGTGGTAGCGGTTCGCCCATACCAATTTTATCTGACGGCGTGTACCCTAACGTCAAATTGGCGAGTGGAATAAAGGCATCCATAAAACCCATCGCCTTGAGTTTATAGGGCATGCTCATATTTTTAATACGACCTGATGAGCAGGCGACATTTAACACTGAAGCGAGCGCACTATAATTTGGCATCAAACCAATCAGCTGACCGCCTGCACTATGACCAATTAAATGATAAGTGGCGTCGGAAAATTCATCTTGCAACGCATCAAGGACGGCTGGCATATCATGGCGACCCCAGCTAATCAGCGATGCATCGCATTTAGCCAATGCAGACGACAGCGATTCACCGATGCCTTCATTGTCAAAGGTTAGTACACCAAAGCCATTTTCTGCTAAGTGAGTGGCAAAATTGTGATAAAACTGGCGCTTGATACCCGTTGCTGGCGCGAGCATAACCGCTTTTTTTACCTCATTTTTAGGACGGTAGACAGTCGCTGCCAGTGCCTGATTGCGCTCAGTCATGATGCTCAGTGAGTAAATATCCGTCTGACACTGTTTATTTTCCATGCTTTAACCTTCATATTGTTAGGGTTCTATGCGGTGTGGAGTGGCTATTTATTTGCAATTATTTATCAATAATCTGCTCTCAAAATGTAGTCATTACGTAGTGATAAACCGCTTAAATTAGCTGATAACCACCTGATAGCCACCTGATAGCATCGCTTATGTTAAGATAAATGCTGGCAAGCAAGGCGTTCAATTGTGACTTTCAAGTTCTATGCTATTTATCTGGGGTGGTATTATCCATTAGGGTTTTAACGAGTATTTAACAAAAACAATCGATATAAAAATTAAGGAAGCTATATGCAAATGAAAATTAACAATGACACTTATGAAGTCATTACCAGTCAAGACATTACCAATATTGAAAAAGCAGTGGATAAATCAACGTTAACGATGCCGTTGGTAGCGGTTTATTGTGGTTCGCGTTTGGGCAATAATGAAGTCTATGAGCAGGCAGCCCGCGAGTTGGGTAGTGCGCTTGCTGACAATGGCATGGGTTTGGTCTACGGCGGCGCGAGCATCGGGCTGATGGGTGCCGTTGCAGATGAGGTGATTCAAGGCGGCGCGCAAGCGGTCGGTGTGATTCCAACCTTTATGCTCAAACATGAGATTGCTCATGAGCAGCTGACTCGCCTGCATTTAACCGATACCATGCACACTCGCAAAACCGTGATGGCGGAGTATGCCGATGCTTTTATTACCTTGCCGGGCGGGCTTGGTACCTTAGAAGAAATTATGGAAATCGCCACGTGGCGTCAGCTCTATCAACATGAAAAACCGATGATTATTCTGAATATCAATGGTTTCTATGATCGTATGATCGAGCACTTAACATATACGGCTGACCAAGGTTTTATGAAACAAGAAGATTTGGAGCGTTTGGTGGTATGTAACACGATTAATGAAGCCATTGAGCTATTAAAAACAGTCGTAAAAATAGACGATGCAGTCGATACCGAAAAAATGGCTGGTAATTAAGAGTACATATTCTTATTTATAAATGCTTTGATCTGTAAATGCTTTTATATATAAATGTTTTCATCTATAAAAAAGGAGAGAAGGGCTGATCGTTAGCCA
The DNA here is from genome assembly GCF_904846185.1 of Psychrobacter immobilis. Taxonomy (GTDB): domain Bacteria; phylum Pseudomonadota; class Gammaproteobacteria; order Pseudomonadales; family Moraxellaceae; genus Psychrobacter; species Psychrobacter immobilis_B. Next base: position 102,172 of record NZ_CAJGZQ010000008.1, on the reverse strand, counting down.
TTCTCTCCTTTTTTTGTTCAATTTTTAATAGAACGCTTTTTATATCTCAGTAGCACCTGCATCATTAGCCGTGTTGAAACCCTTTAAAGTTGTCTCGCCAATACCGTGATTCACATCAGCCATTGCTAATGGAAAGCCTCGTTGCTCAGCCAGTGTACGCGCGACTTTATCAATCGCCATGCTATCGTGTTTTGTCAAATACGCCCAATTATGAGCATAACGATTGCGGTTGGCTGGCGTGTCATGATCGATTAAGCCAAGTTCAGTCAATTCATCAACGATTTGATCGGCAGCAATCAAAGTTGATGATGCTTTGACGTTTTCCGCACGAGCATAGCGAATATTAGAGTACAAGCTTACATCAGCCACTCGCAGCGTATCGTCCTCACCGGGAATTTGCTGCCCACCATATAGCGCGTTACCGACAGTACGTGCGCTATGGAAGGTCGGCACAAACTCCGCCACATAATCAATCGCTTGCTGACTACGCGCTTGTAACGGTGCTTTATCCCAGCCATCTTCGATATAGTGCACATACTGCGGCGGCAGCTTAGGTTGGGCGCTGTCTTTGCTAGAGGCGACCAAGCCATCATCGAATAGCGTGATAAATTTGCTCATGCCATGTATTTGAAAATAACCACTGGGGTAAGGCGTGAGTTGTGCCATGCCTTCAGGTGTGCCGCGACTGCCATAAACGATAATCTCTGGTATCTGTCCGCCAGTATTATCCCAGTGGGTGATATAAGAAGATTTAAACTCGACCATACGCGTGACTTTGACCCCGACCATATCGTCGATGACGCCCGTACGAAAACCGCAAGCGTTGATTAAGTAATCCACTTCGATAGATTCAGTTGTACTTTTGGTCTCAGATTCGATTGTAAGCTTAGTTGCAGAGCTAGCAGCTTGCTGATAATCAATACGCCATTTAGTGACATGATGGTCTGCGTTTGAGCAGTTTTCACAATCAACAGGCATGACTTGCTTAACCTGTGTATCGGTAAAGACGTGAGCATGCTCATAATCTGCTAAGGCCAATTGTGCAGAGGCCGCCAAGCGAAAAATATTCCAGCCGTACTCTTGCACGACAATCAGTGGAAACTTGACTTTATTTAAGTCCAAATACTTAGCGACTGGTATCATCCATTCATCAATCGACCGCGGCACAGTGACTTGTTCACGTTCTGACAGCGCAATGAGTTGCTCATGACTATAAAGCTGATAATAGTTTTCAGGTTCGCCCAACACTTTGTTATTAGCATCTTCGGCGATAAGCTTACGATACGCATCAGTCAAGATATCTAGACGTGGTAGCAAGTCTTCTGGCAAGCCTTCATCGCGAGTTGGTACGGCAAATACTGTTGGGCGAACATCGATGGTATAAGGATAAAGGCGCAATATATCGATACATTGTTTGAGGAGAGCCACACAATCTTCATCAGGAATTTCGCGGTATAGATTGCCGCCAGCATGCAAGTGACACATCGGTGGACCATCAATCAGCGATTTGTTTTTTTCAAATACATAAGTTTCAAGCCCCAATGCCGCAAGGCGGATAGCAATGGTTGCTCCTGCCGTACCACCACCAAGAATGCCGACACGTTTGGCAGAGTGCGCTTGGTTTTTCACTGGGTTTTTAATGAAAGAGTGAGTCATTGTCGTTGTTATATCCTTAATAGCAGTTACAGCAGGTCATGCTCGGCGTATTTGTTAAATGTTCTATTCTAAAATCTTATTTTAAAATTTTTGTCCTAATGGATGTTGTTCCAAGCCGTTTATAACTATTGATATGCGTGCAAAGGACGTCAAGTTCAATATGCATATGAAGCCGTAACGGTCATATTTGTTATTGTGTAGTAATTCTTAATGTGTATAGGGTATTCTACGAAAAATGACAACCAATATGATGGCAAATACGTAAGTAGATACGTGAGTTTTGTCAATGAATGGCTATGCCAGTTTACCCAATTTGCAAATACATAAGCTTTTGTAAATTTATATAGGGATAGAAACGACTGCGCGGTTGCATATGCTATATTAAAACTGCTCAAAGTCAGCGGTAGGTTTTTTTGCCGTTTAAATCGTCTGACAATGAGAAAAATCCAAATAGAATTTATGATGACAATCACAATCACAATCAAAATGACAAGGAAGTTATTATGAAACGTATGCTTATATTATCGGCTCTCACCGGTGTTTTAACGCTTACTGGTTGTACTACGTTAAACAATGTATTCGGCAATGATGATTCTGGCATGCATGATGTACAAGCCACCAATAAAAATACCGCGCCAGTCGCGAGTAAAAACGGCATGTTAGTCGATGCAAGCAATCACATGACCTTATATACCTTTGACAAAGATGGGATGAACAAATCAGAGTGTGGTAGTGCCTGTCTAATTGCTTGGCCCGCATTTATGGCACCGAGTAATGCCAAAGCTTCAGGGCAGTTTGCAGCGTTTCAGCGCGAAGATGGCAAGTATCAATGGGCGGTAAATGGTAAACCGTTATATTTCTATGCCAATGATACAAAGGTGGGCGATAAAGATGGCGACAATAAACTGGGCGTTTGGCACATCGTCAAAACCAAGTAAAGTAAGCCCATTGTCTACCGAAATGAAAGACAATTAGCATCAAAAAAGCAGCCATTACGATGGCTGCTTTTTTGATGCTAATTGTCTTGACTGATTAAAATAGTAAAATAACGCGATCAAATATCTGCCAAAGCTTCAGCTTGTTCAGTCTCCAAGATAGTTTCTTTAGTAAGCTCTTTTCTATATAAAGGGAAAAAGTCGGAGCGTAAATCATTTTCGGTGAACCAGCTATCAGCGACTAATGCTGCGTATTTTGCTGGATTAACGACGAGTCTATAAGTTTTGAATAATAACTCTTGTGAGCTAAACCCCTTTTTATACTCATACAAAGAATCTAGATTAGAGCCTACGCCGCCGCCAAGATGTAGTAATTTATAATGATTGGTTCGACCCCAATCACGAGCCACATGGGTAATAAGTTTGGAAGGTTGTAGATGGGTATAGGCGTTGAGCGTGCCTCCGAGATGAAATTGCATAATGCCCGATTCTTTACAGATTGTGTAGATAGAAGAACCAATCGCTTTATTATCCTGATAGGCAGTTATCAGTAGTATTCTGTCTTGCAAATTTTCGAGCAGATTAAAAAAGTAATCATCATCAAAGAAGTAGTACTGATCTGCCTTCACCTGCGCCATCGTTTCTTTGTAAATATTGGAAAACATCACTGCATTCTCTCTGGTTAAACGCTCAATTTTTGTCACGACATCCATTTTTAAGGCTTTTTTAATGCCTCTACGATGACGATTTTGAGTCTCACTCCAGTGCTCCTCTTCAGATTTACCCAAGTCAGACATCAATGTCAATCCATGAGTGAGTGCTTTGCCGACCGTTGGTAGCCACTCTTTATTGATGATTGGATGCAGTCGCATGAATAAAGACACACAGCCTTTTGCTAAGAGAAAGCCCCTTACTTCTGCCAATATTATGTCTAATTCGGCATCAGTGAGAGACTTGTCCATGACAGGACCGCCGTAACCATAAGTAGAAGTCGCATCCCAATGCTCTGAGTCGAGTTCTCTTATAATGAGAGGTAAAAAGATTTTTTTATTGTTATAAGTGGCAATCACTCCTTGAGGAGTGCCTTTATCCACAATAGCTGACGCAGCAATCCAACCAGATAAGTGATAAATATCAAAGTGATAATCAGCGATGTTTTTATCCCAGTCTTTATTTATCTCGGCAAAGTCTACCTGTACTGTATCCATCTTTCTGCTCCCTCAGCGTTATGTTTTATATTCGTAAATCCGTATATATGAATATAACAATAAAAACTGAGGTTAACAAGCAAATGGAAAGTATTTATGTGATTTATTGAATATATATAAATGTCGAGTGAGTTGATTCATTATTGTCAAAAAAGCAGCCACTATGATGGCTGCTTTTTTTAGAGTATGTAGAGGAAGTAGCGATTTGTGCTTGGCTAAAAACTAGACTTATTTAGATTTTTTGTTGGTTTGCGCTTTTTTCTCTATCAACTCACCATCGATTTGGATCGGGACATCGGTGGTAATACCATCTGCGAAAGCTGTCATACCATAGGCTGCGCGATCAATATTACCCGTTGCACGGAAGCCAATAACGGGCTCTTTGGTAAGAGGGCTATTGGCGATTTTATTCAAAGTCACATCCAAAGTTAATGGTTTGGTTTGACCTAACATAGTAAAGTCACCTGTGACCTTGGCTTGTTGCGGATTTATAAATTTTACGCTGGTTGATTTAAAGGTCATGGTTGGATATTTGGCGACGTTAAAAAATTCAGCCTTTTTTAAATGCTCATCACGTGCATCCCAATTGGTGTCAATGCTATCGGTTGCAATGGTGAAGCTCATATTGGTTTTACTGGGTGCTTTAACATCGTAATTAACGACCCCTTTGACGTCGTTAAAATGACCCATGGTGGTCGAAAATCCTAAATGATTGACAGAAAATCCCACACGGGTGTGCGAGTCGTCTAATTGCCATTGACTAGGTAATGCCGCACTTGCAACAGTGGTGACTGCCAGTGCTGAGCTGATAAGCAGGGCTTTTGCGCTATTCTTCATAACAGTATTTATCATTATATTGTCCTTATTGAGTGTTTATAAATAGTGGGTGCTTGATTAATGAGGCGACATCAGACGGTATCCATCATCATTGACAAATGACGAATATCAAAAATAAATTATTAAATAAATCTAAACTTAAAATAATTATTGATTATTTAAACTAATTTAATATTATACTTACATACCGTATACCTCTCAACAAAATAGAGATTTTGGTGACAACTTATCACATATATCACTCACAACTGCTGCTTGCGTCTAGCGGTAAAAACCGTTAAAATCGCGGTTTGATTTTCCCGCTGGGGAAAGGCTAAGTGAGCAGAGGAATGGTGTTGGGTGCTGGAATAAGCCAGTGACGCAGCTGCCATACTTATCAATGTCCCTTAGTGCCTCAGTTACGTATGTCATGACTTGCTTGACACATCGTCTAAGATGGTGTTCAAGAGCGCTATACATACATCGGACATAGAGAGTTTATTATGCGTAAAGATATCCATCCTAATTACCAAGAAGTTTTATTCCATGACACTAACGCTGACGTTTTTTTCTTAACTCGTTCAACCGTTAAAACCAAAACCACTCGTGAATACGAAGGGTCAGAATATCCATACTACCCACTTGATATCTCAAGTGCGTCGCATCCATTCTATACTGGCGAACAACGCAAAACTTCTACTGAAGGTCGTGTTGCTAGCTTCAACAAACGCTTTGGTGCATTTGGTGGCCGTAAGAAAGCTGCTGATACTGACGCTGCAGAATAATTCACACGTATTGCGTGATATTATTTTGAGCATGTGTTTTTTCAAACATGCACAGTTATAGTATTAAGAACATAAAAAAACCGCTGACTATTCAGCGGTTTTTTTTGTTTAGATTTTTAGAAGTAACGCCTCAATGGTTTTTAATCAGTCAACTCACCATCGTAAGGGGAAGGATTCAGTAACTGTATAATCAACTCTGACAATTGCTGCGCCCAATAGCCATACATGAGGCTGCTAGGATGAAAACCGTCACTGGCAAACATCACTTTGATATCGATTGGAGTACCGTTCGAATGCTCTGCTATCATTCGTGGAAAGTCAGTGGCCATGTAGGTGACACTATCATGAGCGGCGCAAACTTGCTGCAATGTCTTATCAAGGATAGAGGCTTTAGCACCCACAAAGTTACTTAGCGGGGCAGGTATCGCAGGCATCTGTGCCATCGGCGGCAGGCTTAAAAAAATCAACTCTCGCACGCCAAATTTACGCTGAGCAATAGCGATAATACTTTCAATTTGCTGTTGCCATTTATCCACAGAGACTTTAGAGGTGGTGTCGTTGACGCCGACACTCAGCACCATCACATCAACAGGCTGGCTAGGCGCGGGTAGAACATAAAGCCTACGCAAGATATCAAAGCTGGTATGCCCCGTCGTCGCTTGCAATGACCAGTTCAGTATATCAAACTGATTTTGGATAGCAGACTGCTGCGTCAAAACAGGAATTAAGTTACCGACAAGCGCTTCTTGCTGCGTCTCACTACCGACGCCAGCCGCCGCCGAATCGCCAACGATCATTAGGTTTAATGTTCGCTTGTGCGCTTCTTTTAGCGATTCAATCGCGTCATTTAATTGAACTTGCCCGTGCCTTTCACCATTTGGCTCAGGTAGACGTACCGTATCACGCTTAATTTTGCGCCCTTGATAAAGATAAATAGGAGCAAGCAGTACATCTCTTGCCACCGAGGCGATTTTATTGCTATTTATCATATTGCTACCATCCTGCACGCTCCCGAATAGTGGTGAGATTGTCTTCAATTAATAATTTACCATCGACATAAATATCACGCAGTAGGTTATCTGCGTCTGCAGATAGGTCTTCAGCCTTGATGGTTTTTAGCTGTCCATTGCTGTTTTTGACCAGCGCCAAACGTCCCTTCTTTGAGCGTTTAGAGCGGCTGGTAATCGGGTCTTTATAGATGTCTGTCCATGTGCCATCGATAGAGATAGCACTGGCTTTCATCGCCCAGCTCATGGTATCGCGGTTGACTTGTTGTAATAGACCACCGCCCATACTAAAGGTCACATTCTCTGCGCTAAAGCCTGCTTTCATGATCACCTCAATGATCTTAGTTAAGCTTTGTGGGCTAATGCCATCTCCTTGGATGACACGTACATAATCAGGCAGCACTTTATAGCCTTTACTATTAATCGTCGTTCCAAATTTTACTGCCAAGCGCTCTAAGGCTTCGCGAACCACTTTGGCAGGCTCACCACTATCGGGTCGGATAACCAAAGTCCCGCCCATATTTTTGACGTCGTCTTTCAGGCTGCCGCCCCAAATATTATCAATGGCGTTCCATAAGTCATAGCTGTCAGAGACCACTGAGAAGCTTTTACCAGCGCCGCCAAACTGCTCAATCATATTGGCAAAAGCAGCGGTTTCGCCGTCACGACCCCACGCGGTCATGGTGCTATGCTCAGCGGCAGGAATAGAAAACGCCGGCATGTCTTTATCCATGTGGTACCAGCGGCTGGCAGCCACCAACGCTGTCATCGAATCGGTTCCAGCAAAGTTCACCAAATGCGCTAAGCTGCCGAGCGCGACAGACTCTTGACTAGATGCCCCGCGCGAGCCGAAATCGTGCAAACGAAAAGTGAGCGATTCGGTATTGTCCGCAGATTTTTCTAACGCTTGACGAATGATGCCTTTGCAATAATGCGAGACACTAGCGACGGTTGATGGATACCAGATAGCACGAAGCAAAGCAGTCTCGATATAGCTTGGCAGCCAATAAAACTCAGGATCAGTGTTGATAACTTGGCAGACGACGTTGGACACGGGTACGATGCTGCCTTCAGGGATGGCTTCGATGCGCAGTGGCATGTAGCCGCCATGTTTATCAACCAAACGCTCCCAGCCAGCACGGTTAAAGGTCAAACCGTGTGCTTGAATGACCATTTCGGCTTCATCAATGTCTTGATGAGTGATTGGCGTGCTTAGATATTCTTTAATAAAGGCTTGCAAGCCAAAGAACACCACATCGTAGTCGCCTTTACGCGCCTCAATATAGCTGGACAGATACTCACTACCTTTTGGGTATTGCACCCAATGTGAGGTTTTGTAGCTGTCGCTATTTAGAATTAAATTGTTTAAATTGCTGGTATACATCACAGAACTCCTCTGCTTTGAGATGCCGTAGCTGCGTTAATGAAAGAACAGTTACGGCGGTTAGCCCTTGCTGTCTATCAGCTTGGGCGTGGAAAATTGTTAATTAAAAATCGGATAATCGTCTGATAAAATTCTATAAACCAACCATTTTAGTAATAATTGCATAATGGTCTTCAAACATCATGGTGGCGTCAAGCTCAGCGAGTGGTAGCCAAAAAGCCGTGGCTGCATCGTCGCCGCCTTTTACTTTTGGCAAGCCTTTTGGGTCATTTTTAAGTTGAAAATAAAAGGCTTGAGTAATTGTACGACCACGTGCTGAGCGATATGGGTCATCAAAGGTATGCTGACTATGACAAGAGCCGCGCAATACTGGCTCAGGGACTTTTAGGCGAGTCTCCTCACGTAGCTCACGGATACAGGCATCAAACAAGGTCTCTTTGGGGTTTAAAAATCCACCTGGTAATGCCCACAGTCCGCGCCCTGGCATACTGCGGCGCTCAACCAATAGAATATGTCCTGACTGGACAATTAGGGCATCTGCTGTCATAAAGGTTGGTGGATAAGGCGCTGATTCCCACTGTCTTTTATATTTATCAATAAAGTCGGCTTCTTCGTGCAGATTTTGATATTCGTCTGTCTTTTTGAAGTCATTCAAAACCTTGCGCGTCGACTCAGGCGTGCGTTCAGGAGTCGGGGTCGCACCCATTAGGTAGCTATCACGAATTGGGGTGGCGGATAGATTGTGATAGCTCGGTACAGAGACGGACGCCCAGTTGGGGAATAGCGATAAATAATACGAGGAGCTGTCTTTGGAATGACCAATCAAGCCGATATCAGTTTGCAAGTCACCAGTGACAGACTTCACGCCTGCTTGCACGTACTGTAGCCAGCGCGTGTCGTTGTAGAGTGCATCATCTAGAGCAACGCAGTGAATGCGTGCCGCTTCTGCTGCTGAATATGCGCCTTTAATCATGGCAGCACGCTCAGCGACACTAAAGGGATTGCGTAAACTACGCGGTAAGTTAGCAGAGCCGATCAACATAATGACATTATCAGCACGCTTCAATGCTTCGTCGATGACCGCTTTATGTCCACGATGGAAGGGCTGGAAACGCCCGATAAAAACCAAATAACGATAGTGTTTATTGTCTTTAGCTGAACTTTGCTCTGATGATTCGCTCATATACGCCACTTTCCTACTACGGATATTTCATTGGTTAAAATTTATTGAGTAAAAAGTAATGACGCCAATACTGACACAGCCTATCACTCGCTGACAAGTATAAAGATGTTTAGAGGTGTGCGGTTTCTGATTATAGTCCGTACCATGCTGTAGTTAGGCTACAACCGCACCGCTATTTTAACGGGCATGCTGCTCAATCCATGCGGCAACTGTTGGCCAAATTTCGTGGGCGGCGTTACGACTAATCATAATGCGGCTGTGCGTATAATCGTCCAAATCCCCATGGCTGAGCGAGTATTCTCGAAAGATATTGGCAGAGTTTTTAAAGGGTTCAAAAAACAGCTGACAACCACGAGTAGGGGAGATGAAATTGTCGCCTTTTGCGCTGATAGCATAGATGGGTATCGTGATTTTTGGCATCTGTTGCCGGTAGTCTAAAGGTGCATCATCAGCGGCGCATGTATCCATGCTGGCTGTATTAAATGTACGTTGCTTAAGAAAACTGCTGTTAAAGTTTTTTTGTAGATTCCAGTCGTACCACTGGTTCATCATATGATAGCTTTCATTAAAAGGCCCTAGCTTGATTTTTTTAGCAGGGATATAGCCAACCAGCCGCGTGAATAATTTTGCTACAAGAATTTTAGTATGATTTATCGGATTTATTGCAGCGCCATAAGCTTGGCAGGCAAACATGCTGGCGCTATTAATCTTATCGATATAGCAGGGATGCTGGATCAAAAACATCGTTAAACCAACTCCGCCGCCGCTATGGGTGACGCAATGTAGATTGTCGAGTTTTAATTCCTCAAAAAGATAGCGAAAAGTCGCTTCATAGTCATAGGTTGCAACCGTTTCGAAGTTGAACTTTTCTTTGGGTATTGAGCTTGCGCCATGACCGCGCCATTCCATGATGTAGCAATGATGACCGAGGCGGGCTAGATACTCAGCGATTTTCAAACAGGTTTGTTTGTCCGAAAACGTGCCGTGCGTCAAAAATATGTTTTGCGATTTTATGACAAAGGTATTGGTGGTAGGGGTATCGCTCTTTGTTTCGTCTTTTGTACTATCTACAATCTTCCAAACGGCTACTTGTTCGTCGTCTTTGGTCGTTACTAGATTCAGTGTTTGTGTCATCATAAGATTGATTCAACTAAAATATGAAATTTCTGCTAGCTTAAATGTAATGTTTAACAATGAAAACTATAGTAATAAATATAAAGATGCTAAAAAATTGCGTTATAAAATAACGCTTGAACATCCTCTTTTCTTCGATATCTAAGCGATCTCTATAGTCAATATAAAAGAATGTCAACTGGAGTAATGGATGACGAAAAAATACCAACGCTACATGAATTTTGATATAGCGAGACATAATTTCTTTTACAGCTTTGGTATAGTCAACACCCTCCGGTACTAAAAGCGCGACGACTATAATAAGGGCAACAAGAATGCCTAATATAATAATCAATAAGTAAACCTATAAAAAGATATTTAGGACAACACACTTTACCTTGTAAATAGATCTAAAACTAGCGCTAGAAAATAGCAAGCATGATAAGTGCTTTGGTTGTATGGTCTTACACATTGTTAGACATACCGTAGCATGGGGAAGAAAGTAGGTGGTTAGTTAGTGTTCTAGGTGCTTGATAATCACGGTTGCTGTCTTTATATAGTAGGGGATATATCAATCATTAGATAAGCGCTATTTATCGTAACTATTTCGTCATTGTTAATAAAGCATTGATAAAACCGATAGCAGTCATTTGTGAGCATTTTGGTTTAATTCACAGTAGCGCAGTCGGAATTGTCGTCTGAGTACGTTATAATAGCTGCTATAAATTGAGCAAAATGTTATAACAACGGCAGTCCGTATTTTAAGACAACAGACCGTAATGATTGATAACCCGCATAACTTATACCCGCTACCTAATTTTAAATTCACGACACAGTAGCCATGACAGATATAGCGTTTGTGTCATAACGCATAGGACATATTATGAGTGAGCACAACCAAGCTGAGAGCCAACTAGATCAGTCAGCAGACTATGAATCAGCGCTAGATACTGAGCAAACTGTAGCAAAAAGCAATATTACTATTACTGAGTCAGCCCAAAGCTACTTAGCAGATTTGTTATCCAAGCAGGATACCGATGGTATCGGCGTGCGTATTTTCGTTGAGCATCCAGGTACGCCGCGTGCAGAGTGCTGTATGGCTTATAACCAACCGGGCGAAGAGGATCGCGCTGACCTGCGTTTTACGTATGACAGTTTTTCTGCCTTTATCGAAGCGGCGTCTGTTCCTTATTTAGAGGATGCGGTGATTGATTATAATAAAGACCGTTTTGGTGGTCAGCTGACCTTCCGCGCGCCAAATTCTAAAGTGCCTAAAGTGGGTGCGGATGCCAGTGTCGAAGAGCGTATCAACTACGTATTGCAGTCAGAGATTAATCCCGGCTTAGCGGCGCATGGTGGCGACGTACAGTTGCTTGAACTGATTGATGAAGAAGGCGTTGGTCTGACTGCGGTATTGAAGTTTGGTGGTGGTTGCCAAGGCTGTTCAGCCGTTGACATGACCTTACGTCAAGGCGTTGAAGTGCAGCTGAAACAACAAATTCCAGAGCTGACCCAAGTCATTGATGAAACCGATCATACCCGTACAGAAAACGCTTACTATAAATAGAAATCTCAGTAAAAGCCAAAGCGTTAAGTAATGTCTGAAGAGTTATTTTAATTAAAAAGCCAAGTTTTGATGAACTTGGCTTTTTTTATTGCTATGATTTGGTAGATTGTTTTTTAGCTGAATTTTCAGTGACATATTGTTAATTAATAATTTGTTGATTAGTCATTTATTGATTAATAACTTTTATCGAAATAAAGGAATATATGATGAGTGACGAACAAGCAGCCCAGCAAATAGCCCAAGAATCAGCGACTCCTCAACGTCTTGAAACCTTGGCGATTCACGCCGGTTATAGCGTTGAGCCAACGACTAAAGCGGTCGCAGTGCCTATTTATCACACCAGCTCGTATGCTTTTGATAACACTCAGCATGGTGCTGATTTGTTTGATCTAAAAGTTACAGGCAATATCTATACCCGTATTATGAACCCGACCAATGCCGTGTTGGAGGAACGCGTCGCGGCGCTCGAAGGTGGTATCGGTGCCCTTGCAGTAGCATCTGGCATGGCAGCCATCACTTATGCGATTCAAACCATCTGTGAAGTGGGCGATAATATCGTTGCTGTGTCGACCTTGTATGGTGGTACTTATAATTTATTTGCCCACGCATTGCCGCGTCAAGGTATCGAAGTCCGCTTCTTTGACCACAAAAACCCTGAGGCGATTCGTGATTTGATTGATGACAAAACCAAAATGGTCTTTGCAGAAAGTATCGGTAATCCATTGGGCAATATCGTAGATATTCAGGCATTAAGTGATATTGCTCATGAATATGGTGTGCCAGTCGTGATTGATAGTACGGTTGCCACGCCTGCGTTATGTCGTCCTTTTGAGTTTGGTGCGGATATCGTGATTCATTCATTGACTAAATATATGAGTGGTACGGGTACCTCGATTGGTGGGGCGATTGTCGATAGTGGTAAATTCGCATGGGGCGACTATCCTGAGCGTTTTCCCTTATTGAATACGCCAGATCATAGTTATCACGGTGTGAACTTTGTCAAAGACGTGGGTGCAGCAGCCTTTATCGCTCGTGCTCGTGTGGCACCGCTGCGTAATACTGGCGCGGCACTTAGCCCATTGAATGCCTTTGGTATTTTGCAAGGTATGGAGACATTGAGTCTACGTATGGAGCGCCATGTACAGAATGCCCAAGCCGTTGCAGAATATCTACGTGACCATGATAAAGTTGCTTGGGTGAAATATGCAGGGTTACCGGATCATCCTGAGCATGAGCTTGCCAAAAAATATATGAAAGGCACGCCTTCTGCTATTTTGACCTTTGGAGTCAAAGGTGGTCTAGAAGCAGGTGCGCGCTTTATCGATGCGCTGCAATTGATTACTCGTTTGGTCAATATCGGTGATGCCAAATCACTAGCCTGTCATCCAGCGACGACCACGCATCGCCAGCTCAATGAGCAAGAGCTCGAAAATGCAGGTGTAAGCACTGATATGGTTCGTTTATCAATTGGTATCGAGCACATCGAAGATATCAAAGCGGATCTTGCGCAAGCATTAGCCTCGGCTTAGTATTAAACGCTTTTTATTGAACTGAGCCATGTGAGCTGAGCAATGTGAACTGAATAATTTGTCTCATAATTAATAATAAAAAAGCCCATATCAATCGATATGGGCTTTTTTATTATCAGCAATGACAGATTTTTATAAGTTAAGCAGATAGTACACGCTTTGCAATATCTCTATAATCTTGTGAGGCTAATCGTGGTCCAAACTGTTGAATCACCTGCGCCGCCACTTCGCTGGCAAGACGACCACATTCAGGCAAGCTATAGTGCTGCGACAACGCGTATAAAAATGCGCCTGCATAATTATCACCGGCACCATTGGTATCAATGACATTAGTAACGATTGGTGTAGCAACTTCATAAATCTCAATCTCTGATTTATCATCAGCTTTATGAGCGATCGTTGCACCATTGGCACCATCAGTGACGACTGCCGTCTGGCAATACTCAAGCAGTGCGCGTGCGGCTGCCTTGACTTGTTTTTTGTCCGTAAAGAGTTTGGCTTCCTCACTATTACAGAATATCACTGCCACTTTATTGCCCAGCATATTGAGTAAACCGTCTTTGGCAAACTTCACCACGGCAGGATCAGCAAAACTTACGGCAATTTTTGCAGAATGAATCCCTGCTTGTTGACGCAACTGAGTCATGGCAGGCTGAATACTCTCAGTCATGGCCAAGTAGCCTTCTATATATAACCAGTCAGCTTGTGTCAGCGCATCAAAATCGACATTTTCTGCGGTGATTTCGCTTGAAGTACCAAGATAAGTTTGCATGGTGCGCTCGCCATCTTCAGTCACTGCGACCACACATGAACCCGTTACTCCGCCTGCATGGATAGATTTCTCTGAAGTTGCAACGCCTGCTTCATGTAAGTCTTTGAGGTAAAACTCGCCTTGTTGATCGTCACCGACGCGACAGGCATAAAATGGCTTGCCGCCTAAACTAGCAAAGGTATACATCGTATTGGCCGCTGAGCCACCACCAGCCTGCTTTGATGGTGCAATTTCTGCCAGCTTAAAATACGCCAATAATTGCTGTTGCTCGTCGATACCTGCCAGCGTCATATTGCCTTTGGTCAAATCAGTCTCTTCTAGCGCCGCATCTGACAGCACATATTCATGGTCAACCAATGCGTTGCCTATCGCCATTACATTGTACATTGCTCACTTCTCCTCAATGGTTTTATAACTGTCTTTAATATTAATATCCAAAAATTATTCAGCTTGTAGCTCAAGTAAGCGCTGATATAGCGCATTCTTTTTGACGCCAGTGATATCAGCGCCCAATGCAGCGGCTTTTTTAACCGATAAGTCCTCAAGCAAGCGCTGCAATAATTTATCATGAATACTGATGTCATCCGCATCCTGCGCCACATTCACGCCAGCGACGACCACGACTATCTCACCGCGCTGTTGATTGTCATCAGATTTGACAAATTCTACCAAATCCCCAAGGGTACTTTTATGGACAGTCTCAAAGGTCTTAGTCAATTCACGGCAAAAAGTGACTTCACGATCTGCGCCAAATACCGCCGCCATGTCTTCTAAACTGGCGATAATACGATGCGGCGCTTCATAAAATATCAATGTTTCAGTACGTGTGTTTAATGCTGCTAATTGCTTTTGGCGACCGTGGGTTTTGGCGGGTAAAAACCCAATAAAGCTAAAGCGGTCTGAGGGCAATCCTGCGACTGACAGTGCAGCAATGGCAGCAGAGGCACCAATGATAGGAGAGACTCTAACGCCTGCGGCATGAGCGGCCTGTACCAGTTGATAACCTGGATCACTGATGAGTGGCGTACCGGCATCACTAATCAAAGCAACCGAATGACCTTGCCCGATCATCTCGATAATTTTGGGTGTTTGAATGGCACTATTGTGTTCATGATATGCCCAAAGCTTGTTATGACCTTTTTGCTTGGTCGCGGTATCAGCGTCTGTTACGTTATTATCGGTATTATTTTTAGTGTTAGGAGCTTCTGACTCTTTTGCGTCGTCGGCTTTACTGCCTTTGGTATCAATGCCAAAATGCGACAATAGCTTACCTGAAGTACGGGTGTCTTCACAGGCAATGATGGCGACTTGCTTTAAAACATCAATGGCATGCGGCGTCATATCGCTTAAATTGCCAATCGGCGTGGCAACGATATATAGACAAGCTGGCATCGCGGTAGGGCTGGACATGAAAACCTCGGAGTATTAAAAGCGGGAATGAAAATATAATGTGGCGCGCTGACTGACAAAACTGGTCAAAAATAGAACTTAAGCAAAGCATAAAACACCATACCAGCATCTGCACGCGAAAGTGGCTAGTTTAGCATGATGTGCTATGATAATTCTGAAATGTTAACCAGACCTATCGACCTTATGTCCAGTCATAAACCTTTGAACCTCACTTCACCAAAGCAGCGCCAAGGCAGTCTGTTCGAGCAGCAGGCGTGTGAGTTTTTACAATCGCAAGGATTGATTTTGATTGCCCAAAACTGGCAGCAGCCCAAAGTGGGTGAGCTGGATTTGATTATGCTGGAGACAGGTTCAGCATGGTCGACATTGGTATTTATCGAAGTGCGTCAACGGCAGCGTTCAGGTTTTGGTGGTGCTGCACTGAGCGTGACGGCAAGCAAACAACGTAAAGTGATTAGAACGGCGCAATATTTTTTGCAACAGCATCCTGAGTATGAGGATTATGACTGCCGGTTCGATGTCATCGCTTATGATACGGTAGGTACTCATATTAAGACTAGTGGTCAAAACATAGCAAATCAACCACAATGGCTCAAAGGTGCTTTTATAGCAGATACGTGATATTAGGATGCAAAAGCTACCCAACTAGAAGGTAGTAAGTACTTATCATCGAGTGAGCGTTACCAAAAACCTAACCGCTGATAGTAAAAATTAAGTAAAGTAGCTAAGTTGTTATTAACTGAATTAACAGTTGTCAAAACAAATGTTATTAGATTAAAACTGGCTCAATCAATTGACTTTATACGATCGTCACACTCATGTTCTAAGAGGTAAATCATGACACGGATGCATTTGCGCACTGCTATTTTTGGCTCATCACGCCGCACCGCGATAGGCGTTATGCTAATGACCAGCATCGTCACTACGGGCTGTACCACCAATTATTTGACCAACAGTACAGAAGGTACGTATGGTGTACCGATGACAGAGCGTACCATTCCGCAGAGACTACTGGATCGCAGTATCGAACATACCGTCAAAATCAATGTTTATGGGTTAAAAGAAGACCTGCAGCAAACCAGTCGTATGGGTATTGATAGCTTTAATAGTGAAGTGTTATTGACAGGTGAAGTACCCACTGAGGCCATCAAAGTGGAAGTCGAAAAAGTCGTCAGCTCTATGCCAGATGTGCGTCATGTCTATAATGAGCTAAACGTCAGCGCGTCTAAAGGCTATAGCTCGACGGTTCATGATGGCTATATCACCTCAAAGCTGCTGGCAAAAGTCGCCGCGAGTGATGGCGTCAAAGCCTCACAGATCAAAGCCGTGACCAATGATGGTGTGGTTTATATTATGGGACGTATGACACCGACTCAGCAGAGTCACCTAATCGATATTGCCAATAGCACCGTTGGTGTGACTGAGCTGGTGCTGCTGACGACCGTCGTTGATGACAGGGGCGTAAAGATAAGTAAAGACGACATTATGTCTGAAAATAACTTGGTAAATCCTGCTTCAGCGCCAGTCGTTGTGGATGCTGCTAGCGTTAATAATTCTGAAGCGCCAGCGTCCGTTGGCACATCGACTCCTATCGTCGTGACCGAAGATGGCACAACCGTTGAGCAACCGTCATCAAGCCCATATATAGACCTATATCAAGATCCGTAAAAAGTGTTCTAAAACATAGCTGTTATTTATTAATAAAACAGTGGCTAAATAGCTTGTAGGGTAAGCTATTTGCCCCGTCAGTTTAAATCGTGTTTAATGACAATAAACCTAAACACTGTTAACAGGAAAAACACCAGAACGTCTGAGCCAGCCAGTAAGATATAAAAAGCGAAGAATAGACGAGACAGTATTAGTGATTATTTTATAAAACGGCTGTCGCAGTGCTGTTAATTTTGATCCATGTATAAATATAATAGGGATACTGGCAATGAAGGATGCAAATAAGCGCTTAGAATATAATAAAAGTCGTCAAAAAATAAATAATGAAAGCATGATTAATAATACTGCTAGCAAAGTAGGCATTCTAAAATTCACAGGTGTCGCCGCCTTAGCACTGGGTAGCGTTGCCCTAGCCACCCAGAATGCGCAAGCCCTATCGCCACTCGCTATCGTTAATGGCATTACTGCTAGTGGCGGCGTTGGCGTCAGCAAAAACATTCTCTATGGTGATGAGCCTGATCAAGATTTGGATATTTATTATCCCAAGCCATTAGCACAAGCGATGAAAGCCCAAAGCGCCATCAACGATGGTGTGATTAATGATAGCTATCCGATGGTGGTGTTTGTCCACGGTGGCTCATGGGAGAGTGGTAGTAAAGAACAGTATGCCTTTGTCGGTCAGAGTTTGGCGCAAGCAGGTTATGTTACCGCTGTGATTAATTATCGTAAAGCGCCTGAGCATGTATACCCTGATTATGTCAAAGATACGGCGCAAGCGATTGCTTGGAGTATCAATAATGCTCCTAGCTTACATGCTGATCCTAAACGCTTGGCGGTAATGGGACATTCTGCTGGTGCATTTAACGCGGTTGCAGCGGTCGCCAATGAAGATTTTTTAGCGCCTTATGGTATTAAGCCAAAGGATATTAAAGCGGTCGTTGGTATTGCTGGTCCTTATAGTTATGACTTCCGTAAATTTGATAGCGCCACCGCCTTTGCTGCTGATGCTACGCCAGATGAGGTGATGCCAGACCGTCAAATTAAAGGTGAGCAGCCCCCGTATTTATTGTTGACTGCCGAAAAAGACAAAGTGGTGTATGCGACCAACACGATTAAAATGACCAAAGCGTTGCAAGAGGCTGGCGTCACCGTGGAAAACGGTGAAATAAAAGGTGCCAGTCATGCGACCAGTATTGGTGCGATGGCACCGCCGCTACGTTGGGTCAATGATGTACGCGCGCAAGTACTGACGTACTTGGATAAAATGCTCAAATAATGGATGGCAATCAGAAGTTAGGTGCAGTTGCGTAAGACAGTACTGTAAGATGCTTAAACTCTTGTTATAATGTCGTCACTTTAAATCTATACCCTATCTGACACTTTAAGGCAGAATATTCTATGAGCATGAACGCTGACGATTTGATTGCATTTTTACAGACTCACTTCCCAGACGCTTTTATTCAAGCTGCCAATCAAGGTAATAAGTTTGATGTACGCGTGGTTGACGCCAGTTTTGAAGGTAAGCGTGCCGTGCAACGTCAGCAAGCGATCTATGCGTTAGTCAATGATAAGATTGCCAGTGGCGATATTCATGCGCTCAATATTCAAGCATTGACGCCTGCTGAATGGGACGTTCAGTCAAAAGGCTAGACCGTTATACATATGATTGGGCTTGTTAGACTGGCCATTACATTGGCGTGGTTTGATTGGTCTGATTTTCACTATTTTAATACTCATCGCTAGGTTGTCACTTCTATGGATCAATTTTTAATCACTGGTAGTAGTCGTATCGCAGGGGAAGTTACTATCTCAGGCGCCAAAAATGCTGCTTTGCCGTTACTTGCCGCTATGATATTGGCCGAGACGCCAACGACATTGCACAATGTGCCATCGTTACAAGATGTGCGGACCTTGATTGAATTGATCGGTGGCATGGGTATCAAAATCCAAAAGCAGGACGATACTGTCACCTGCGATACCAAGAATATCGATAATTTCTATGCACCGTATGATTTAGTAAAAACCATGCGCGCATCGATTTTAGTGCTTGGACCATTGCTGGCACGTTTTGGTGAGGCAGAAGTGTCATTGCCCGGCGGCTGTGCCATTGGTTCACGTCCTGTTGACCAACACCTAAAAGCCTTTGAGGCGATGGGTGCTGAAATTAGCGTCGAAAATGGCTATGTAAAAGCACAAGCACCAAAAGGCGGCAAGCTGATTGGCTGTAACTACTCTTTTGATATGATCACCGTTGGCGGTACTGAAAACGTCATTATGGCAGCCGCACTTGCCAAAGGTACGACCGTCTTAGGCAACTGTGCACTTGAGCCAGAAGTCGTTGATTTGGCCAATATGTTGGTCGCTATGGGCGCTAAAATCAGCGGTATTGGTACCTCTATCATGACCATCGAAGGCGTTGAGCGCTTACACGGTTGTGAATATTCAGTGGTACCGGATCGTATCGAAACTGGCTCTTACCTTGCTGGCGCACTCATGACGCGTGGCGATGTGTTGACTAAAAACACCTCTGCGCTATTACTAACACCTGTATTAGAAAAATTCGAAGACATGGGTGCCATTATTACCACTGGTGATGGTTGGATTCGTGCGCAGATGAAAGGTCGCCCTAAAGCGGTTGATATCCGTACTCAGCCGCATCCAGGTTTCCCAACCGATATGCAAGCGCAGGTCATGGCTATTGCGTGTCTGGCGGATGGTACGAGTACCTTTATCGAAAATATCTTTGAAAACCGCTATATGCATGTCCCTGAGCTTAATCGTCTAGGCGCTTCTATCCAAGTAGATGGTCATACGGCCGTAGTAAAAGGCGTCGAAAACTTCACCGCTGCCCCTGTGATGGCGACTGATTTACGTGCGTCTATGTCATTGGTGATGGCAGCGGCAACTGCTGAAGGTGAAAGTTTAATCGACCGCATTTATCATATCGATCGTGGTTATGAGCATGTCGAAGAAAAGCTGCGTGCGCTTGGGGTCAATATCGAACGTATTAATACTAATGACTAATATCGATTTTCTTATCAAATCCATGATCTGAATGATTGATACGATTGGCGTTGATATGAATAGCTTAGTAACCTACCACTAAAAGCCCCCTTCAGCGGGGGTGTTAACTGTACATGGACATGATGTCATTATGACTTACGCAAGCAATAGCCTACCAAATGATGGTTTATTAAATGAAGTAAATGATGAGTTTTCAGGCTTAACACTGGCCTTATCAAAAGGCCGTATTCTAGAAGAGACCATGCCACTGCTACGCGCAGCTGGTGTTGAATTGTTAGAAGATCCTGAAGCCTCACGCAAACTTATTTTCCCAACCTCAAACCCGAATGTGCGTGTATTGATTTTGCGTGCCAGCGATGTGCCAACCTACGTTGAACATGGCGCGGCTGACTTTGGGGTGGCGGGTAAAGATGTGTTGCTTGAGCATGGTGCCAATCACGTTTATGAGCTGCTTGATTTGAAAATTGCTCAGTGTAAGCTGATGACCGCTGGTGTAAAAGATGCGCCGCTACCCAATCGTCGCCTACGGATTGCGACTAAATACGTCAATGTCGCCCGCGCTTACTTTGCGAGCCAAGGTCAGCAAGTCGATGTGATTAAACTGTATGGCTCTATGGAGCTTGCGCCGTTGGTCGGATTGGGTGATTTGATCGTCGATGTGGTTGATACAGGTAATACGTTGCGCGCCAACGGTCTTGAAGCACGCGATCATATTTGCGATGTGTCCTCACGCCTTATCGTCAATCAAGTGAGCTACAAGCGTAAATTTGCGTTACTTGAGCCGATTTTAGATAGCTTTAAAAATAGTATTGCCAGCGCTTCATAAATTAATTCCTAATGAATCAATGCTTTATCAAACGATACTAATCATTGGTAATCTCAAGCATTGTCATACAAATTTTTAAACCAGTTTAGCGCTATAAGATAGATATAGCGTGCTAAACTGGTTTTGTTGTATTTGCTTGCCAGAAAGTATGAGGTTAGTATAATCTGAACAAACTAAATATATAGAAACTGGTATATCAGCCATCACAATTATTATTAATACTCAATACCCCTCATTTTTACATCGCTAATTTTCAGCAGTCTTTTATGCTCAGATATAGGATTAAGTCATGCGCCAACTAAGTACCCAAGATGCCGATTTTGACAGTCAATTGACAGAGTTACTTGCCTTTGAAACCGTCAATGATGCCGATTTACTTAAGACCGTTGATGATATCATCGCGCAAGTTCGGCGTGATGGCGATCGCGTCGTACTGGCATTAACCCAGCAATTCGATCAGCATCCGGCGACGACGATGCAAGAGCTAGAGCTGTCTAAAGAGGCACTTGCGGAAGCGTTTGCGAATCTTGATGATACAGTGAAATCCGCATTGACCACCGCAGCAACGCGTGTGCAGACTTTTCATGAGCGCCAAGTACAAGAGACTTGGCAGTATGAAGATGAGCTTGGTAATCGCTTGGGTCAAAAAGTGACGCCGCTTGATCGCGTTGGTATTTATGTGCCTGGTGGTTTGGCCTCTTATCCGTCTTCGGTATTAATGAATGCGATTCCTGCCAAAGTGGCGGGTGTTAAAGAGGTCATCATGGTGGTGCCAGCGCCAAAAGGCGTGCTCAATCCATTGGTGCTAGCCGCCGCACATTTGGCACAAGTCGACCGTGTCTTTACCATCGGCGGTGCGCAAGCGGTTGCTGCCTTGGCATATGGTACCGAAACGATTCCAGCGGTGGATAAAATCACTGGCCCTGGTAATAAATATGTTGCAGCGGCAAAGCGCGCGGTATTTGGTCAAGTTGGGATTGATATGATCGCTGGTCCTTCTGAAGTATTGGTCTATGCAGAGGGCGAGGCGCAAGATCGCGCCGATTGGTTGGCGATGGATTTATTGTCACAGGCTGAGCATGACCGTATCGCTCAAGCTATCTTTGTCACGACCAGTGAACAGCAGCTTGCAGACGTCGCGGCTGAAATTGAAAAAGCGCTGGCAGAGTTGCCAAAAGCCGATATCGCCCGCGATTCCCTAAAAAATCGTGGCGCACTTATTTTAGTCAAAGACCGCGTTGAAGGTATGGTGGTGATTAATCGGGTTGCCCCAGAACATTTAGAGTTGTCAGTTGATCATCCTGATGCGCTACTCAATGATATTCGTCATGCAGGTGCTATTTTCATGGGGCGTCACACGCCTGAGGCGATTGGTGACTACTGTGCAGGACCCAATCACGTGTTGCCAACCTCTGGCACTGCGCGTTTCTCTTCACCGCTTGGCGTTTATGATTTCCAAAAGAAATCATCGATTATTTATTGTACTGAAGCCGGTAGTAAGCCATTGGCTGAGACCGCAGATATTTTAGCGCAACGTGAGGACTTAGAAGCCCATGCGCGCTCAGCCCGTTACCGTTATCAGTAACGTGGCTTAATGATTACTTTTGAATTGTACTTTTGAGATTTATATTTAACAATTTATGTGGCTAATAGTAGGATAACTTATGAGTGAGTTAAAGATAGACACCAGACTTTGGTCATCTAAAGCGCGTAATTTGTCACCTTACGTTCCTGGTGAGCAGCCTCAGCATGAAAATTTATGCAAATTAAATACCAATGAAAACCCATTCCCGCCGTCACCAAAAGTAGGCGAGGCAATCGCAAAAGTCCTAGAGCAGCAAGCGGATGATCTGCGTTTATATCCAGCGCCTGAGTCTGATGATTTGCGTGCCGCATTGGCACAACTCTATGATATTGATATCAACCAAGTGTTTGTTGGCAATGGCTCTGATGAAGTATTGGCGCTAGTATTTGCCAGCTTTTTCCTGAAAGAGCGACCTATTTTAGCACCTGATATCAGCTATAGTTTCTATCCAGTCTATGCGCAGACCTTTGGTATCGAGCTGGTACAAATCGCCTTGGAAGAAGATTTTAGTATTGATCCTTATGCCTATCGCCAGCCTTGTAGCGGCATCATCATTGCCAATCCAAATGCCCCAACTGGATTATTATTATCGCTTGCCGATATTCGTAAGCTGGCTAGTGAGCACTCAAATTCAGTGATTGTGATTGATGAGGCTTATATTGATTTTGCGCGGGCAGCTGACGGTAGCTCAGATGCAGAAATTTCAGCAGTGAGCCTGATCAATGAGTTTGACAACATTCTTGTGACCCAAACTTTTTCAAAGTCACGTTCGCTTGCTGGATTGCGCGTCGGTATGGCTTTTGGTAATGCCTCATTGATTGAAGCCTTAACCCGTATGAAAAATAGCTTTAATAGCTATCCACTGGATAAGCTGGCGCAAGTAGGGGCGACTGCCAGTGTATTGGATGTTGAGTATTTTACCCAGACCTGCCAGCAAGTCATCGACTTACGCCAATCTCTCACAGCAGAGCTGACAGTGTTAGGTTTTGATGTGTTGCCATCGCATGCCAACTTTGTTTTTGCCCGTCCTAAAGGCGGTAATGCCAATATGGTAGCGAATGCGTTACGTGAGCAAGGTATCATCGTCCGTCATTTTGACAAGCCACGCATCAATGAGTATTTGCGTATCACTACCGGTACAGTAGAGCAAAACAACCGTTTGATAGATGCTATACAGATGTTGCAGAAAGAGGCTGAAATTATTGCTGATTAATATCTGGTTCGCGATTTTGACAGTTAATAATTGAATGACGATGCTTATATTGATAAAAAGCCTGCCAACATCATGTTGCGCAGGCTTTTTGATGGATTTCTCCGATCATCTTTTTAGAACAATTTTAAGGGTATTTGTGGGTATTTTCTTGAGTTAAAACGCTTAATAGATTACCGACTTTATCCAAACATTCTTGGTATTCAGCATCGCAATCAGAGGCGACAGTGATACCACCGCCTGCCCATAAGCTAATATGTCTTTTTTGATCCAACTCATTATGTGATGAAGTGTTAGCTTGCAGCGTACGAATGAGTACATTCCATTGACCACTACCATCAAAGTTCATATAGCCCAATGTGCCGCAATAAGCACCGCGCGGTGCAGTTTCTAGCTCAGATATAATTTCAACCGCCCGCTTTTTTGGGGTGCCAGTAATCGAGCCAGCAGGCAAACTACCAAATAAAACGGCGAGTGGGTGAGTGTCCGTCTGTAATTCTGCGGTAATGGTGCTGACCATATGGTGCACATTACTAAAACTCTCAATCGCGAATAACTGCGGCACTTTTACACTGCCTATCTTGGCATATTTACCCAAGTCATTACGCAATAAATCGACAATCATCACATTTTCGGCGCGATCCTTTTCACTATCAGTCAGTTGCTGTTTATAAGCATGGTCTTGTTGAATATTGGTGCTGCGCGGCATGGTCCCTTTGATGGGCTTAGTGATGATATGGTGCTTGCCAGTATCGATATCCTTGGTAAATGTAAAAAACAACTCAGGCGAGCAGCTCAATAACTCAAACGGATGCTGGGACGTATTATCTTTGATTTCACGGTTAAAGGGATTAACCGCTAAGTATCCAGCAAAAGGTGCTTGGGTATTACGATGTAAAGCAGGCAAATAATCAATCAGCATCGGCAAAGTGCCATTATCACTAGGATTATGATCAAAAAAACCTTGCCATTCTTGGGTTAGGTTGATTTGATAACAGTCGCCTTGCTGTAGATATTTTTGGGTTTGATTGAATGCTTGTTGATAGTCCTGTTTGCGCCATCGTGATTTCAATACTACAGGAGCAGGCGTTGATGATGCTGTCAGTTGCGTTTTATTGAGACAGTCATCAGCCAGCTTTTTATCTACTATATTTAAATAAGAGACAAGTGCCGTGATCATTTTATTTTTTTGCTGACTATTAAAGTCGTTTTCAGAGTCGTTAGCAGTTGCCTTTATCGTTAAT
This sequence comes from Psychrobacter immobilis, assembly GCF_904846185.1. Lineage (GTDB taxonomy): Bacteria > Pseudomonadota > Gammaproteobacteria > Pseudomonadales > Moraxellaceae > Psychrobacter > Psychrobacter immobilis_B. The sequence continues at coordinate 77,250 of NZ_CAJGZQ010000008.1, read as the reverse complement.
TTCCAACCTGTGTTGCCATCATTTCCATCAGGTCTTAGGTAAATATCATAATGTCCTAATACGGCACAAGGCTGTGCTGCTCGCTCAATTTTGGCGGCCGGGCTTAGCTCATGAGCCGCAATATCATAACCAATAAAACCTATCAAACCATGATGATAACTTGGTTTTTCATTTAAATCGCTTACTGATTCTGGGTTTTCATTATCAGTATCATAAGTTTGACTATAACTGATTAATTCATCTTGCCAGTCGCTATAACTCATATGAGTGATATCATTGTGAACGGCGTCACGGCAGGTTTTTGTGACTTGATAAAGGGCTGCTTGTTCGTTCGAGTTTGACGTTTTTTCAGCACAATCATAAACAAACCAGCTTACTTTTGGCAATAAGCCAATCACTGGTTGACCATCATTGTTGAGCCAAACCAATTGCCAGTTTGCCTCAGTATCTTGTGCGATCAAATACTGCTGTAGCAGCGGCATAAGTTCTGCAGACGATAGGTCACCAAAACGCCAGCTAGGTTTAGTAGCTGGCGATGGATCAGACATCATTTGCTCAGTTTTGAGAGGATGTGCTACGAGCATAGTTAGGCGTCAAACTTTTTAATGATTAATGTGGCATTAGTACCGCCAAAGCCAAAGCTGTTGCTCATTAGCGTCTCAAGCTTGGCTTCACGCATTTCGGTGACAATATCAAAGCCTTCAGCCGCAGGGTCTAAATTATCAACATTGATACTGGGCGCAATGAAGCCTTCTTGTAACATCAATAAGCAATAGATTAATTCTTGCGCACCAACGGCACCGAGGCTATGACCTGTCATAGATTTGGTAGAGCTGATCGCAGGTACTTGACTGATATCATCACCAAATGCTTTAGCAATGGCTTTAAGCTCAGTGATGTCACCAAGTGGCGTACTAGTACCGTGGCTATTGATATAGTCGACAGTTTGCAAACCAGCTTCGGCCAGTGCTTGCTGCATACAGCGCAGGGCACCTTCACCACTTGGCGCAACCATTTCAGCGCCATCAGAGCTGGCACCATAACCGACGATTTCAGCCAATATGTTGGCGCCACGTGCTTGCGCATGCTCTAGACTTTCAACCACTACCATCGCACCACCAGCAGCAATCACGAAGCCATCACGATCTTTATCATAAGCTCTTGAGGCGCGCTGCGGTGTCTCATTATATTGCGTACTGACTGCACCCATGGCATCAAACATACAAGACTGTGTCCAGTGTTCCGCTTCGCTACCACCCGCGAGTATCACATCTGCTTTGCCCAACTGAATAAGTTCAGCCGCATGACCGATGCAATGGGTCGACGTCGCACAAGCAGAGGTGAGCGAGTATGATACGCCTTGGATTTTTAAACCTGTTGCCAATGCCGCTGATACTGAGCTGCCCATTGTTTTTGGCACAGCCATCGCGCCGACACCGCGCAGACCTTTATCCCGCATGGCATCTATGGCATTGACAATATTCTCTGTCGATGCGCCGCCAGAGCTTGCGACCACGCCCACGCGTGGATTATTATTGATGGTTTCAAGCGACAAACCAGACTGCTCAATGGCGTTTAAAGCACTGACATAAGCGTATAGACTGGCATCACTAAAAAACCGCTTCAACTTACGATCGATACCACTGGTATCAAGCGTCGACTGGTCGATACTGCCGCTAACGTGTGATTTAAACCCATGCTCAGCATAAGCCTCATTAAATGTAATGCCAGACTGCCCTTGCTTTAGAGCGGCAGTAACCGTGGCTAAATCATGTCCGATACAAGAGACAATCCCTGCTCCAGTGATAACAACGCGGCGCATATTCTATTCCTTATGAGTAACGATTTTTCACAATTATTTTTAATAATCGTTTTTAAGTATGTATTTCTATTATTTAATATTAGGGTGTATTGAGCGTCAAAGCCTCATTTTACAATCATTGTGATGATCATAGTAAAACTATATGCTTGGTAACTGATTATCTATAAGTAACGGACTACTTATAAATAGAAGTACAAGTGTACTGTGAGTTATGGCACATGATAACGTATCGAGCGTCCAAAATCTTTGTACAAGTGCAAAATAACGACAAAATCGCGCTTGCTGTCTAAAGCCATCTAAAAAGACCATTTGATTGAAGACAGCTTATAAGATGGTATCAATCATACATCAAGTGATACTTTTGGATACAAAATTTGTGATTGCGATAACATTGTTAGCACTGACATCGATTATAGTGATTGACTAGAATGGCACATCTATTATTATAAATCGCTTACAATAAAACAAAATTACTCATCACATTAAGGACATCACGATGGCGAAGCGTAGTACTCTCTCTAAAGGTATCACTACCGTTGGCTCTTTTACTCGCAATAATCTAGAGCGCATGGGCGCTATGATTGATAGTATGAACGCTAAGACGGGAAAACCGCGTCAATACAAAGCAGTCAACTTAGGCGATGAAGACTATCAGCAGGATTTATTCCGTGAGCAAACGTTAAAAGCCACTCAGCAGTTGTTAGGGCCACGTTTTGCCACCTATGGTAAATATGCCAAAAAAGTAGTGCCAAACAGTTTCTTTCAGTCGACGGTCGATGGCGCTTTTGCACAAGTGGCAAATCTTGCTTCTAACTGGAGTCAGATCGATTTACCTAATGAGCATCGTTTCGCCAATATCGCAAGCTTGGATGATGAAGAGCGTTATGCATTAGCTACTGATATCGCCAATCAAAATCGTGCATTGGCAACGATAGGGGGCCTAACAGGTTTGGCTGGGCTTCCTGGTTTACTGGCTGATACGCTTTGGCTTTTATTGGTATCATTACGTACCGTCTATCAGTTGGGTGCTGTCTACAATAAACCACTCACAGGTAAGCAAGGCGTCAAAATGGCATACGAGCTGCTAGCGAATGCTGATCTGAGCAAGATGCAAGAAAAACAAGCATTGCTAGCAGGTATTGGTATCGGCAAAGGTTTATTGGATAATGCCCAAAGCAGTGGTCTACATAATGAGCTAAAAAACCTAGGTCTAAAGGATAAAAACGTCAACTTTTATGCAGAACAAGTTGACAGTATTGCCAGTCAGGTCGGTATAGATTTGGATAAAATCAATTTAACGTGGATACGCAAATTCTTACCAGTTACTGCTGTTATCGTTGGTATGCGCTACAACAGCCAGCTCATTGATGAAGTGATTGGCGTGGCTCAAGCGACTTTTGCCCCAGAAGCCAAACTTGCCAATCGCGCAATCACTGATGATAGCGGTAATGAAGCTAAGGTAAACAAAACAGCTGACAATGACAAGCAGCAAGATGCTGAGAAAGAGTCAAGCAAGGATACCGATAGCAAGAAAGACACTGCTGAAGAAAAAAACAACCATCAAGAAGCTGATGAAAAGATCGTGAAAGAAACGCAGAAAGACGACAATGACAACAATGACAAGCAAGGCAGTCAGAACAAATCCTCTGACAGCAAATCAAACAAGACGGCTAACAAGAAAAGCAAATAAGGGCGTCTAAATAATCAGACTTAAGTACCTTCTGTCTTAAGCCAGCTTATATCATAGAAGGATTATGAGCTGGATATCTACTATCAATTTTGGCGATAGTGTCTTCTTTCTCTTGAAAAACAAGATAATATCGCCATTTAGTATTTATAAATTGCTATTTATTTATAGTTAAATATCCTATTTAAATCGTTCGTGACGCTACTTTCGATATACTCTATGACAATCTACTTTTCAGCTGATTTTTAACTAAAATAGATAAAGTGTTATAGTAGTAGGGTGAATGCATATCTATCAAATGTTGTAAAGTGCAATCACGCATAAGTGGTTGAAATAGCAGCAACAACTCTTTATAATACACTGTCCTAAAAATGGGTGTACCAAAATCTGTCATTAAAGTCAGATGGATGGTGCGTTTCCCCATTTTTTTGTTTTATACCAAACGGGAGAAGGATGCCTCATGGCAACAACTAACCAATTGATTCGTAAAGGTCGCAAAACCATCAAGGAAAAGTCAAAAGTTCCTGCGTTGGAAGCGTGCCCACAACGTCGTGGTGTATGTACTCGCGTATATACTACTACCCCTAAAAAACCTAACTCAGCCATGCGTAAAGTATGTCGTGTACGTTTGACTTCAGGCTATGAAGTATCAAGCTACATCGGCGGCGAAGGTCATAACTTACAAGAGCACAGTGTTGTTCTTATCCGTGGTGGTCGTGTAAAAGATCTACCAGGTGTACGTTATCACACCGTTCGTGGTGCATTAGATTGCGCAGGCGTTAAAGACCGTAAGCAAGGTCGCTCTAAATATGGTGCTAAGAAGCCTAAAGTTTAATAACTAATCGTTATTAGCTAAGCTTTTTTATACCAAACATTAACTGTGCATGGGTCTGGTGTTGACAGTATTATTAAATTAGTAATTCACTGTTAAAACATACCGCCGTGCAGTAAGGCTGACTGACAACTCGATATAACGCCATCCAATATTAATTGGTGCGAGATTGTGAATGTCAGACACTCCTGAAGAAAAGGATTATTATTATGCCAAGACGTCGCGTCGTTGCTACCCGTGAGATCCTACCGGATCCTAAGTTTGGTAGCCAAACTGTTGCAAAATTCATCAACCATGTAATGAGTCATGGTAAAAAATCTACTGCTGAGCGTATCGTATACGGTGCACTTGAAACAGTAAGCGAAAAACGTAAAATCGAAGATCCAGTATCTTTCTTCGAAGAAGTTTTAGAAAATGTACGCCCAATGGTAGAAGTGAAAGCTCGCCGCGTTGGTGGTGCAACCTACCAAGTACCAATGGAAGTACGCCCCTCCCGTCGTACTGCCTTGGCTATGCGTTGGTTAGCTGAAGCTGCTGCTAAGCGTTCTGAAAAATCAATGGCTTTGCGTTTGGCTGGCGAATTGAATGATGCTGCTGATGGCAAAGGTGCTGCTATGAAAAAGCGTGACGAAGTTCACCGCATGGCAGATGCTAACAAAGCGTTCTCTCATTACCGCTTCTAAGCTACTGTCTATTAGTAGTAGCTTTAGATTAGCTGGCTGAAGTCAGCTCATCTTACATTGTTATTTATTCTATTGATTGCCGCCATCGTTTATCTTGTTGTAAGTAGTTTTTGACTATCAACAACGAGATGGCGGACATCTATCAAGATGTCTCTCTTAATTAAGTATGCTTGTCACAAGAGAGCATCCCAAATCTGATGCCGCACTATTCTTAGTATTTGCTCTTTTTTTGTCCGTATTAGGCTCAATAATCAGTAAGTAATATGAAGCTGACCGCTTTGTCATAGAGTATGAGGTAGAGACACAATACATTATTATATACACGACTTTTCCTAGGAAAACACTATGGCTCGTAAAACTCCCCTAAAACGCTATCGCAACATTGGTATCTCAGCGCACATCGATGCTGGTAAGACAACCACTACTGAGCGTGTTTTATTTTATACCGGTGTTAGTCACAAACTTGGTGAAGTACATGATGGCGCAGCCACTATGGACTGGATGGAGCAAGAACAAGAGCGCGGTATTACTATTACCTCAGCAGCGACGACTTGTTTTTGGTCAGGTATGGCAAAACAGTTTGACGAACATCGTATCAACATCATTGACACCCCAGGTCACGTTGACTTCACGATCGAAGTTGAACGTTCTATGCGTGTACTTGATGGCGCTTGCATGGTTTACTGTGCAGTAGGCGGCGTTCAGCCACAGTCTGAGACCGTATGGCGTCAGGCAAATAAATATAAAGTTCCACGTCTTGCATTTGTAAACAAAATGGATCGCGTTGGTGCTGACTTCTATCGTGTTATTGAGCAGATCAAAACTCGTCTAGGCGGTAATCCTGTGCCATTGGTTATTCCAATTGGTAAAGAAGATGATTTCGAAGGCGTTATCGATCTAGTTACGATGAAAGCTCTTTATTGGGATGAAGCATCTCAAGGTATGGAGTTTGAAGAGCGCGAAATCCCAGCTGAACTACAAGAAAAAGCAGAAGAGTATCGTGAGATTCTTGTAGAAAATGCGGCTGAAGCAACAGAAGAATTGATGAATGAGTATCTAGAAAATGGTGAGTTGTCTGTAGAGCAGATTAACACTGCTATTCGTCAATTGACTATTGATAACCAAATCATTCCATTACTTTGTGGTACTGCCTTTAAAAACAAAGGTGTACAAAAGATGTTGGATGCGGTTATTCAGTATCTTCCAGCACCAATGGATGTACCTGCTATTAAAGGTATCCTTGATGACAAAGATGAAACTGAAGGCACTCGTGAAGCATCAGATGACGCACCGTTCTCAGCTTTAGCATTTAAAATCATGAATGACAAATTCGTTGGTAACTTAACCTTCGTTCGTGTTTATTCAGGTGTTTTAACGCAAGGTAGCAGCGTTTATAACCCAGTTAAAATGAAGCGTGAGCGCGTTGGTCGTATCGTACAGATGATGGCTAACTCTCAAGAAGAGTTGCAAGAAATCCGTACCGGTGATATCGCTGCATTGGTCGGCATGAAAGACGTAACGACTGGTGATACGCTATGTGATGAGCAAAATGTTATCACGCTTGAGCGCATGGAATTCCCAGATCCAGTTATCAGCCTAGCGGTTGAACCTAAGACCAAAGCTGACCAAGAAAGAATGTCAATCGCTTTAGGTCGTTTGGCGAAAGAAGATCCATCGTTCCGTGTCCATACTGACGAAGAGTCTGGTCAGACAATCATCAGTGGTATGGGTGAGCTGCATCTAGAGATTCTTGTTGATCGTATGAAGCGTGAGTTTAACGTTGAAGCGAACATCGGTGCGCCGCAGGTTGCTTATCGTGAAACGATTCGTAACACAGTTGAGCAAGAAGGCAAATTCGTACGTCAGACTGGTGGTCGTGGTAAATTCGGTCACGTTTGGTTACGTCTTGAGCCACTTGATCCAGCGGGCGATACTGAATATGAATTCGCTGAAGAAGTTGTTGGTGGTACTGTACCGAAAGAATTCCATGGTGCTGTTGATAAAGGTATCCGAGAACGCATGAAAAATGGCGTACTTGCTGGTTATCCAGTGGTTGGCGTAAAAGCGACCTTGTATGACGGTTCTTACCATGACGTCGACTCGGATGAGCTATCATTTAAGATGGCTGGTTCTATGGCATTCAGAAAAGGCTTCATGGCAGCAGATCCAGCGCTACTTGAGCCAATCATGAAAGTTGAAGTTGAAACGCCTGAAGATTATATGGGCGATATCATGGGCGATCTTAACCGTCGTCGTGGTTTGGTTCAGGGTATGGAAGACCTACCTGGCGGTACTAAGCAGATCCGTGCTGAAGTGCCATTAGCAGAAATGTTTGGTTATGCCACACAAATGCGCTCAATGTCACAAGGCCGTGCTACTTATTCAATGGAATTCCAAAAGTACGCTGAGATTCCAAAATCAGTTGCTGCTGACATCATCTCTAAATTCAACAATAAAGATGATGACGAGTAAGTAATCGTCTATTAAATATGACAATGTAGCTATTATCTCTATGTTGTCATAGAAGAATACGCCAATAATTGGTTAAAAGACTTGTTATTGGCGGTGATTTTCTTATAATATCTGCACATTAGTATGTGTACCCTTTTAACAATTATCTTAAAGTGGTCAGGATTGTTTGAGTTATCGTATTGATACGAACCTAGCATTTGACCCCAAAAAAAGAGGAAATACCCATGGCAAAGGCCAAGTTTGAACGCGTAAAGCCACACGTCAACGTCGGTACAATCGGACACGTTGACCACGGTAAAACAACCCTAACAGCTGCCATCGCAACGGTAGCAGCAATCACCTCTGGTGGCGAAGCCAAAGACTACGCGTCTATTGACTCAGCACCAGAAGAAAAAGCACGTGGCATCACCATCAACACCTCACACGTAGAATATGACACCCCAGCACGTCACTACGCTCACGTCGATTGCCCAGGTCACGCCGATTATGTTAAAAACATGATCACTGGTGCTGCTCAAATGGACGGCGCAATCCTAGTCGTATCAGCAACTGACGGCCCAATGCCACAAACCCGTGAGCACATCCTGCTTTCACGTCAGGTTGGCGTACCGTACATCATCGTATTCATGAACAAATGTGATGTTGTTGATGACGAAGAATTGCTAGAACTCGTAGAAATGGAAGTTCGTGAACTTCTTAATGACTACGACTTCCCAGGTGATGACACCCCAATCATCCATGGTTCAGCGACTGAAGCCCTAAAAGGCTCACAAGAAAAATACGGCCAACCAGCGGTTGTAGAACTTCTTAACGTTCTTGACACCTACATCCCAGAGCCAGAGCGTGACGTTGACAAAGCATTCCTAATGCCAATCGAAGACGTATTCTCAATCTCAGGCCGTGGTACTGTTGTAACAGGTCGTGTTGAATCTGGTATCGTACGCGTAGGCGACGAAATCGAAATCGTCGGTATCCGTGACACTCAAAAAACCACCTGTACTGGTGTAGAGATGTTCCGTAAACTGCTTGACGAAGGTCGTGCAGGTGAAAACTGTGGCGTACTACTACGTGGTACTAAGCGTGAAGACGTACAACGTGGCCAAGTACTAGCTAAGCCAGGTTCAATCACTCCTCACACCAAGTTTGACGCTGAAGTTTATGTATTGTCAAAAGAAGAGGGTGGTCGTCACACACCATTCCTAAACGGCTATCGTCCACAGTTCTACTTCCGTACTACTGACGTAACTGGCGCAATCCAATTACAAGACGGTACTGAAATGGTAATGCCTGGTGATAACGTTGAGATGGGCGTAGAGCTTATCCACCCAATCGCTATGGACAAAGGTCTTCGCTTCGCAATTCGTGAAGGCGGCCGTACTGTAGGCGCTGGTGTTGTTGCTAACGTACTAAACTAATCTGTCAGTCTCAGTAATGAGCTTATAAATTAGTCATAAAAAAAGCCATCCTTAATCAAGGGTGGCTTTTTTTAGATCAAATGATCAGGAAATATGGTTATTCTTCAGTAGTATGATCAAACCTTTCGTTGTCTTAGCAACATGATTAGCCAGTTATACCTATAACGTTTATAATTTACTTTCCAATCTATTGTAATTCTAAGCGGAGCTTGCTATATTAACGCTGCTTCTTATTAGCCGCTTACATTTCCATTTTGTTAAAGTAATGATGATTCAGTAGCACATTCAAATAAGAGCAAAACTAGGTAAAAATAATAATTTTATCGCTAAAGGCTTGCATTTTATATCAAATATTGTATAATGCTGTCCTTTACACCCATAGGCGATTGGCTCAATTGGTAGAGCATCGGTCTCCAAAACCGAGGGTTGTAGGTTCGAGTCCTACATCGCCTGCCATCTTCTTATCACATCTTTGTTATACCTCACCATCTCCGAAGCGAGTTCTTTATGAGCAATGATCAAGATAACCTCGAGACTAAGTTATCTGATGCCAAGGCGGGTGCTGGTGGAATGCTGTCTAAAGGTAAGCACATCTCAGCGGGCAATCAAACAACTGCTGTTGAAGTGGCTAAAACAGGTTCAATAAAAGATGTGGTACTGTGGCTACTTGCCGCAGCAGTATTAATCGGGGCGACGTTAGTTAATCAGTATTTACCTGGCTATTGGCAACCTGCCAATGATGTCTGGGTACGTATTGGTATTATCGTTGCCCTTATTGTATTTGCCTTAGTATGCTTGGCATTAACGCATCAAGGCCGCGCTTTTAAAATATTATTGAAAGACGCTGCTGTTGAATTGCGCCGAGTGACATGGCCAGGTAAAGATGAAACGTTTCAATATACCTGGCAGGTCATTGCCATGATTGCCATTGTTGGTTTTCTGGTTTGGTTATTAGATAACTTTTTCAATTGGTTCGTTGGCATCTTTATTGGTTAGTCGCACGTATTAGTGAGTCTTACCCCAAAATTTAATTATAATGATCAGGAGCGTGATATGCGTTGGTATATTGTCCAAGCGTTTTCAGGATATGAAAAGCAAGTACAGCGTTCATTAACTGATCGTATTAATCGTAGTGACTTTGCTGAATCATTCGGTGACGTATTGGTTCCTACTGAAGAAGTCGTCGAAATGAAAGACGGCAAAAAGCGTAAGAGTGAGCGTAAGTTCTTTCCAGGTTATGTATTGATCCAGATGGAAATGAACGACAATACTTGGCATATCGTTAAAGAGTGCCCACGTATTATGGGTTTCATCGGTGGTACACCTGAAACACCAGCGCCAATTACGCAAGTAGAAGCAGATCGTATTTTAAACCGTTTGAATCAGACTGAAACCGACCCACGTCCTAAGACTCTATTTGAGCCGGGCGAAGAGCTGTTGGTTATCGATGGTCCATTTACTGACTTTAAAGGGTTGGTAGAAAAAGTGGATTACGAGAAGTCTAAACTACATTTAACGGTAAACGTATTTAATCGACCGACTCAGGTCGAGCTTGAATTTAGTAAAGTTGAGAAACTAGACTAAATCAGCAAAAAAGTTCATCAACCGGGGAGCTGTTAGTCAATAAGGTTTATATACAATATTGATTTGGCGCTATTACCCATTTAGGAGAAAATCATGGCTAAGAAGATTGATGGTTACATCAAACTACAAGTCCCTGCAGGTAAAGCAAATCCTTCACCACCGATTGGTCCAGCATTGGGTCAAAAAGGCGTGAACATCATGGCGTTCTGTAAAGAATTTAACGCTGCGACCTCAAACCAAGAGCCGGGCCTACCGATTCCTACTGAGATCACTGTATATAGCGATAAGTCTTTTACTTTCATCATGAAGTCACCACCAGCTGCATACTTACTACGTAAGGCTGCTGGTATCGCTAAAGGTTCTGGTACACCAAATACCGCTAAAGTCGGTAAAGTTGACCGTGCACAACTAGAAGATATCGTTAAGACCAAAGATGCAGATTTAACTGCTGCTGATCTTGATGCTGCTGTTCGTACCATCGCTGGTACTGCACGTTCAATGGGTATTACCGTGGAGGGTGTGTAAATGAGCAAGCTAACCAAACGTCAAAAAGAAATTCAAAGCCGTATCGTACATGAAAAGCAGTATACAGTTGAAGAAGCGGTTCAAATCCTAAACGATTTACCACCTCTTAAATTCAAAGAGTCAATTGATATTGCGATTAACTTGGGTGTTGACCCACGTAAATCTGATCAAGTGGTTCGTGGCGCTACCAACCTACCTGCTGGTACTGGTAAAACCAAACGCGTTGCTGTATTTGCTCAAGGTGCTGCTGCTGAAGCCGCCAAAGAAGCTGGTGCAGATATCGTTGGTTTTGAAGACTTAGCAGAATCAATCAAAGCTGGTAACATGGACTTTGATATCGTTATTGCTGCTCCTGATGCAATGCGTGTTGTTGGTCAACTAGGTACTATCCTAGGTCCACGTGGTCTAATGCCTAACCCTAAAGTCGGTACGGTTACGCCTAACGTTGCTGAAGCGGTTACTAACGCTAAAGCCGGTCAAGCACAGTATCGTGTAGACAAAGCAGGTATCATCCACACGACTATCGGTCAAGTTGGTTTTACTGCTGAGCAAGTAATCCAGAATGCTGAAGCACTGATTGCAGATTTAAGACGTGCTAAGCCTGCTACTTCTAAAGGTACTTTCATTAAGAAAATTACCTTGTCTAGCACGATGGGTCCTGGTCTAAGTATTGATCCAGTTCCATATCGCACAGCAAAATAATTATATATGTGCCTTTATTTGACGATTTTAAATAAAGGCTGCAAAAATATTTTAAAGAATTAGGTCAGCGTAGCAAACGCTATGCTGTCTAAGACCGTAGGTAGAAAGCGGTTTTACGTTTTTATTAATTGTTTTCGGATCATTAGTAATAACAACGAGCTGCTTTTGTTAATCGACGAAAGATGAAAATCTCAATTGTCCTACGCAGACGGTGACCCACCCAGTTGTTGATAAGAGCCGATAGTTCAATCTATCACTTGATGTCATTCTGATAACGGTGCCGTAATCAGTCGTTATGAGTAAATTTATTATTAATAAATATGCTGATAACGTGTCGTATCAAGTCAGTCTAAGCGAATCGTTTAATTATTGAATGCCAATGCTTAAAAGCTTAGGTTTAAATGATTAAATATTCAGCTGATTGATAAGATTAAAGGAGTCAACTTATGGCATTAACGCTAGAGCAAAAACAACAAGTTGTGGCTGAAGTGTCTGAAGTTGCTGCTAATGCTTACTCAGCAGTAGCTGCCGAATATCATGGTATTGGTGTTGCAAAGCTTACTAAGCTGCGCGAACAAGCCCGTGAAAAAGGCGTCGTTTTGAAAGTGGTAAAAAATACCCTAGCAAAACGTGCGTTTGAAGGCACTAAGTTTGAGAGCATGTCAGACCGTATGACTGGTCCATTACTTTTGGCTTTCTCTATGGAAGATTTGGGATCTGCTGCTCGAGTTGTTTTCGAGTTCAGTAAAGATCACAAAGCTTTAGAGACCAAATTGGTATCAGTTGGTGGTGTTGTTTATGGTCCAGAAGAGCTAGAGCGCGTATCGAAGCTACCAACTCGCGACGAAGCAATCTCTATCTTGATGGCTACTATGAATGCACCAGTTACCAAGCTTGTTCAAACTATGAACGCTGTTCCTAGTAAGCTTGTTCGCACGGTAGCAGCAATCAAAGACGCAAAAGAAGCGGCATAATTGCTTGTTTTAACGTAACTTTGACATCGCCGATTGCACTTTATTGCCAACACTATTTGAAAATTTGGCAAGCAATCTAAGCGATTTTAAAATCAATTAATTTTTATCAGATAACGGAGAGTTCTCATGGCACTATCTAAAGATGACGTGTTAAACGCAATCGCTGAAATGTCAGTAATGGATATCGTTGAATTAATCAGCGCTATGGAAGAAAAATTCGGCGTAACAGCTGCTGTTGCTGCTGCACCTGCTGCTGCTGGCCCTGCTGCTGCTGCTGCTGAAGAAAAAGACGAGTTTGACGTAGTTCTTGCCAGCTTTGGCGAGAAGAAAGTTGGCGTAATTAAAGCCGTACGTGAAGCTACTGGTCTTGGCTTGAAAGAAGCGAAAGATTTGGTTGAAAGCGCTCCAGCTCCAATCAAAGAAGGCGTTAACAAAGCTGAAGCTGAAGAGTTGAAAAAGAAACTTGAAGAAGCTGGTGCAACTGTTGAACTAAAATAAGCTTCGCTTATCTTAGTGTTGTACAAAAAAAGCTGGTAATGCCTTGCATTGCCAGCTTTTTTTTACTATAATTCGTAGCTTGACCTTTTGTGTCTGCCAACATACGTATGCAACATCACGGTGGATACCCATCAAAAGGACAGACGATATACATGCAAGCACACATGCCAGTTTTTGAAATCAGTTAATTTAAGCTAAACGTCCATAGATGTTTGGCATTTTTTTGTGTCTGCATGCTTTCCCATTAACACTATAGTTTATACTGATTCTAAAAGTTATAGTTACCCCGATTATTATTAATTCTGAAAAACTATTAAGTTTAGGTTGTCCGTTTCGCAGAGTATTACTGTCAGTAGTTAGGCTTATAGACGGTACATATCAGCGACGATATTAGTTTTGATAGAATTGTTGGTTTTGAAAGAGCCGGTTTTTTGAAAGAAAAATGACTAAATACAATCAGTTTTGATAGCAGATAACTTAGAAATACCCTTGAACGAGTCATTTTTTCTTACCTCTATGAGTAAGTTTTGCTTAAAAAGCAATATGTTTTAGATGATGTGACATTGAATTTGGTTGTCTGAGTGGTCATATAGACTGACTTAGATACCGATCATAAAATGAAAGTAAGGGTGCTAATTAAGCACTGATAGCAGAAGTAGTAATTGACAAAAGATATCAACTGAACACGATTACCTGTTTTATATTATCGTTTACGTCGCCAAGTTTGCATCGTATTTATGCACGCTGGCCACGCTTTTAATTTGTTTCCACGTTTACTGTAAGGACTCTCGATGGCATATTCTTATACTGAAAAAAAGCGTATTCGCAAAAGTTTTGCTGAATTGCCCACTGTGATGGACATTCCCTATTTACTGTCTATTCAAGTAGATTCTTACGAGCAATTTTTGCAAGAGCACAAAAAGCCAAAAGCTCGTGAGAATACTGGTTTGCAAGCTGCGTATTCCTCTATTTTCCCAATTGAGAGTCACTCTGGTAACGCAGAGCTACAATTCGTTGAATATTATTTAGGCACGCCTGAATTTGACGAGCGTGAGTGTATCTTGCGTGGCTCAACGTTTGCTGCACCGATGCGTGTCAAAATCCGTCTGATCATCAAAGACAAAGACAGCAAAGATAAAGACAGCAAAGCGGCTATCAAAGATATCCGTGAGCAAAGCGTCTATATGGGCGAAATGCCGTTGATGACGGCTAACGGTACTTTTATTATCAATGGTACTGAGCGTGTTATCGTATCTCAGCTACATCGTTCACCTGGTGTGTTCTTTGATCATGATAAAGGTAAGTCGCATTCAAGTGGTAAAGTGCTTTATAACGCGCGTATCATTCCTTACCGTGGTTCATGGTTAGATTTTGAATTTGACGCCAAAGACTTAGTTTTTGCTCGTATTGACCGTCGTCGTAAGCTATTGGCTTCAATTATTCTACGTGCGCTTGGTTTGACAACGTCTGAAATCTTAGATTTGTTCTTTGATAAAGTAGCCGTTTATAAAGGTGAAGAGCAGTTCGAGATTGATCTGGTTGCTGATCGCTTGCGCGGTGAGATGGCTCAGTTCGATATCGTATCACCAGAAGGTGATGTCATCGTAGAGCAGGGCAAGCGTATTAATGCACGCCGTATTCGTCAGCTTGAAGAAGCAGGTATGACGAAGATTGCAATACCTGATGAGTATCTCTATGAGCGTATCTTAGCTGAAGATATCGTGGTAAATGATGAAGTTATCGCTAAAGCGAATACGCTAATTGACCATGAATTATTGGTTAAATTAAGCGCATTTGAAGCCAGCGAATCTATCAAAGAGTTCAGCATTCTATTCACCAATGATATCGATCAAGGCAGTTATATTGCCGACACTTTGCGTGCTGATAGTACGTCAAGCCGTGAAGAAGCATTGATTGAAATTTATAAAGTCATGCGTCCAGGTGAGCCACCAACGGTTGAGACCGCTGAAAAACTATTTGACAGCATGTTCTTTAACGCTGATCGTTATGACTTATCGAACGTCGGTCGTATGAAATTTAACCGCCGTTTAGGGTTAGAGTTTGATAATACTGATGATCCAGACATTCAACGAGCTCGTAGCGTATTGACCAACGCTGATATCGTTAATGTCCTAAAAGAATTGATTGAGATTCGTAACGGTCGCGGTGAAGTCGATGATATCGATCACTTGGGTAACCGTCGTATTCGTTCTGTAGGCGAAATGGCAGAAAACCAATTCCGTGTTGGTCTAGTACGTGTAGAGCGTGCGGTCAAAGAGCGTTTAAGCTCAGCGGAATCTGATAACTTGTCACCACAAGATTTGATTAACTCGAAGCCTGTTGCGGCTGCGGTTAAAGAGTTCTTTGGTTCAAGCCAGTTGTCACAGTTTATGGATCAGAACAACCCGTTGTCGGAAGTTACCCATAAACGCCGTGTATCAGCACTAGGACCCGGTGGTCTAACTCGTGAACGTGCAGGCTTTGAAGTACGTGACGTACATGATACCCATTATGGCCGTGTATGCCCGATCGAGACTCCTGAAGGTCCAAACATTGGTCTTATCAACTCATTGGCAACCTTTGCTAAAACCAACAGCTTTGGCTTCTTAGAAACGCCATATCGCCGTGTGGTTGACGGTAAAGTAACGGATGTCATTGAGTATCTATCAGCGATTGAAGAAGTAGGTACGGTCATTGCACAGGCTGATTCACCAGTAACCGCAGAAGGCGCGTTATCTGATGAAATGGTCAGTGTACGTAGCTATGGTGAATTTGTCCGTATGCCACCGGAAAAAGTGACGCATATGGACGTGTCGCCAAGTCAGGTTGTATCGGTAGCTGCTGGTCTAATTCCATTCCTAGAGCATGATGATGCTAACCGTGCCTTGATGGGCTCGAACATGCAGCGTCAGGCAGTTCCTACGCTACGTGCTGATAAGCCGTTAGTAGGTACGGGCATGGAGCGTCACGTTGCGCGTGACTCAGGTGTTTGTGTGATCGCTAAGCGTGGCGGTGTGATCGAAGACGTTGATGCATCACGTGTTGTGGTTCGTGTCAATGAAGATGAGATGATTGCTGGTGAAGCTGGTATTGATATCTATAACTTAGTTAAGTATACGCGTTCTAACCAAAACACTTGTATCAACCAACGTATTATCGTCAACCAAGGTGATGCTATTGCTGTAGGTGATATCTTAGCTGATGGTCCATCAACGGATCTTGGTGAGCTTGCATTGGGTCAGAACATTCGCATCGCATTTATGCCGTGGAATGGTTACAACTTCGAAGATTCAATCTTGCTGTCTGAAAAAGTGGTTAAAGAAGATCGTTTCACGACCATTCATATCCAAGAATTGACTTGTGTGGCACGTGATACCAAGCTTGGAACCGAAGAGATTACTGCGGATATTCCAAACGTTGGCGAAGCGGCGCTATCAAGTCTTGATGAAGCAGGTATCGTTTATATCGGTGCTGAAGTTGACGCTGGTGATATCTTAGTTGGTAAAGTGACGCCAAAAGGTGAAACACAACTGACGCCAGAAGAGAAATTGCTCCGGGCTATCTTTGGTGAAAAAGCGGCTGATGTTAAAGACACCTCATTGCGTGTTCCAACATCAAGCAAAGGTACGGTTATTGACGTCCAAGTCTTTACCCGTGATGGCGTCGAAAAAGATGCCCGTGCAAGAGCGATTGAAAAATCACAGCTTGATAGCTATCGTAAAGATTTAAAAGAAGAGCTACGTATCTTTGAAGATGCGGCTCGTGGTCGTATTGGTAATCTTTTAGATGGTCAAAAAGTCAGTGGTGGTTCTGGTCTAAAAGCTGGTACGGTCATGGCATTGGCTGATATGAAAGATATGAGCCTTGAGACTTTGCTTGACATCCAGCCTGTTGAAGAAGAAATCTCTGAGCGTCTCACGCAAATCGCCGAGTACTTGGTTGATAAGCAAAAAGACATCGATGTTAAGTTTGCTGAGAAAAAACGCAAACTAACCGCTGGTGATGACTTGCAACACGGCGTACAAAAAATCGTTAAAGTATATCTTGCGGTTAAGCGTCGTATTCAGCCTGGTGATAAGATGGCTGGTCGTCATGGTAACAAAGGTGTGGTATCACGCATTATGCCGGTCGAAGACATGCCTTATGATGAGCATGGCAATACCGTTGATATCGTACTAAACCCACTGGGTGTCCCATCGCGTATGAACATCGGTCAGGTTCTAGAAACGCATTTGGGTATGGCAGCGAAAGGCTTGGGCGAGAAGATCGATGGTATGCTCAAATCGCAAGCAGCGATCAAAGATTTACGTGACTTCTTAGACAAAATCTATAACCAAGTCGGCGGTGAGCAAGTTGATCTTGATAGCTTGAGTGATGATGACATCATGGCGCTAGCAGATAACTTGCGCGCTGGTGTACCAATGGGCACAGCAGTATTTGACGGCGCAAGAGAAAGCCAAGTTAAGGATCTGTTAGAGCTTGCTGGTATGGATCGTGATGGTCAACAGACGTTGTATGATGGTCGTACTGGTCAGAAGTTTGACCGTAAAGTAACCGTTGGTTATATGTACATGCTCAAACTTAACCATTTGGTTGATGACAAAATGCATGCGCGTTCAACCGGTTCTTACTCATTAGTGACGCAGCAGCCACTCGGCGGTAAAGCTCAGTTTGGTGGTCAGCGCTTCGGTGAGATGGAAGTGTGGGCACTAGAAGCTTACGGCGCGACTTATACGCTACAAGAGATGCTGACTGTGAAGTCGGATGACGTTGAAGGCCGTACGCGTATGTACAAAAACATCGTTGATGGTGAGCAGTATATGGATCCAGGTATGCCTGAATCGTTTAACGTACTGACCAAAGAAATCAAATCATTGGGTATTAATATTGAGTTAAAACAAACCCATTAAGTACGGCTGATTGAGACTATCGTTAACATGGTCTCAGTTGATTATTATCCTTAGTGGTCAACCTAAAAGCAGTATGCGCATCGCTGCTGCTTTTAGTGATTTGTCTCAACCCTATTCATTGCCTTCATTCATCTTATTTGCGTCAACTATACGCTATCAGATGATTATAAAGATAACGGAGAAGCAACTTGAAAGATTTACTCGATATCATGCAAAGCCCTACCGGCAACGGTAATCAAGAGTTTGATAGCATTCAAATTACTTTAGCCTCACCTGACGTCATTAAGTCATGGTCACATGGCGAAGTGAAAAAGCCTGAAACTATTAACTATCGTACGTTTAAGCCTGAACGTGATGGTCTATTTTGTGCCAAAATCTTTGGTCCAGTAAAAGACTTTGAATGTTTATGTGGTAAATATAAGCGCCGTAAGTTCCAAGGCGTTATCTGTGAAAAATGTGGCGTAGAAGTGACGACTGCGAAAGTACGTCGTGATCGTATGGGTCATATCGACTTAGCCAGCCCAGTGGCGCACATTTGGTTCTTAAAATCATTACCAAGCCGCATCGGTCTATTGCTAGACATGACGCTACGTGATATCGAGCGCGTTCTGTATTTTGAAAGCTATATTGTTACTGAGCCAGGTTTGACTTCTCTAGAGAAGTATCAACTACTTGATGATGAAGACTATTATAAAGCCCTTGAAGAATTTGGCGATGAATTCACTGCCAAAATGGGTGCTGAAGCGGTTCAAGACCTATTGAAAGATATCGATTTGGATCTTGAAATCGATGATTTGCGCGAAGCGATTCCGCAAACTGGTTCTGAAACCAAGCTTAAAAAGATGTCTAAGCGTCTTAAATTATTAGAAGCCTTCCGTGATTCTAATAACAAGCCTGAGTGGATGGTGATGAACATCTTGCCAGTTCTACCACCAGATTTGCGTCCGCTAGTACCACTAGAAGGTGGTCGTTTTGCGACTTCAGATCTAAACGATCTATATCGCCGCGTGATCAACCGTAATAACCGTCTAAAGCGTCTGCTTGAGCTGAGCGCACCTGATATCATCGTACGTAACGAAAAGCGTATGTTGCAAGAATCAGTGGATGCCTTGCTGGATAACGGTCGTCGCGGTCGTGCAATCACTGGTAGTAACAAGCGACCACTGAAATCTTTGGCTGATATGATCAAAGGTAAGCAAGGTCGTTTCCGTCAAAACTTACTTGGTAAGCGTGTCGATTATTCTGGTCGTTCGGTGATCGTTGTTGGTCCAACGCTACGTTTACATCAGTGCGGTTTACCAAAGAAAATGGCACTTGAATTATTCAAACCATTTACTTATAACAAATTATTGTCTCATGGTTTAGCTACGACAATTAAAGCTGCCAAAAAGATGGTAGAGCGTGAAGAGCCGCAAGTGTGGGATATGCTGGCCATGGTTATCCGTGAGCATCCAGTGCTTCTTAACCGTGCACCAACGCTTCACCGTTTGGGCCTACAAGCATTTGAACCAGTACTTATCGAAGGTAAAGCAATCCAATTGCATCCGCTCGTTTGTACCGCGTTCAACGCCGATTTTGATGGTGACCAAATGGCCGTTCACGTGCCATTGACCCTAGAAGCACAGCTTGAATCACGTGCGCTAATGATGTCTACCAATAACATCTTGTCGCCTGCGAACGGTGATCCAATTATCGTACCGTCACAGGATGTTGTACTGGGTCTATATTACATCAGCCGCTCGTCTATCAATGCCAAAGGCGAGGGCATGATTTTTGCCACCGTTAATGAAGCATTGCGTGCGATTGGTTCAAACGATTTGCATGTAAACGCTAAGATCAAAGTGCGTGTTACTGAGACGCATATTGATGAAGATGGCAATGAGACTAAAGAAATCAGCTTAAAAGAAACGGTTGCAGGTCGTTTATTGATCTGGAACATCATGCCTAAAGGTATGTCTTTTGATGAATGTAACCAAGAGATGACGAAGAAAAACATTTCTCGTTTGATTAACTCTTGCTACCGTAAAGTTGGCGTTAAAGAAAGTGTCATGTTTGCTGACCAATTGATGTATCTTGGTTTTGCTCAAGCGACATTGTCTGGTGTGTCTATCGGTATTGATGACATGGTCATTCCACCACTGAAAAAGCAAATCATCGAAGTGGCAGAAGGCGAAGTTCGAGAAATCGAAGATCAATTCGAGCAAGGTTTTGTGACCGCTGGTGAGCGCTATAACAAAGTGGTTGATATCTGGTCACGTACCAATGACAAAGTCGCTAAAGCGATGATGGACAACTTAGCCACTGATAAAATCATGAACGCCAAAGGTGAAGAAGAAGAGCAGAAGTCATTCAACTCTATCTTTATCATGTCAGATTCTGGTGCTCGTGGTAGTGCGGCTCAGATTCGTCAGTTGGCTGGTATGCGTGGTTTGATGGCTAAGCCAGATGGTTCAATTATCGAAACGCCAATTAAAGCAAACTTCCGTGAAGGCTTGACCGTACTTCAGTACTTTATTTCAACGCATGGTGCACGTAAAGGTCTTGCGGATACGGCACTGAAAACGGCTAACTCAGGTTACTTGACGCGTCGTTTGGTTGATGTGGCACAAGATTTGGTTATTACCAGTGATGACTGTGGTACTGAGCAAGGCTTGCTCATGAAACCACATATTCAAGGTGGTGAAATCATTGAGAAGTTAGGTGAGCTAGTACTAGGTCGTGTGACGGCTCGTGATGTGACTTATAACGATGATGCCGATAAGGTATTGATTCCAGCAGGTACTTTGATCGACGAGCATTGGGTAAACGTGCTTGATAATAATGCGATCGATGATATCTGGGTACGCTCAGTTATTACTTGTAATGTTGAGCATGGTGTTTGTTCACAGTGTTATGGTCGTGATTTGGCTCGTGGTCATAAAGTGAACATTGGCGAGTCAGTCGGTGTTATGGCCGCTCAGTCTATCGGTGAGCCTGGTACTCAGTTAACGATGCGTACTTTCCACGTGGGCGGGGCAGCAAGCTCAGCATCAGTGGATAACAGCATCTCAGTTCGTAGTGCTGGCCAAGCGCATTTCGAAAACATGAAAACGGTTCAACATACCGATGGTCACTTAGTCATCGTATCGCGTTCAGCTGAAATCGCCTTGACCGATGAGCTTGGTCGTGAGCGTGAGCGCTATAAAGTGCCTTATGGTTCTAGCGTGCTTGTGAAACACGAAGATCAGGTTGATGCTGGTCAAACCATCGCTAAATGGGATCCGCACACGCATCCTATTATCACAGAATTTGCTGGTACTGCACGCTTCAGTGAGATTACTGATGGCTTAACTGCTACCGTAAAAGTTGATGATGCGACTGGTATGAGCTCATTTGAGATTCTTGCTACTCGTGACCGTTCAAGTTCAGCAAAAGACTTACGTCCTGCGATTATCTTGAACACTGATGAAGGTAAAGAAGTGGTTTACTTCTTACCAGCTGAAACCATCATTCGCGTCAGCGATGGTGAAAAAGTAGCAGCTGGTTCGATTTTGGGTCGTGTACCACAAGCCTCTTCAGGTACTAAAGATATTACCGGTGGTCTACCACGTGTTGCTGACTTGTTCGAAGCACGTCGTCCGAAAGATCACGCAATCATGGCAGAAATGTCAGGTGTGGTTAGCTTTGGTAAAGAGACTAAAGGTAAAAACCGCTTCATCATCACCAATGAAGATGGTGAGATTCATGAAGAGCTAATCCCGAAATGGCGTCAAATCAACGTCTTTGAAAACGAAACGGTAGCACGTGGTGAAGTGATCGCTGATGGTCCACAGAACCCGCATGATATCTTACGTTTGAAAGGTCAGACTGCGCTTGCTGATTACATCGTTAACGAAGTACAGGACGTTTATCGCTTGCAGGGTGTAAAAATCAACGATAAACACATCGAAGTGATTATTCGTCAGATGCTGCGCAAAGTTGAGATTACCGATGGCGGCGATTCAAACCACTTCAAAGGCGATCAAGCAGAGTACTCTGATATCAAAGCATTGAATGCGAAGCTGGAAGCGGAAGATAAATTCCCAGTACAGTTCGAGCGTCAATTACTAGGTATCACCAAAGCAAGTCTGGCAACAGAAAGCTTTATCTCAGCAGCATCATTCCAGGAGACGACCCGTGTACTAACTGCGGCTGCCGTGACTGGTAAAGTGGATGAACTACGTGGTCTGAAAGAGAACGTCGTTGTTGGTCGCTTGATTCCTGCTGGTACTGGTCTTGCTTATCATAAAGCACGCAAAGAGAAAGCGGAGCAAAAACTGCTAGATAAAGATCTTAAAGCAGGGTTTGACAATGCAGCATTTGATATGTCAGCGAGCACGGATAGTAAAGACTTTGCAAGCTTTGATGAAGCCTTTGCACAAGAGCTTAATCAGGATAATTAATAGTATTAAGCGTCTTTGATTTATTGTTAATGTGATAAAAAGCCAGCCTAAGTTGCTGGCTTTTTTGTGTGTGCAATAAAGTGAGAAATGCATGGTACTGTTATCTAAAAAAATAGTACACTGGAAAATATGCCCTAATTTACACTTCATATAAGGATAAGTCGCAAATGGCAGGTAAAACCCGCGTTGCCAAATATCAAGCAGATCGAACCAATCAAAAACTGTATTTCTGTCGTCTATCCTGCCAAGCAGCGGGAAGTACCGATGATAAGCAGCTATACCAAGCTCATTGTGAAACTGCTATTTTTCATCTATACAGTGCCTTTCTCGCATTTACCCAAGAGCTAGGTTATTTTTATAGTTTAAACATGAGCGCACCAACATTGTCAGATATTGAGCAAGCATTGAGCGAGCGTACCCAAGTATCGCCTGAGATTCAGCGGTTACAGCAGTTACAGCAGCAGGGTTTTTTGGCCAATATAGAGCGTGCGTATCAGCGTTGTCTGTACGCCGTACCGCCAGATACTATCGTAGATCAAACACCAAGCAATACTGCCTCACCTGATCTTATTGTTAACGTTGTGACCTTGTCGAATCAATGGCTGCCAGATGAGACGACAATACGAGAATGGCGTCAGCAGTTTTTAGAGCTGATTGAGCAACTACGTGCTGGTATGGTTGAGTTCTAAAAATAGTTATTAAAAATTTATCTCATTTTTATCACCATTTTTAAAATGAAGACATGTTCTAGTTGACTGATGACTATCCTTTAATAGAGTGGTATTGAGCAAAGTATTGAGTATAAAAAAGGCTTATTTAGCGAGTGCCAAATAAGCCTTTTTTTGCGTCATAAGTTTATATTATTAATGGTTGTCTACTCTGGTATCGGTGGCATGCGCTCAACGGGTGTTACCGATAAAGGGTTTTGCGGCACGCTATCATTACTACGACTGTTACTAGGTTTGGCTGCTTGAGAGCTAGTTTGTACTTCAACAGGCTCAGCTGGTGGTGATTTACGCTGTTGAGTCTGCGTCTTAACTGGTTTTTCTGATTCGCTGCTATCCGTATCTTCATCATCGGCCAGAATACCATCATCAGTCATTTCTATAATTTTTTGCTTTTGCTTTTTTGATTTGGCGCGGTTATTGATAGATACCCATTGATGAGGCGTGTCTTTAAGTTGGGCTTTCATAAAATCCATCCAAACGGGTAGAGCTGCCACACCACCATATTCGCGACGACCCATGGTTGATGGTTGATCAAAACCCATCCACACGACAGTTGCATTGGTAGGATGAAAACCTGCAAACCAAGCGTCTTTTGCTTCATTGGTGGTACCGGTCTTGCCACCAATATCATCACGACCTAAAGCCTTGGCTCGTACTGCCGTACCACGCTGTACGACGTCACGTAAGATATCTGCCATCTCAAAAGCGACTCTGGGTTGTAAGATTCGAGGTGCTTGCTTAGCCAGTGCATATTGAACCGCTGGCGCTTTTAAGCGATCGGCCTGTGGACTAGCATCATAAACCTTTAGATTTAGCGTTTTACCGCTTTGTTCAATGTTATCAATATCATCATTGTTCTCTAAATTTTGTTCTTTAACCGTCACTTCATCATCGATAGCACTGTCTTCATTTTCAATTGACTTCTTATAATCTTCGATGAGATTTCTATTGAGGTCTTCAAGTTTTTCATTGAAGCAGGTGGCACACGCTTGGCGTGGGTTTGCCTGAAAGAGAAGGTTATTATTATAATTATAAATTTGTTTGATAAAATACGGCTGTACACGGTGACCACCATTCGCGAACGTGGCATAGGCTGTTGCCATTTGTAACGGTGTTGCTTGTCCTGCACCTAACGCTAACGACAACGTCGTCGGTAGCTTTTCTTTATCAAGTCCGAATTCATCTAATAGGTCGCGCGTATCAGAGATACCAATGGCTTGTAAGAGACGAATAGAGACTAAGTTACGAGATAAATACAGTCCACGGCGTAAAGTGATTTCGCCTAAAAAACGTTGGTCAGAATTTTTCGGTTTCCAGTCCCCCACTTGAATCGGTCGATCCGAAACAATGCTATCTGGACGATAGCCTTTTTCTAGAGCAGCGGTATAGACAAGCGGTTTAATGGTTGAGCCTGGTTGACGCCAGCCTTGTAGAGCACGATTGAATTTACTGTGATTAAAGTCAAAGCCACCGACCAATGCCTTAACAGCGCCAGTTTCTGGATTCAAGGAGACCAGACTTCCTTGTAGTTTGGGAATTTGTCCCAGCTGCCAATTACCATTCGCGGTCGGTATCAAACGAATGATATCGTTTTTATTGACAATTTGGCGGGCGTTGTCAGGAAAGTAACCGATACGATTGGCAGAAATATACTTGCGTGCCCAGCTCATCCCAGACCAACCAACGGTCACATTCTCACCAGAAGGCATTGTCGCCTCAAAACTGCGAGCATTAACCTTGGTGACTTTGGCAGGAGTCATATTGCTATAGCGTCGGAAATTTTCTAGCGGTTCATCATTTGCTTCAGCCCCGCGCCAACCATGACGATGTTCGTAAGCCACTAAACCTGTCAGTACCGCCGCTTCCGCATCTGTTTGTGCTTTGCTATCAACGGTAAGGCGTACCCGCCATCCACTATGCATCACTTGCTCACCATAGCGATCAACTAAGATAGAGCGTGTCATTTCTGCCAAATACGGCATATTGACGTCGAGCTTCTCTTTATAGAGGTTAATGCCTACTGGTGAGCTGATCGCTTCGTCGCGTTGTGCTTTGGTGATATAGCCTAACTCGTGCATGCGTCCAATGATCCAGTTGCGGCGAGTGAGGGCGCGACTTGGATTGGCAACAGGATTATATTTAGAAGGGGCTTTGGGTAGACCTGCCAACATTGCTGTTTCAGCAATAGTGAGGTTTTCTAGGGATTTACTATAGTATTTTTTGGCCGCGGCGCGGATACCATAAGCGCCTTCGCCTAGATAGATTTTGTTGACATAAAGCGTCAAGATATCATTTTTACTGAGCTCATCTTCTATTTTACGTGCTAAAAATAGCTCGACCAATTTGCGATTTAAGGTGCGCTCTGGACTTAAGAAGTAGTTTTTGGCAACCTGCATGGTAATGGTAGAGCCGCCCGTTTGGCTGTCGTCGTCAGTCACTACTTCTGTCACTGCGCGACCAAGACCTTTAATACTAATACCGCTGTGCTGAAAAAAGGACGCATCTTCTGCTGCTAAAAAAGCATGAGTCAAATTTTCAGGAATATCTTCAAAAGTAACGGGTAAAGATAAACGGTTACCATATTGGCCAATGAGTTTGTCATCACTACTATATATCTGTAATGGCATCTCTAAATTTGCTGTTTTAATCTCTTGAATGCTAGGCAGGGTAGGCGATAAATACATCGCCATCCCATAAAAACCAATGGGCACAGCAAGTGCTAAGATAACTGCCAATGCCAAGCAGGCAATAACAAGCCCCACCAAAAAGTGAATGAGACGGGCGGTAGCATTTTTTTTGGTCATAAGAAGACTTATCAATTAAAATTTGCAACAGATAAAACATTATACCTTGAACAAAATCAGCAGGTCATAATAAATGTGTAAGTTGACCTTAATAACCTGTTTAAATGCTTGAATCTATCTGTTAAGTAAAGTATTGTACTGAATTATTACAAATAACTATCAGATTGTACACTTAATATAAGGTATAGAGTTTGTGAGGCTATTTACTTCCAAAAGTCAGAATTTAATTGGTGTGGATATCTGTGCCACTTCAGTAAAGTTGGTTGACATACAGCGCCAACAGGGCATGTTTCATCTAAAATCTTATGGTATTGAAAGACTGCCAGAAGGTATAGTCGTCGATAAACTTCTTGTAGATACTGAAGCGGTTGGTCATATTATTGCTAACTTAGCTAAACGTTGTCATGTCGCTGGTAGTAGTGCTGCAACTGCCGTGTCAGGGTCAGCAGTAATCACTAAAATTATTGATATGGATGCTGCGCTAAGCGACGTTGAGCGTGAAGCGCAGATACGTTTAGATGCTGATCAATACATACCTTATCCATTAGAAGACGTCAACCTAGACTTTGAAGTTTTAGGGCCTTCTTTAGCAAGTGATGACATGGTGCAAGTCTTACTTGCCGCATCACGCTCGGAGAATGTTGACCAAAGAGTTGATGCCTTAACCTTTGGTGGTCTTCAAACGAAGGTCATGGATATTGAATCCCATGCGATAGAGCGTGCTTTTGGACTCATGGTAAATAACTTACCAAATGCTCCTGAGTTAGTGGCTCTGATAGATATTGGTCACAATCAAACGACTTTATATATCGCTAAAAGCGGTGAGTTTATCTATAGCCGTGAACAACTATTTGGTGGTGTTCGGTTAACAGAAGCGATACAAAATCGTTATGGACTATCTGCTGAAGAAGCGGCTATCAGTAAGCGTGAGCGTACCTTACCAGATGACTACTACCTTGATGTATTGACGCCATTTATTGAGAATACCATTCAACAAATTACTCGTTCGTTGCAATTTTACTTCTCTTCAAGCCAATACAGTAGTATCGATCATGTGGTTCTTGCTGGTGGTAGTAGCTCTATTGCTGGTCTTGCCGGCATGGCACAGCAAAAACTTGGGGTGACTGTCAGTATTGCCAACCCTTTTATCAATATGACTATTGCACCAAATATCGATAATGAGCAACTGGCCATTGATGCACCAAGTTTAATTGCTGCATGCGGTCTTGCGTTAAGGAGCTTCGACTAATGGCTCGTATTAACCTATTACCTTGGCGCCAAGAAGAGCGCGAGCGTCGCAATAAAGAATTTCTCACGTTAGTAGTGGCAGTGACTTTACTCACTTTATTGGCTGCATTTGCTTCATGGAGCTACTTTAACAACGAGCTTGATGAACAACTTGATGCGAACGCATTGATTGAAAAAGAAAATGCGCGTTTAGATACGGCTTTGACTGAAATTGATAGTCTGGAGCAGCGCCGTGACGATATCATTTCACGTATGCAAGTCATTCAAGACTTGCAGGGTCGACGTCCTGTGCCTGTTCGTTTATGGGATGATCTTGCTAAAGCCATCCCGCCGGCACTCTATTTGAATAACCTCAAACGTGAAGGCGATGTTTTGACGCTGACAGGTCGAGCTGATAATCCAAATATTGTATCAAGTTTGATTCGTAATCTTGATGATAGTAAATGGATGGGTGATTCAGCCGTTAGTAATATCCAACAAAATATCAGTGCTTATGAATCTGCACCAGTGCTTAATAATACGGTCACCGCTGGCGAACAGCTGCGTCCTATTTATCCTGAAGACAGTTATGTACAGTTTGTGATCACGACCAAAGTACAGTCGGAAACAGCCGTTCCTGTAGAAGGTGCTGAGGGTACCACTGTACCTGGAGGTGAGTTATGAAGCTTAACCGTAAAAAAAGCCTGATTAAAACCAAAAAAACAGCCTTGAAACCAAAGCAACAGTTTGATTTACAGGAGTTTCGCCGCAGTTTTGAGTCGTTAGACTCTGAAAACTACGGCAGCTGGCCATTACCTGTAAAGGTAACGGTAATAGGGCTTATCATTACGCTCATCGCAGCGTTGGCGTGGGCTTTACCGATTAGTAGTAAGATCGATGAGATCAATGCTGCTGAGAGCCAGCAACAAACATTACTTGATAGCTATCGTGAAAAAGAATCACGCGCGCGTCATTTAAAAGCTTACCAAGAACAAGTTGTCCAAATGGAAGCAGAGTTCAATACCTTACTCGATCAGTTACCAAAAGATACGCGTGTATCAGAGCTGGTAGAAGGCATTAACATGACGGGTGTCGGCAGCAATATACGTTTTCAAGACATTTCAGTAGAGCCTGAGATTGAAAACGAATTTTTTATTGAGCAACCTATCCGCATTGCTGCTTTGGGCGAATATCATCAGTTTGGTAGCTTTATTAGTGGTCTTGCCGCCTTACCACGAATCATTACTATGCATGATTTTGAGGTCAGCAATCCGCAGCCAACATTGGATGTCTTGCCAGAGCTTAATTTGGTATTACAAACCAAAACCTATCGTTCAAAAGAAGCTGACCCTGAGGGTGATGAAACGGTTGCTGTCACTGACGCTGCAACCACTGATAATGCAGGAGGCAACTAATGAATATTCAAAAACTGCCTACACTATTGGTTTTAAGCATGGCTGTATTGTCCATAACAGGGTGTGCGGATCGCATTGGTATGGCAGAGCAATCAATGACCGATATCCGTAATCAGCCAGCTCAACCTATTGAACCACCGCCCAAAGCTGAGCTAGTAGAAGACTTTGTTTATAGTGCCAGCGCACAGCGCAGTCCATTCTTACCACCGAGTTTAGTCAATGTCCAAGGTCCTACCACTTCCATCGATGGTGTGCGTCCTGACATTACCAGAGTGAAAGAACCTCTTGAGCAATATGAGCTATCGCAACTGATTTTTCGTGGTGTCGTAATTTCACCTGAAGGTCAGCGATATGCGTTGGTACAACGCCCTGATGGTTCAGTCGCGAGTGTTAAAGTAGGTGATTATCTTGGACTAAATGACGGCCGTATTGTTGAAATCACGCCGACCCAGATTAACTTGATTGAAATTGTGCCAGACAGCCGCGCTGGGTTTGTTGAAAAACCCCAGTCGTTGGTTTCACCCATAAGCTAAGTCGGCAGATTTTTTGAGGAATAAATAATGACAGTACGCAATAACAAGGTAATGATGATGAGCAACCGCGTATCTTCTGCTTTTGCCATTTCAGCATTGGCAATCAGCATGGTAGCAGTGAGTAATAGTGCCCATGCCGCACAGCGCATTAACGAAGTTTCTGTGGTACAAATTGCACCAGCAGTGACGCAAATGCGTTTGGGATTTGACGGTTTACCAGTGTTACCTGCCGCCTATCAGCTTGATAACCCTAGCCGTTTGGTACTAGATTTTGAAAAAGTGCAGAATGGACTTGCTAGTCGCTTTAATGAATACAATATTGGTATGATTGATAAGGTCACGACTTTAAATAGTGACAGTACCACGCGCCTGATTGTTGAGCTAAAACAGGCCGGTAACTATACGACATCGATTGAGGGTAACGATTTACTATTGACCATTACTGATCCTAACCGTCCAGTAATGACCAATGATCCTATCCAAGACGTACTCAATGACAATAATGCGATCACAACGACAGCAGTCGTTACACCGATTGTAGAAATCAGTAGTGCACCGGCAGTCAATATAGCCAGTAAAACGGTGGTTAAAAATCAATTGCCTGCTGATACCATGGTGGTCAGAGTTAACCCATTATTAAGCCCACAACTTGCTGCATCGCAAGTGAGTAAGCAATATAGCTATGATGGTTTGAGTGCCGTCAATTTTGCCGCAGGAAATGATGGTGGTGGCAACGTTAGCATCGCACTTACCAATGAAGCCATTCCCGTTGATGTCCAACGTCAAGGCAATAAGTTAGTGGTACGCTTAACGGGTAGCACCGTGCCAAGAAATTTATTGCGCCGTTTGAATATTAATAGTGGTCTGGTTGATAGTATTGATACTAAAAACCAAGGTCAAAATGGTGTAATTACTATTAATGTCAAAGAAGATTATGAGTATCAGGCTTATCAATCAGGCAATCAGCTGAATATTAATATCAGAAAACCTGAGCTACTACGTGAGCCAACACTTGAAGAAAAAGTCTATAGTGGTGAAGCACTATCTATGGAGTTTCAAGACGTTGAGATTCGCAGTGTCTTAGATATCCTAGCGCAGTTCACAGAAATGAATATTGTGGCTAGTGATTCAGTCGCGGGCAATATCACCTTACGCCTGATTAATGTCCCATGGGATCAAGCGCTAGATATTATTCTAAAGAGTAAGAATCTTGGTAAGCGTGAAAATGGCAATGTCATTTTGGTTGCGCCTTCCACCGAGCTTGCTGAGCAAGAAGCACGTGAGCTTGAAGCGCAGCAAGCTGTTGAGTCTTTTGCGCCATTACGCACAGAATATATTCGTCTTAGCTATGCAAAAGCGCCAGATGTTTTGACACTTATTTCTCAAGGCAGTGGCTCATCAGGTGGTAGTAACACGGCCAATTCAAACTCTACGGATAACAATACCTTATTGTCTAATCGTGGAACGGTAACGGTAGATGAGCGTACCAATACCTTAATTATTAAAGATGTGGCTGACAGTATCGAGAATATTCATAAGTTGATTGGTAAAATTGATATTCCAGTCCGTCAGGTCATGATTGAAGCGCGTATTGTGAGTGCCACTGATAGCTTTAGTAAAGAGATTGGGGTTCGTTGGGGTATCTTGTCAAATGGTGCCGCCAACAACCGTAATTTATTGGTCGGTGGTAGTAATCAAACGCTATGGGATTTAAAGGACTTTGATGTAGAAACGACGACGGTAAATGGTCAAACGGTTTCTTATCCTTCATACGATATTACTCGTCCTGATAACTTAAACGTCGATTTAGGTGTGGCTAACCCCGCCGGTAGTATTGCCTTTGGCTTGCTGAGCATGTCAGATGTAATGCTTGATCTTGAATTGTCAGCACTGCAAGCGGATAATCGCGGTGAAGTGATTTCTACGCCGAAGATTCTGACAGCAGACAAGCAAACGGCGAAAGTTTCTTCAGGGACGCAAATTCCTTATCAAGAAGCGTCTGCCAGTGGAGCAACCACTACTAGCTTTAAAGAAGCAGCATTGAGTTTAGAGGCCACACCAAATATCACCCCAGATGGCAAAATCGGTTTGCAGTTGTTAATCACTAACGGCACACCAGTAAGATCACTAGATGGGCAAGTTGCTATTGCTGAAGATTCTATTTCGACCAATGTTATTGTTGAAGATGGTCAAACGGTTGTGTTGGGTGGTGTCTTTAAGAATCGTACCAGCAATGGTGTCGATAAAGTACCGTTCTTGGGAGACCTGCCTTATATTGGTCGCGCTTTCCGTAAAGACGTGCGTAGTAATTCTAAAGAAGAGTTATTGATATTTATCACGCCAAAATTAATCAATGATGGTATTAGCCGCATAGATTAATCATTTATTGATTGGTTTTCGCTTAAAAGAAGCAAGCATCAACGCTTGCTTTTTTTATGGGAAAATTTTCATATTGATTGAATTTTACTAACAATAATCAACGCTCATTACTAGCCAGAATATCAATGACGTTGTATCATAGCTAATTTAGCTGAGTAAGTATTATGGTGGAGGAATTGCCGTCGGTGTTTTTAGTAGGGCCGATGGGAGCAGGGAAGACAACCATCGGTAAATTGCTGGCTAAGCAGTTGGGGCGCACCTTTGTAGACAGCGATTGGTACATTGAATCGCAGACAGGGGCTGATATAGCTTGGATATTCGCTAAAGAAGGCGAGGCGGGCTTCCGTGAGCGTGAAACGCGCGCCATCGATGAGTTGACTCAAAAAGACCAAATCGTCTTAGCGACTGGTGGTGGCGCTGTAATGTGTGCTGAAAACAGAGCGTTTTTGCATCAGCGCGGTATCGTGGTTTATTTGAATGCGCCAGTTGATGTGCAAATGGCTCGCACAGCTAAAGACAAATCACGACCACTGTTACAGCAGCCAAATCCTAGAAAAATCTTACAAGATTTATATAGCACTCGTGATCCCTTATATCGCCAAGTCGCTCATATTATTATGCCAACTGGTCATACTTATCCCCGTCATATGGTCAATCAGCTCTTACAGCAACTAGAGTCATTTACTGACTCGACTGCTATAGCACCAGAAGATAAAGAAAATTAACCATAATGATAAACTTTATCAAGGCGTGTCCTCATTTAAAAATGGCGATAAAAATCAGGACGCGCCCTAGTTAAGCTCAGTTACTTTTATCTTATTCAAAATGTTTAGGGAGTGTTTAATGGCAACGCCACTGTTTCATGACGGTTTAACGGTTCATACGCAAAGCCATGACTATCCAATCGTCATTACTGAAAAAACAGCGATAGATCACAACAGTATGGCAAAGCTGATCACACCTTATATTCGTGGTCGCCAAGTATTGATTGTCACTAATGATACTGTTGCGCCTTTATACCTAAGCGCTTTAGAGAAAGAGTTAACAGAGCAGTTCACTGTGCGTGTTTGCGTATTGCCAGATGGTGAGCAATATAAGCATCAGACCAGTATCAATCAAATTTACGATGTATTGATGGCCGAGCATTTTAATCGTGACGTTACGCTTATTGCTCTAGGTGGTGGCGTTATTGGTGATATGACAGGCTTTGCTGCAGCAAGCTTTATGCGTGGTGTGAATTTTATTCAGATTCCAACCACGCTACTGTCACAAGTGGATTCGAGCGTTGGTGGTAAGACGGGCATCAATCATCCTCAAGGCAAAAATATGATTGGCGCTTTTTGGCAGCCGCAAATGGTACTTGCTGATATGAGTACGCTCAAGACTTTGCCAGCGCGCGAGTTGTCAGCCGGGTTGGCTGAGGTTATTAAATACGCGCTCATTATGGATGTCACGTTTTTAGATTGGCTGGAAGTCAATCTGCCAGCGATGATGGATTTGGATTTAGCGGTACTTGGTGATGCCGTAAAACGCTGCTGTCAGTATAAAGCGAATGTCGTCGCGCAAGATGAAAGAGAGTCAGGCGTGCGAGCATTGTTAAACTTCGGTCATACTTTTGGTCATGTCATTGAAACACATGAAGGCTATGGCAATTGGCTACACGGTGAGGCAGTCGCTGCTGGCATGGTACAAGCCGCAGAGTTATCACAAAGAATGGGATGGTTAACGGCCGAGGACGTTGCTCGTATTAAGCGTATTTTAACCTTAGCAAATTTGCCCATCACCCCGCCACGCATTGATACACAAACGGCGCTAAGCTTGATGGGACATGATAAAAAAGTGAAACACGGACAAATCCGCCTGATTTTGTTAAAATCACTAGGTCAGGCCGTATTGACCAATGATTTCGATGAAGATCTTTTACTCGAGGTATTGTCACAACACCGCGTATAATGTCTTAAAGCTTTAGTGCTCATGAATACTCACTGAACTCAACGGTTTAAAGCAGACTGGCTCGCCGCCATTCTACTTACTGCGCATCTCTTGAATGCGGTCAACTTTATTTTCACCAAGGATACTCCCATGGCAGCTTCAAGATCGACGCCGCGTACCGCTAGCCAGTCATATCGCCGTCAAGCGTTGATTTGGCTGATAATGACCTTGCTGCTGGGTGTGGTTACGGCTCTGATTTGGATGTTTAGTCAAACGCCAGCGATGGGTGCCAAAATTGAAAATGCCCCCATATCAGCACCGCAACCATTGAGTGCTGAGCTTGAGCAGCCCTTAAAAATAGAGTCGTTACACGAGCTTGATACCGACGTGCAGCCCATTAGTTTTGATACGACGGTGCGTGATTTGCGCAATTATCCTGCTGAGTTTAAAGACAAACGTTATTTGTTGGCGAATAAAGGTAAGTGGACAGTGCAGGTGATGAATGTCGCCGAAAACGATGTGATTGTCAGTTATCTAGAAGGACGCGCAGACCGTAATAAATTTGCTTATTTCCGTTATCTTGACGATGAAAATCAAGTTCGCTATATGTTAACTTATGGGCTCATGAGTAGTCCACAAGAAGCCGTTGGCGCGGCAAAACTGATAGACTTTAAGTTGCCAGCCAATGTGCGCGTGTTGCCAGAAGAGATCAATCGTTATGTCGGTATCATTGATAATTATGAACGCCCTGATCCAGTTAAAGATTTGAGTACCAGACGCACACGTTCTGTTGATTTAAAACCGACTAAGCGCGAAGTGCCAGTGCGCCAGCCACTGCCAGAAACGGATAATGGGGACAATGCTGGTCGTAGCAGTCAAGAAACTGCCAGTAACAGCGACAATGAAAGTATCCGTCAGTCAGCGGATACCTCCGATACTTTATCAGTCACTGAAGAGCGTATTGTTGGCAATGAAGAGGAAGTATCATCTGTTACTACGCCTAAAAATGAAGGTAGTGGAACTAAGTCTGAATCAGAGAATAAAAAACCAGCGACATCAGGCACTGAAAATACCACTAAAAAACCCCCAGTAGTCGCAACACCAAAGCCGCCAAGTAGTACCAGTAGCACAAATTCTGGCGCAAACACTACTAGCAAGAATACCAATCCTCCTAAGAGCAATAACGACAGCATAAAAACACTGATAGAAGACAAAACTAATTAGAGTATGTTTGTCCTTTGAGCATATCGTTGATAGTTATGATAACCTCGTTACCACTATGATTGACAAAAACCCACTGACAAGCTGGTTAGTGGGTTTTTTTGTGGAGCATCATAAAGCATATAATTAGTGCTAAAAATACATTTCCAAAAGAAGTTGATCTTAATTAAGTATCTCAACTAAGCCTTGTCACAGATACTATGTATCAAAATTTGCATAGAACATTTAATCATCCTATAACCAATAGTAATAAGTTCTCTTACAAAATATGGTGGGTGAATCGATAGAAAAGACTAGATTTTTTGTCCGTCATTAACTAATATAACTGTGGGCGACGTTCTGTATAGTTATCGTAAAAATTGTTTTTTAACAATGAATTGGTAAACTTCTATCATTTAAAAGATACGTTACTAAAATTTTTTGTCTCAAGCGTTGTCACTTGCTATCTATAATTAAGCTATCGCAAGTGGCGCAACCTCTCTTATTATCGCTCTCTTTAGAGTGAATGAAGCGCTTGATTACAGAGCGTCAGATATTCAAAATTAATCAAATGCACGGTTATTACATGCGTAGTCAATCAGTCTGGATTGCTAGGCATGGTGTGATAACAAGTGACACTCAAGATAGCGACATTGCGTTATTGATGATTAGGTAACGGGTATACAGGGCTGTATGTCATTGCCAAGGGCGACCGTTTACTATCTTTTAATATGTTAATGATCTATTGAAACATCATTCAATGACTGGGAGTGCCAGAGCTTTCACCTTAGTCTCAAAGTATGATGTCTATGAGCGTCACACCATTTATTAATTCGGATATACGAATATTAATTATTAGCCCGTTCTGCTTACGGTCTTCAGTTTATGATCTGCATTGGATGCATAAATTGCCCGTTCACCTAAAAGGACTAGCCATGTCAATGATTTCCTCGCAAACCCACCTGGCCACGCCAGATGACTTTTCTGATAACTGTGGTTTTGGTTTGATCGCTCATATTGAGGGACAAGCCAGCCATGATTTGGTAAAAACTGCTATTCATAGTCTAAGCTGTATGACCCATCGCGGCGGTGTTGCTGCTGATGGTAGAACGGGTGATGGTTGTGGTCTACTACTGGCGACGCCTGTTGAGTTTTTTAGAGGTATTGCTGCTGAGCAAGGGTTCGCGATTACTAACAACTTTGCAGTTGGTATGATCTTTGTCAATTTAGATGAGACAAAAGCTTGTGATAGCCAGCAAGTGCTTAGCGATGAGATTGTCGCCCAAGGATTAGAGGTTGCTGGCTGGCGTGATGTGCCGCTTGATTTGAGCATCGTCGGTGACATTGGCCGTGAGACTTTACCTGATTTTAAGCAAGTGTTTGTCAACGCACCCGATGATTTGGCAGCGGATGACTTTAACCGTAAACTGTTTGTCGCACGCAAAAAAGCAGAGCAGCGCTTGGCTGATGATGAGCTGTTTTATGTGTGCTCATTAAGCTGTCAGACGATTATCTATAAAGGTTTGGTGATGCCATCAGACTTGCCAGCATTTTTCTTGGATCTACAAGATGCGCGTTTGGCATCGCATATCGTGGTATTTCATCAGCGTTTCTCCACCAATACCTTGCCGCGTTGGCCCTTGGCTCAGCCGTTTCGTTATCTTGCCCACAATGGCGAGTTGAACACCATCACAGGCAATCGCAACTGGTCTGAGGCACGGACGCCAAAACTAAAATCAGACAAACTGCCCAATTTGAATGAATTGACGCCACTGGTGAACAGTACGGGCTCTGACTCATCAAGCTTAGATAATATGCTTGAAGTCCTCATGTCAGGTGGTATGAATCTATTCCATGCGATGTCGATTCTCGTGCCACCTGCTTGGCAGAATGTCGATAGCATGGATATGGATTTGCGCGCCTTTTATGAGTTTTATTCGCAGCACATGGAAGCGTGGGATGGTCCAGCAGGTTTGGTGATTCAAGATGGACGCTATGCGGTCTGTATGCTTGATCGTAACGGTCTACGCCCATCGCGCTGGGTGACGACCAAGAACGGCTATATCACCGTTGCCTCTGAAGTTGGTGTGTGGGATTACTCGCCAAAAGATGTATTGGCAAAAGGACGCGTTGGCCCTGGTCAAATGCTCGTTATTGATACTTTAACGGGTCAAATTTTAGATACTAAAGCGATTGCGACGTTACTGAAAAAAGCCCATCCGTACCGTAAATGGCTGCGTGAAGAAGCAACCCGTATCCGTGATGATGAGCGTTTAGAAGAAGAATTAGCAGCGCAAACATGCCGTGGTAATGAGCTAAAAACACTGCAAAAAATGTATCACATCACCAATGAAGAGCGTACTGAAATTATCCGCCCCAACGCCGAAAATGGTCAAGAGCCTGTCGGTTCAATGGGTGATGATACGCCCATGGCAGTGCTGTCGCAGCAAATCCGCCATGTCGGTGACTTTTTCCGCCAGCAGTTCGCACAGGTGACCAATCCACCGATTGATCCATTGCGTGAATCTATCGTGATGTCATTGCAGACCTGCCTCGGTGCTGAGACCAATGTGTTTGCGCCATCAGCGCGAGATGCACACCGTATTATCTTATCGTCGCCTGTACTGTCAGCCAGCAAGATGCAGCAGCTTGAGACCTTGGGCGATCCAGCCTTTAAAATGGCGCGTATTGATTTAAACTATGATCGCACCCTTAAGTTATCAGAAGCCATCATGGCTATCTGCGAGCAAGTGGCTAACAGCATCCGAGCTGGTCACACTTTGATTGTGTTGTCTGATAAACACATCGATGCCGATAAAGTACCAGCCAACGCCATCATGGTGACTGGTGCGGTGCATCATTATTTGATTGGTCAAGGTATTCGTACTGATGCTAATTTAATCATTGAGACTGGTCTGGCACGTGATTCGCATCAAGTGGCAGTATTGATTGGTTTTGGTGCGACCTGCGTTTATCCTTACTTGGCTTATGATGTTATTGATGACTTGGTAGCGACTGGCGAGCTGCTTGGCGATCCGATTCAAGCGCGGGTTAATTTCCGTAAAGGCTTGGATAAAGGCTTGCTAAAAATCTTATCAAAAATGGGCATCTCGACCATTGTTTCTTATCGAGGCGCGCAGTTATTTGAAGCAGTGGGTCTCTCTGAAGAGGTGGTAAGCCTGTGTTTCAAAGGCGTACAGAGTCGTATTAAAGGTGCAACCTTTGCTGACTTAGCTGCCGATCAAGCACAGCTAGCGGCGAATGCTTTCAAGCGCCGCGCGCCACTCGATCAAGGTGGCTTACTGAAGTTTGTCTTCAACAAAGAATATCATGCCTTTAACCCAGACGTGATTAATAGCCTGCATACCGCGGTTCGTACGGGTAATTATGATAATTATCGTCATTATGCTGATTTGGTTAATAGCCGTCCTGTGGCGACCTTGCGTGATTTATTGCAATTAAAAACAGATAACTCTATCGATGTGAATGACGTAGAGGATATCTCATCCATTCTGACGCGCTTTGACTCGGCGGGCATGTCGTTAGGGGCATTGTCACCTGAAGCCCATGAAGCGATTGCCATGGCGATGAATACCATCGGTGGACGCTCAAATTCTGGTGAGGGCGGCGAAGATCCAGTACGTTATGGCACGTTGCGCAACTCAAAGATCAAACAAATTGCCTCGGGTCGTTTTGGCGTCACCCCAGCGTATTTGCGTTCAGCCGAAGTGATGCAAATCAAGGTTGCACAGGGTGCCAAGCCGGGTGAGGGAGGTCAGCTGCCGGGTGGTAAGGTCAATGCTCTGATTGCGCGCTTACGTTATTCTGTACCGGGTGTGACGTTGATTTCACCTCCGCCGCATCATGATATTTATTCTATCGAAGATTTGGCGCAGCTGATTTTTGACTTAAAGCAAGTCAATCCAGATGCCTTAGTATCGGTGAAACTGGTCTCACGTCCGGGCGTTGGTACTATCGCGACTGGTGTGGCAAAAGCCTATGCCGATTTAATCACTATTTCAGGCTATGATGGCGGCACAGCAGCCTCTCCGCTATCGTCTATCCATCATGCAGGCTCACCATGGGAGCTAGGACTGGCTGAGACCCACCAATCACTACGAGTAAATGGCTTGCGTCATAAAGTTCGTATTCAAACTGATGGTGGTCTAAAGACAGGACTTGATGTGGTAAAAGCCGCCATCCTTGGGGCAGAAAGCTTTGGCTTTGGTACCACGCCGATGATTGCCGTTGGTTGTAAATACCTACGCATTTGCCATCTTAATAATTGCCCGACTGGAGTTGCGACGCAAAAAGCCAAGCTACGTGATGAGCATTTCATTGGCGAAGCGGAGATGTTGATTAACTTCTTTAAATTTGTAGCAACGGAAACGCGCGAATGGCTTGCCGCCCTTGGTGTGCGTAGTATGGAAGAGTTGGTCGGACGGACTGACTTGCTTGAAGTATTAGAAGGCAACACGGATAAGCAGCGTCATTTGGATTTAACGCCATTACTATTTAGCCATCCGGCCAGTAGTGGTAAAGCCCAAACCTGTCAAGTTGAGCGTAATGAGCCGTTTGATAAAGGCTTACTTGCTGAACAGATGATTAGTGATATGCTGCTCAATATTCGTCAAGGTAATGGCGGCGATTATAGCTATTATGTCGGTAACTGTGATCGCTCTATCGGCGCGCGTATCTCTGGTGAGATTGCGCAAGTATGGGGCAACCTTGGCATGAGTGATATGCCAATTAAGCTGCATCTGACTGGTACTGCTGGGCAGAGTTTAGGCGTCTGGAATGCAGGTGGTCTAAATATTGAGCTAGAAGGCGATGCCAATGATTATGTCGGCAAAGGCATGGCTGGCGGTGAGATTGTTATTTATCCACCAAAAGACTCAAGCTTTACGGCGCAAGAGACCGCCATCATTGGTAATACCTGCTTATATGGCGCAACGGGCGGCAAACTATATGCAGCTGGTACTGCTGGCGAACGCTTTGGGGTGCGTAACTCTGGCGCGCACGCAGTCATCGAAGGCACAGGCGATCATTGCTGTGAATATATGACAGGCGGTATTGTCACTATTCTTGGGCGTACGGGTCTCAACTTTGGGGCAGGTATGACAGGTGGCTTCGCTTATGTGCTTGATATGGAAGGTGATTTCTTTGACCGTTGTAACCATGAGCTGATCGATCTTAACCGTATCTCAAGTGAGCAAACCGAAGAGCATCGTATTCATTTGCAGCAAGTGATTGAAGCGCATGTTAATAAAACAGGCAGCGCGTGGGGTCAGACGATATTGGCTGACTTTGAGCACTATGTTCGTAAGTTTTATTTGGTGAAGCCTAAAGCGGCAAACATTGCGAGCCTTCTCAAAACCACCATGGCTGACCCACAATAGCTTTGCTTGGATTATCCAATGTTCCGCTTTTAAAAGCCTTTTAACTCAAAGGTTTTCAGCAGGTAAGTGACGGTCACGATATAAACCTCTTAATTTTGCGATAAATGAGACATCGTTGACTGTCACCGCCCACTTTAAAAAAGCTTGATATAAAAAGCCTCATATTAAAGAGACAATACCATGGCAAAACGCTTAGAAAATAGTTTTCAGTTTTTAGATGTACCACGGCTTGAGCCGACCAAAAAAGACATCGCCACGCGCTCAACGGAGTTTGTTGAAATTTATAAACCGTTTGAGAGTGAAGCCGTTGCGCAGCAGTCGCACCGCTGTCTGGAGTGTGGTAACCCTTATTGTGAATGGAAGTGCCCTGTACATAACTACATTCCTAACTGGCTCAAATTGGCTACCGAAGGGCAGATATTTCAAGCGGCTGAATTGTGTCACCGCACCAATACGTTGCCTGAGGTCTGCGGTCGCGTCTGTCCACAAGATCGCTTATGTGAAGGCGCTTGTACCTTAAATGATGGCTTTGGCGCTGTGACCATTGGTAATGTCGAAAAGTACATCAACGATACCGCCTTTGCACTTGGCTGGCGTCCGGATATGTCTGATGTGGTTTGGACAGATAAAAAAGTCGCGATCATCGGTGCAGGGCCAGCAGGTTTGGGCTGTGCGGATATACTCGTTAGAAATGGCGTAAAACCAGTTGTGTTTGATAAGCGTCCTGAAATTGGTGGTTTACTGACCTTTGGTATTCCAGAATTTAAAATGGAAAAGGACGTCATGCGTAACCGCCGTGTCATCTTTGAAGGCATGGGCATGGAATTTCGTCTTGAGACGGAAATCGGTACTGATATTAGTATTGATGAACTGTTAAGCGAGTACGATGCGGTATTTATGGGCATGGGTACTTACACTTATATGCGTGGCGGCTTTGCTGGTGAAGAGCTTTCCGGTGTTCATGATGCGCTAGATTACCTAATTGCCAACGTCAATCGTTGCAACGATTGGGAAAAAAATCCTGAAGAATATATCGACTTTAAGGGCAAAAGAGTGGTGGTGCTAGGTG
Source organism: Psychrobacter immobilis (assembly GCF_904846185.1). Classification (GTDB taxonomy): domain Bacteria; phylum Pseudomonadota; class Gammaproteobacteria; order Pseudomonadales; family Moraxellaceae; genus Psychrobacter; species Psychrobacter immobilis_B. The sequence goes on along the minus strand of NZ_CAJGZQ010000008.1, from coordinate 36,039 downwards.
GTGGCGATACTGCGATGGATTGTAACCGTACCAGTATTCGCCAAGGCGCTGAGCAAGTAGTCTGTGCCTATCGCCGTGACGAAGAGAACATGCCAGGTTCGCGCCGCGAAGTCGTCAATGCTCGAGAGGAAGGCGTTGAGTTTCTATTCAATCGTCAACCGACAGAAATCATTGGCTTGAATGGTAAAGTGAATGGCGTCAAAGTCGTCACGACTCACTTGGGTGCGCCAGACAACCGTGGTCGTCAGCGTCCTGAGCCGATTCCTAATTCAGAAGAAATTATCCCATGTGATGCCGTAATTATGGCTTTTGGCTTCCGTCCTAGCCCTGCTGACTGGTTTGAGTCTCAGCAAGTGGCAATGGACAGCTCTGGTCGCGTGCTGGCAGCGGAAAAGCAAACCTTTAAATTCCAAACCAAAAACCCCAAGATATTTGCTGGTGGTGATATGGTACGCGGTTCTGATTTGGTCGTGACTGCGATTTGGGAAGGTCGTGAGGCCGCTGAAGGTATTTTGGACTTCTTAGAGGTATAATGGGTTTGGTTTACATCCAATTATTGACAGCTCTATTTCGATCTCAAACGTCTTTTGCCTTTTAACAGGTAAGAGACGTTTTTTTTGATATCAGCAGTACATGATGGTTCGATATTACTTTTCATTGACTATATATTCTTCAATTAATAAGAGTACCTGTGCGTGAAACCAAAAATTTGGCAACGATTTACTGCACCATTCATTGAACCTTATGCGCGCTATCAGCACGCTGATATCTTGCACGCCATACGTATCGGTGCAGCCATCGTGTTTGCGCTGTTAGCCAATCAAATAAGCCGTTTTCCACATGGGGAATGGACGACGATTACCGTCTTTATTATTTTGGGATTGCTACAGTATCAAGGCGCTATTTATACCAAAGCCAAAGAGCGAGTACTAGGCACGGTTTCGGGTATTGTCGTGGCATTTGCAATCTTATGGTTCAATAAAGGGACGGGTGCTTGGCTAGGGATAGAGTACCTGCTTATTGGTATCGTCAGTGGGATTATTGGTTATTTTTCGGTCAGGCGGCTAGGGTATACTGGGTTACTCACTGGCATTACTATGCTGATGATCGTCTCTAACTTGAATCAAGTTAATATGGCGCAAGATGGTGTCTATCGTGCACTCAATATCTTAATCGGTACAGGTATTGCGGTCATGGTGACAGTGATCTTACCTCTAAAGTCGACGTTGATGTGGCGATTTTTATTGGCAAATAATTTAGAAGCCTGTAGTAATCTTTATGCTGGTGTCGGACATCATATTGATGCTGAAATAGTGGCTCCCAAGTCGCTTGTCTATACTAGAGCAAAAAGCTCAGCTAGCCTGTCTTATCCTCAAAATAGCACTACTGCAGATATGCCTGTCAATAAAGCGTTGATAAAATCGCTGCAGCAAATAAACAAGCGATTACTCGCAGTACGTCCACATATCGCTGCAACAGCAAGCGAGTCCGGCATTCATAAAGAGACGATAGAAACGATTCAGCGTACCCATCGCAATATCATCGGTACCATCGATTTATTGCTCAGTGCAGCACCGCGTTTGGCGAATATCGATATCGACGATGATAATCATACGCTACTGATTCACTATCAACACGAGCTCACCCAAGCCATGCAGCATATCGCGGCAGTACTACGCAGTCCAAGCGATCAGACTTTTCGACCTATTACGCGTATTGCGCTATCAGAATATCCTAGCGTACAGTATGCAACGTTTGAGTGGCAAGGATATTTTTGGTTGACGCAAACGTTGCAAGCACAACTGCAACAGTTAAGTGATCTGCTACAAACGACCAAACCGCAGTGGTATGCTGCTTCTGGTCTGCGCTATCAAAGGCGTGAGCAGCGTAGAATGAAAGAGCAGGGGGGCGAGTCCGATTTACACTTGTAAATATAGGAGATGCTGGCAAGTATTTGTCAGCACCTTTCAGCATTACCAATAGCCAAATGCTATGTTGTTAGGGTGTTTTTTTGTCGTTATGTGCTAGCATGTTTTGACCTTCAGCGTCTTTTATCTTTTAATAGGTAAAAGGCGTTATTTTTTGATCATGACTTTATCCGTGCTTTATCAGTGGTTAAGCCAGTAGCTAGAATTTAACCGATTTTTTCTTCCTTCACTTATAAGAGATACCCTGCGTGAAACCGACTTTTTGGCAACGATTTACCGCCCCGTTTGTAGAGCCTTATGCCCGTTATCAGCATGCAGATGTTTTGCATGCCATACGTTTGGGTCTGGCTGTACTTATTGCGCTCTTGTTAAATGAGTTTACGCACTTGCCGCATGGTGAGTGGACGACCATTACTGTGTTTGTGATTTTGGGTTTGTTACAATATCAAGGGGCGATTTATACCAAGGCTAAAGAGCGGATATTGGGTACTTTGCTTGGGGTAGTGGTTGGACTTAGCTTCTTATGGCTGATTAAAGATATCGGTGGCTGGCTGTGGTTATATTATGGGCTGATTGGCATTATCAGTGGCATCATCGGTTATGTGGCAGTCAAGCAATTGGGCTATATCGGTCTGCTGACAGGTATTACCATGCTGATGATTGTGTCGAGTCCTGACCACAGCAATATTACTCAAGATGGCTTATATCGCGCGTTCAATATTTTGCTTGGTGCAGGAGTAGCAGTGGCCGCGACGTTAATTTTACCGTTGAAGTCAACGTTGATGTGGCGGTTTTTGTTGGCCAGTAATCTTGAAACCTGCAGCAATTTGTATGCAGGGGTTGGCAATCATATTGATGCGGATGTCTTAGTGCCCAAGCCGTTTAAGTATAGTAAGGCGACCAGTTCGGCCAGTATTATTTATCCATCGAACAGCTCTATACCAGATACACCCGTCAATAAGTCTTTGGTGAAAGCGCTACAAAAAATCAATAAGCGTTTGCTTGCCGTGCGTCCGCATATCGCAGCGACAGCTAGCGAATCGGGTATTGAAAAGGAAACACTAGAGACTATTCAGCGTACCCATCGTAATATTATTGGTACGATTGATTTACTGTTAAGTGCGGCACCGCGTTTGGCTAATATTGAGATTGATGATGAAAACCATATTTTGCTTATTCATTATCAGCACGAATTGACGCAAGCGATGCAGCATATGGCGGCGGTATTACGTAGTCCAAATGATGAAGTATTTCGACCGATTACGCGCATCGCCGTATCAGAATATCCAAGTGTAGAAAACTTAGGCTTTGAATGGCAAGGCTATTTTTGGCTGACCCAAACCTTACAAGTACAGTTGCAGCGACTTAGTGATTTATTACAAACCACCAAACCGCAATGGTTTGCTGCCTCTGGTCTACGCTATCAGCGCCGCGAACAGCGCCGTATTGAGCATAAAGGTAGTGAAACTGATTTGCACTTATAAATATAGTAAATCCTATATAAATCAGATACGGTGTCAGGCTCGATTAGTCTACTATTGTTAATAATTTCGCTCGCCTTCCTTGTATCCAAATTATATTGAACCGACTATAAAAGCTAAATAAAAGCCAAGAAAGAATAAATAAATAAAAAACGCTGACGTTATTAAGTCAGCGTTTTTTTGCGGTAACAGTTATTAAAAAAAGTTATTAAAACGAGCTATAAAAAACAGCTATCAACAAACAGTGATTAACGACCAGTTTTTAGCTTGTCCCAATACTGCTGATAGACTTGCAATGCTTCATCGCCGACATCTTCTTGGAACTCCGCTTTTGCCAGTACGTCTTTGCTCGGATAGATGGTTGGATTGTTTCTCACCTCTTCTGGCATCATCTCACGCGCAGCCATATTAGGCGAGGCATAACCAATCTCTTCGCTGACGATTTTAGAGTTCTCAGGACGCAGCAAGTAGTCAATAAACTTATGGGCTGCATCGACTTGTTTGGCGTTTTTCGGAATCACAAAATTATCCATCCACAAGATAGCGCCTTCAGTTGGATATTTATAAACCAAGCTGGTCAAGCCTTCGTTATTGGCGATGATAGCTTCACCATTCCAGCTCATACCAACCGTGGTTTCGCCTTCCATATAAGGCATGCGCGAGGCATCCGAGTTAAAGGTCTTCACATTTGGCATCAAGGTCGTGAGTTTCTCATAAGCGGCTTTGATTTCGTCAGGATTTTTACTATTACCTGAATGCCCAAGGGTCAATAGCGCCATGCCAAACACTTCGCGCATATCGTTCATCAGCATCACTTGCCCTTTATACTCAGGACGCCATAAATCGTTCCAGCTATTTACGCTTGCAGGATCGACCTTGTCACCATTAATGGCAAGACCGGTGCTGCCCCACATATAAGGAATCGAGTATTTGTTTTCTGGATCAACCTTGGTGTTGGTAAATGAGGTATCGAGATTCTTAAAATTGCTCAACTTGGATTTATCGAGCTCTTGCAGTAAGCCTTCTTTGGCCATTTTTTCGACATAATAGGTCGACGGAATCGCTAAGTCATATTGGCTAGAGTCATCGAGCAATTTAAGCTTGGCATACATGGCTTCATTAGAATCGAAGGTGGTGTAATTGACCCGAATGCCTGTCTCTTCAGTAAAGCCATCGAGAATCTCTTGCGGCATATACTCTGACCAGTTATACAGATTGAGCGTTTCAGCACTCGCCGCTGTACTATCAGCCGCCGTATTGTCTGACTTGCTACAGCTAGCAAGTGCTAGCCCAACAGCCACGGCTAATAGTGCTTTTGGTAGTATACGAGCGCTACGAGCAATGTTTTGGGGCGATGATAAATGAGTCAAAATATCTCTCCTAAATAAGAATGATGCAAATGAGTAAAAAGTTAAGTGATAGATAATGGAAGCTAAGGGCTAAATACTAAGTGCTGAATATAAGGTATCGAGCCAGTTGTGAAACTATTATGGCTATGATTGTTAAGAATTTAAAGGGCAAGGAAGACGTTCGTTCTTCATAATATTGTTAAAAGTGGCGCTGATGAATGGCTGAAGAATCTATAAAAGCACAAATATGAGATTTACTGCTGAATTTGAGTAAGATAATAAGCGTAAATAATCATGCTATGATGAGAGCTGCTTTACCCTTAAGCCATGAGTTTACAACGTGGTTTTTATAAGATGCAAAGATTACCGATAAAATAAAAACAATCGAATGTTAATTAAATGGTTCGAATTAAAAGAGGCAAAAGATGAATAATCGTAAACGCGCTGGACTGATTACTGCTGTGCTTGGCATAATTGCCTTTATGACCATGTTTAACGCTGGCTCGCCGACACCTATCGTTAATTGGCCGGTTGAGACGTACATGGGTTTGGCATTTACGATTGGCTGGTTGAGTAATGTGCCTGTTTGGTTGGCCTATGTGCTGGCAGCGGTGGTGCTTATTTTGATTGTTGTCGGATTTTATAAAATCGGTAGTTGGATTTATAGTTTAATGACGAAGCGTGGTTAGATTTTGCTAGGACGTGTCCTTATTTTAAAAATGAAAACACGTCCTAGATAAATAGCAATTTGCAAAGTCTGATTATTAAGACGCAATATGAAACTGCTCAAGCACCGACTGAATACCGCGCTCTTCAATCGTACCTGTGACAAAGTCTGCACGTGCAATCAATTCTTGCTTTGCATCGCCCATTGCCACCGCATAGCCGACCAAGTCAAACATCTCTAAATCATTCATTCCATCACCGAACGCCATACACTCACTGGCATCTACCCTATAGTATTGACAGACGTCTTTAATGCCTCGCGCCTTGGATGCCTCTATCGGTAAGATATCTGCGCCGATATGATGCCAATGGACGAGCTTTAAATCGTACTGGGCAAAATCGACGTCCTGCATTTTCTCATGTTGATTGTTAAAAAATACTGAACACTGATAGACGGTATTCCCTTTATGGTATTCAGGGTCAACGATAGAGTTTGGCGTGATGGCATTAAACTCGCGCAAGCGTTCATTTTCACCTGACCAAGCGATATGGGTGGCAGAGTCAAACTTATGAATCAACTCGCTCTGTTGGCACAGACGCACGATTGTATCCGTTTGCTCAGCGGACAACGGATAGTGGCTAATTCGACCCTTTTTATCAAAACTATACTGTCCATTCATACAAATAATCGCATCTAAGACATCAGCTTCGAGCAAGGCTAAAATATCTGCTGGCAATATGGCTTTGGAGCGTCCCGTTGAAATCACCAGCTTAATATCAGTATCTGCAAGCTCCTCAAGGGTCGCTTTGTTGTGTTCGGCGATGATGCCATTGCGGCTCAAGGTATCATCGATGTCAAAAAAGATGATCTTGGGTGTCGGAGTTTTGATAGTCATACTTTCTTTGGCGATTTTGTCTTCGATAAACATGATGATCCTATTGTTTTTTAGTCGTTTCAATACCAATGATTTAGATACTACTACAACACACCCAAAGAGATAAATACCTATAGAGTAACCTGCGATGATGCAAATTTGGCTACTGCTGCGGTATTCGCGTTGCTGGCATTGCGATTGATTTGCGCTTATTCGAAGGGTTAACAAAAACCCTAAACGATATAATTAACTTAAGAGTGGCTATTTATTATAAGGTTAAGATTAACGATCAATATCAGTTAATAAAATGATGAACGGTTTTTATCAGTGTATCCGCTACCTGAAGGAGCTAGTATGAAAATTTTTACCTTAAAATCAGTCACCGCTTTGACGGCACTGGCAACATTGGCACTATCTGCCAATGCCTTTGCAATGGATGTTAAGTTTAACAATGCTGCTTGGAATGGCAAAAAAATACCTGAAGGGCAGCAGTGTCTAAACTATGATGGCAAAAATCCAGCCACGCCGAGCATGACGGTCTCAAACATTCCGATGGGCGCGGAGAGCTTGGTTTTCGTTTATAACGATGTGAGTAATAAACGTATGCAACATGGTGGACATGGCATTGTAGAGTTTAACCTACCAGAAGGTGCTACGAGTGCTGAGATTCCACGTGTGTTTGGGCATACTTATGAAGTGCCAGTTGGGATTGAGATGGTCGCGGAATATCGTAGCCGTGCAGGGGAAGCGGGAGGGGCGTATAAACCACCTTGTTCAGGTGGCAAAAACCATCTGTATACGGTAGATGTGCAGGCATGGCAAGGCGATAGTGTGCTTGCTGAGACAACGGTTGAGATGGGTCGGTATTGATGCCTTAGTCGTTTTAATGAGCGTAAAAAATCCGTCTATACCGCGTGTATAGACGGATTTTTAGTAAGAGTAAGTGATGTTTGCAACGACGGAGCCATGAGTAAGCGTGGGTCAGTCGTATGTTAGGGTTGAGACCGTGCTATAGGAAGATATAGATTAGACTTGTTAATTATTAGACTAATGATATCGCAGTCATTGTGCCAAGTTTTATAGTACAATTGTACTCCGAGAAGTATAGGCGTCTTATCCCATTAAAATTCCAATGGTTATTTCTAGAAATACAATGATGCTAGATGACAAAAAACCACTAAGAAAAAAAATTTTATTGATTATACTTTATCTTAAATTAGATCAGGTTTTTATAAATAAGGTTTCTCATGACTATAGCGACAAGCCATACTCCAGAAAGCAAAAAAATAAATGGCGAGCATATTCTTATCAACATGATATATATCGCCAAAAATGTCGACCTAGATTCGGGAATCGAGCTGACTCGTGCACTTGAGTATTGGCGAAGGTATTTTGAAGAAAACAATATAGCTTCAGCTTTAGTCATTAGTGAAGGTTATTTCGTTCAAAGTTTTCAAGGGACAAGGCCCGCTATCAATATTGCCTTAGAAAAAATACTTGACGAGCATTCAACCATTTTTCCCAATATTGTTAATATAGAGGAAATAGAGTCGCGTCAATGGAATGGGTTTTTAGTGAAACATCTAACATCAAGCGCTGAAGATGAAGAGTATGCCTTAAAAAGCTTCTCAGCAGGTTCTGACTATAATCCCTATCTAATGACAAGTGCTCAGATTAAAAGCTTTTTGACAGCAATTTTTAAAGATGCTGAATCCAATAAGCCTTAGATAAGTTCTCTATTCTGATTAACGTAAAAAAGCCGTCTATACATTGTGTAGGCGGCTTTTTAGTGGGAAGCAGCTTTGTTTCATGCACTGATACTGACAAGACTTTTATCACGGTTGAAGTTAATGTACTTTGGGTCAATGACCAAAATCTTCTGTTCAATTTCATGTTCTGAAAGATGGATTAGTATTTTATGGTGAATAATCTGAGATTTTAGCTGCTCAGTAAGCTCAGATAGATTAACCCAGTTTTTATTCACACCTTGCTTCCTAACCATCTTATCAACGGTTGTGCGAACTATTTCAATGAAGACGGGAAAGTTGAATTTTCTGACAAACATATGACTATCTTCAACCTTGCATTCAAACTTTATCAGTTTTTTTAATAAACCTGATAAAGTTGTACGTCCGTAAGTTCGGGTATCAAAATCCGGTCTGACATTGTTAATGTATTTTCCTACTACTGCTAAACTTGCCCAACCTTCATCATCAGAATTATCTTTAATGGCTTTATAAATTAAATTGAGAGTAGGTATGTCAATCTCGGTATTTTCGTTATCAATGGAATTTGCTTGTAAAGTTGCTGTTTTCCTATCGATTTTGATTGTATCCGAATGAACCTGATAGGATGAATTATCTGCGATTAAAGTTTTACTTTCAGGCTCAGGTAATAAGTTTTCGACGTAAATGAATTTATCACAGGCATTTACAAATGACTTAACCGTACTTTGTCTGCCAAATCCATACACCAATAAACCGCTTTCACGGATACGAGATGCGAGTGGGGTAAAGTCGCTATCACTTGATACGATACAAAAACCATCTAAATCTCCTGCATATAATATATCCATAGCATCAATCACCAACCTCATGTCTGTAGCATCTTTTTGAGTTACATAGGCAAACTGCTGTACAGGCGTAATAGCGTTAGGTAAAAGCTTATCCCTCCATGATAGTAGTGCCTCGATACTCCAGTCCCCATAAATACGCTTTACACTAGCAATACCATATTTAGCAATTTCTTCTAGGATAGGTTCAATATGACGATGTGATGAATTATCAGCGTCAATTAGCACGGCAAATTTTTTCATTCTTACTTTCTCATTTCAATATATATTCAAAGGTCTTTATACGTCTCACCCAACCTCAACACTCGTCACATTCTGAAAGCCTCTTGGCAACTGACCACCACGATTGCCGCGCACACCCGTATAGTTAGCCAAATCATTTGGCTTGAGTGTCACATGACGCTTACCTGCTGTAATAATCAGGCTGTCTTGCTGACTGAGAGGCGTAATGGCGAGCACTTCCTCATTCTCTTTCAATTTAATTAGCTTATTGCCTTTACCGCGTGCCTGTTCAGGTAAATCATCGAGGGCAAATATCAGCAAATATCCAGCATTGGTCACGACAGCAATATGGTCAGGCGCTACATTTGCATTGGTATTGTCACTGTCAGCATTATTAGCTGTTTCTACTGGCGCATCGATACGCGCAACAGGGAGCAAACGACTATCAGCCGCTAGGTTAATGATGTTTTTACCCGCTTTTTGATTACTATCAAGATTACCGATGGTGTTGATAAAACCATACCCTGCGGAGCTAGCGAGGATGATGCGCTGGTTGTCAGCACCCGTTAATAGCTGCTCAAAGCTAGCACCTGCTGGTGGTTTTAACACACTGGTCAGAGGATCGCCTTGACCACGAGCCGAAGCAAGGCTATGTGCGTCAATACTATAGCTGCGTCCAGTGCTATCGAGCACGTAGATTTTCTCATTGGATTTGCCACGGACGTGCGCTTGATAGCTGTCACCTGAGCGATAGCTCATGCCAGCAGCGCCAACATCATGACCTTTGGCAGCACGAATCCAACCTGCCTTTGATAGGATGGCAGTGATTGGTTCGCTCGGTACAAGGTCAGATTCTTTTAATGCTTGCGCTTCTTCGCGCTCTGCCAGTGGTGATACGCGCTCATTGCCATGTTCTTTCATATCAGCGGTCAGCTCATCAATCATCAGATTGGTCAGGCTGTCTGGATTGTCCAGATACTCTTGAATGATCGCGCGTTCGGCAGCCAGCTCATCTTGCTCGCGTCGCAGCTCAATTTCCTCTAACTTTGCCAGTTGACGCAGACGAATATCCAAAATAGCATTGGCTTGGATGTCAGTCAGGTCATAATCTTGCATCAACGATAATTTTGGATCGTCCTCTTCGCGAATGATGCGAATGACTTCATCAATATTAAGATAAGCAATCAGCAAACCTGCGAGGATATGTAAGCGCTTGTCGATTTTATCGAGGCGATATTGCAGACGACGGGTGACCACTGAACGGCGACAGATTAGCCATTCATCAAGGATTTCTTTTAGATTTTTGACCTGTGGTTTACCATTTAGTCCAATCATATTCATATTGACGCGATAATTGCTCTCAAGCTCCGTACTGGCAAACAAATGACTCATGACACGGGCCACATCGACGCGGGTAGATTTGAGCTCAAGCACGATACGGCAGGCGTTTTCGTGATCTGACTCATCATGGATATCAGTAATCCAAGGCAATTTCTTATCGGTCATTAGCTTCGCGATTTGCTCTTGGATCTTGTTGCCTGAGACTTGGTAAGGGAGTGCATCGATGATGACGAGATTCTTTTCTTTAGGGTCAATATGGAACGTTGCGCGCATTTTATAGCTACCGCGTCCAGTCTCATACATCGCTTGCAAATCTTTTTTGCTGGTGATGATTTCAGCAGGTGTTGGCAGATCAGGTGCTGGTATTGATTGCGTGAGCTGCTTAACGGACAACTCTGGATTTTTAAGCAAACGAATCGCTGCACGCACCACTTCATTGAGATTATGTGGCGGGATATCGGTAGCCATACCGACCGCAATACCGGTCGTACCATTCAATAAAATATTAGGCAGGCGGGCAGGTAGGGTGGTTGGCTCTTGCATGGTGCCATCGAAGTTATCTTGCCAATCGACCGTACCTTGCCCAAGTTCTGCAAGCAAAGTATTGGCATAAGCGGACATTTTGGCTTCGGTATAACGCATGGCGGCAAAAGATTTAGGATCGTCGGGGCTACCCCAATTACCTTGACCCGTAATGAGCGGATAGCGATAGCTGAACGGCTGCGCCATGAGCACCATGGCTTCATAACAAGCGCTGTCACCATGCGGATGGTATTTACCCAATACGTCACCGACGGTACGTGCAGATTTTTTCGCCTTTGCCGTTGATTTTAGCCCCAGCTCACTCATGGCGTAAACAATACGACGCTGGACAGGCTTTAGACCGTCAGCGATATTTGGCAGCGCCCGATCCATGATGACGTACATCGCATAGTTGAGATAGGCCTGCTCAGTGAACTCGGCGACTGAGCGAGTATCCATCGGTTCATTGGGAATAATAGGGTCAATCGTATGATCAATAACATCGGACATAAAATAGGGTTCACTTATCAGTTTTAATAGGTATAAATAATTGGTGCAAGCGTACAAATAGGATAGCGCTATCGTAAAGGATATTGGCAAAATTAAAAAGGCATAAGTCAGAATAGACGACAGGTCGTGACGTGCTGGATAATGATAAAAAGGGTACACGACGTAAATTTGTGACCTTAACAGAGCTTGCTACTGCCCTTGATAGTAAAGGTAAAAAATAGTTAACGATAAAACACTATAAAGAGTATTAATGAATAAATGTTTGCTAATAAATCGCTGAAAGATTATCGATTATTGCTATTAAGGTTTTGATAACTATGACATTATTGACCGTCAAGACAGTTTGCGAACTCAAGTAGCAATCTTTTATATTGAGTAGTCTGTATAAAGTGTGTATGTTAATGAACAGAGGGCTATTTACCGCTATATTGTTTGCTCATCACCATATGATTACCTCACAGCCAAGCTTGCTATTACGATGACAAGCCTGCGCTCTGAGTTTTTATATTTTTATCACACTGTGATTCGCATGGGTTGACGGTAGCGTACTATTACTAGGAGAGAAAAGATTATGGAAAATCACAGTAACCTAATTCGTCGTAACGATAAAGTATGGGTCAAAACTTACGAAAAGCTTGGTATTCAATACGACATTGAGATGCCAGCCGCTAATACTTCTTTAATCGATATATTTGAGCAGAATTTTACGAAGCACGCTGGCAAGACAGCGTTTGTCTGTATGGATGCAAAACTCTCCTACGAAGATTTAGATCGTTATAGCAAACAAATTGCTGCCTACTTGCAATCACTTGGGTTAAAAAAAGGCGATAAAGTCGGCGTCATGATGCCAAATATTTTGCAGCTACCAGTTGCGGTATTGGGTGTGCTGCGTGCTGGCATGACCTTGGTTAACGTTAACCCGCTTTACACCTCAAAAGAGCTTGAGCATCAGCTAACCGACTCTGATACCAAAGCGCTATTTATTTTAGAGAACTTCGCTAAAACCTATGAAGACATTGGTAAAGACTTGGTTGACCATGTCGTCGTGACGTCGATGGGTGATTTGATGAGTCCATTGAAAGGCTTTATCGTCAATATGGTCGTGCGTCACGTGAAGAAGCTTGTACCTGACTATAACCTTAAAACCAGCACCAACTTCAAAACAGCGCTGAATCGTTTCTCAGCCAAAAATTACAAACGTCCAGATAACATCTGCCTTGATGACATTGCTGTTTTGCAATATACCGGCGGTACCACAGGTGTTGCTAAAGGGGCGATGCTCACGCATGGTAATTTAGTCGCCAACCTGATTCAATGTGATACCTATCTTGGCGATGCTTTTGATAAGTTTGAAGGTATGGATGAGCAGCCAGTTATCATGACCGCCTTGCCGCTATATCATATCTTCTCATTTACCGTTTGCGGCATGTTTGGCTTATATCGCGGTTGTATCGGGCTACTGGTGCCAAACCCACGTGATGGCGCAAGCTTAATCAAAGCTTATAAAGATTATCCACCAGCGTTTTTCCCAGCGGTCAATACGCTGTTTAATGCTTTAGCAAATAGCGATCCATTTAAAGCCTTAGATCATAGCAAGCTTGAGATGTCGATGGGCGGTGGCATGGCAGTATTAAAAGACACCGCTGACAAATGGCAAAAAATTACTGGTAATGTAATCGTACAAGGCTATGGTCTGTCAGAGACGTCTCCTGTGGCGTCAGCAAACCCAGAAGGTACGGGCGAATTCTCAGGCAATATTGGTCTACCGATGCCAGCAACAGACATGGCTATCTTGGATGAAGAAGGCAATGAGGTCGCACTGGGTGAGCGCGGCGAGATTTGTGTTCGTGGTCCACAAGTGATGAAAGGCTACTGGAAACGTGATGATGCCACCGCTGAAGTCATGACGTCTGACGGTTATTTCCGTACGGGTGATATCGGCGTGATGGATGAAGAAGGCTATTTTAAAATCGTTGATCGTAAAAAGAATATGATTTTGGTATCTGGCTTTAACGTCTATCCAAACGAAGTCGAAGATGTGATGTCAGGTCATCCAAAGATTTTGGAGTGCGGTGTCATCGGTATCGAAGATGAAAAGAGCGGCGAAGTGCCAAAGATTTATGTTGTGCGTAGTGATGACAGTTTGACTAAAGAAGAAGTGCTTGCTTATAGCAAAGAGAATTTAACTGGTTATAAGCGTCCTCGTTATGTTGAGTTCATCGATGAGTTGCCGAAGTCAAATGTCGGTAAGATTTTGCACAAAGATTTGCGCGTGCTGGAAGAAAAGAACCACGGTTAATCAGCTAGCTTTCAGCGGCAGAGTATTTTTATGAGTGTCTGCTACTGTTTGTTAGGCACTCGTAAAGTCATCATGATAAGTCACCACGATACTAATGATAAAAATTAACGCTACAAACTAACGCTACGAACTAAATCTGAAAGAAACTATCAGGATGCTAAGTCGTCGTGATAGTGGTGGTTGTGATACTGGGTGTCGTGATCCAAAAATGGTAAGGTTGCTGGTATGCTGCCTTATCATTTTTTGTATTTATTGCTTTTTTTGTCGCTATGACCCAGTCAGGTAGAGATAGAGAATTTTTAGCAAAACTGCTATAGTGCTTACCGACATATTTGTCTATTTATCGACGAGATGACGTTAGTTTTGCGCTATATCTCTGATAAAACTATCAGGGATAAAGGGGTTTTTAATTCGGCAATGCCGAGTTATTGTGCTATTTATTAAGGACTTAACGTTGCGCTTTGATTGACAAAGCTTGTGAATGACAAACCTTTTTTGTTACCACGTTTTTTATTCACAAGCTTCTGCTGTCATTGATCAATCACAAAAAATAATGGTGTTTTCATTAGATTATTCTACGTTTTTAACGGTAACATTTAGGGAAAATTATGACCGACAGTATCAATAAAGAGACCACAAACGATAACGCTGCAATGAATAAAGACAGCGTATTTCCTACTATGCCGACGATAGATAGTGACAGCCCATGGTTGAAAACTTATGAGCGTTATGGCATTGATGCGACTATCGATATGCCTGATGACAATACCTCTTTACTTGATGTGTTTGAGCGTAACTTTAGCCGTTATGGGAAAAAAAAGGCCTATATTTGTATGGGTGCATCGATCAGCTTTAAGGAATTGGATTTATACAGTCGCCAAATTGCCAGTTATTTACAATCATTAGGCTTGGTAACAGGTGATAAAGTTGGGGTGATGATGCCCAACCTCCTGCAATATCCAGTGGTTGCTCTGGGGATCATCCGTGCAGGTATGGTGTTGGTCAACGTCAACCCTTTATATACCAGCCGAGAGTTATCGCATCAGCTGCATGATAGTGGCACCAAAGCTTTATTCATCGTTGAGAACTTTGCGAACACTTATCAAGAGGCGGAAGACAAAGGTCAGGTTGAGCATGTCATCGTTTGTAAGATTGGCGATATGCTAGGAACAGTGAAAGGAGCCGTCGTTAACCTCGTTGCGCGCCATGTCAAAAAAATGATTCCGGCTTATAGTCTGCCAAACAGCGTGAGTTTTAAGCACGCTTTGAATGCAGTATCAGCCAGCAAATATAAACGCCCTGATTTGAATTTAAGCGACGTGGCATTATTGCAATATACTGGCGGTACGACAGGGGTTGCCAAAGGTGCAATGCTGTCCCACGGTAACTTAGTTGCCAATATGCTACAGATTAGTGCATTGATGGACAGTGCATTTGATGATGATGTTGATGCCAATGATGTCATCCTGACGGCACTACCGCTATATCATGTATTCTCATTTATGGTCTGCGGCATGTATGGCATGTACCGAGGTTATGCAGGCTTGCTTATCCCAAACCCTCGTGATCTTGATGGTTTGATTAAAGAGATGGCCAAATACAAACCCGCCTTTATCCCTGCGGTGAATACTTTGTTCAACGGTCTAGTACACAAAGACGGCTTTGCAGACTTAGATTTCTCTAACCTAAAAGCGTCTATCGGTGGCGGTATGTCTGTCTTGCCAAGCGTGGCAAAAGAGTGGCATAAAATCACTGGTCTGCCTATCGTGGAAGGTTATGGTTTGTCAGAAACCTCACCAGTGGCTGCTTTTAACCCGATGACCATTGCTGAATTCACGGGTAAAATTGGTATTCCTGCCTCTAGCACCGATATAATACTAATCGATGATGATGAAAATGAAGTCGCATTGGGTGATCGCGGCGAGATTTGTGTCAAAGGCCCGCAGGTGATGATAGGTTATCAAAATCGTCCAGAAGAAACAGCTGAAACGTTCACTGCCAATGGCTTTCTGAAAACTGGCGATATCGGTATCATGGACGAAAAAGGTTTTATCAAAATCGTTGATCGCAAAAAAGACATGATTTTGGTCTCTGGTTTTAACGTTTATCCTAACGAAATTGAAGAAGCCATGAGCGAGCATCCAGCTGTGGTAGAATGCGGCGCTATCGGTATTCCAAACGATGACCGCGGTGAAGAGCCAAAGTTGTTTGTGGTCAAAAAAGGCGATGTGACCGAGCAAGAGTTGCTTGATTTTGGCAAAAAGCAACTGACGGGTTACAAGCGTCCGCGTCACATACAGTTCGTCGATGAATTACCAAAATCAAACGTGGGTAAAATCCTGCGTAAAGAATTGCGTAAGATGGAAGGGTTAGAATAAAGTTGGTGCTATTTCTTTGTTAAGCCAATGACTGGCTCAAGTAGCGGCGCAATAGCTCGAACGAATCTTGCTATTGCGCCGCTGCCACGTTAGGATATCTCAATATTTACGTCTGATATGGCATCCAATCATTATTTATTTTAGCTTATTAATAGTTTGCTAGATAAATGATGGTTAGCCACATAATGACAGACACCCCATTTTATGACACCGCCTTTAAAACATTGTACTAGGGATTTTTATGCGTATTGACAATCGTGAGCTTGACCAACTTCGCTCGATCAGCTTTGAGCGCCATTATACTAAGCATGCCGAAGGGTCAGTGTTAGTCAGCTTTGGTGATACCAAAGTACTATGTACTGCTAGCGTCGAGTCTGGCGTACCTCGCTGGTTGAAAGGTAAAGGCAAAGGCTGGATCACTGCTGAATATGGTATGTTGCCACGCGCGACCAATACCCGTAACCAACGTGAAGCGGCACGCGGTAAACAATCAGGTCGTACCCAAGAAATCCAGCGTTTGATTGGTCGTAGCTTACGAGCGATGATTGACTTGAGTAAGCTGGGTGAAAATACCATTTATCTTGATTGTGATGTTTTGCAAGCCGATGGCGGTACTCGTACTGCTAGTGTGACAGGGGCTGCTATTGCGCTTATCGATGCATTAGAGAGTATCCAAAAAAGCAAAAAACTCAAGGCAGATCCACTGATTGGTTTGGTCGCTGCGGTCTCTGTTGGTATGAAAGACGGCAAAGCGTATCTAGATCTAAACTACGAAGAAGATGCCAGCTGTGATACCGATTTGAATGTGGTTATGACCCAAAAAGGCGAATTTATTGAGCTACAAGGAACAGCGGAAGAAAAGCCATTTACCCGCGCTCAAGCCGACGATATGCTGATTCTTGCCGAAAAAGGCATCGCTGAGTTGATTGCCATGCAAAAAACAGCCTTGGGTTGGTAGTCCTATTGATGACTACTTGCTCATCGTATTTTCATTAAATTCTTACTTTCTTATTACTCTGTAACAGGTAGTCAAGCATGCTCAAGCTGACAGACGATGGTGCCAAAATCACGCTACAAGATCAGCCCAAAACGACTGAAGATGGCATGTTTTGGTTTGGCTCAGCATTATTAATAGGAGCAGTGGCGGTTGCTTTGGCAATGAGTCTGCTGCCTGAGCGCTTGGCTATAGGGGCATTGGCGCTACTGATTATTGGTAGTTTTATCTTTAATCGAAAACGCCAACAACAGAAAAAAGCCATGGCTGGTGTCATCAGCAGCGGCATCTTGTGGCTGCATGCGGGTGAGCTGGTGCATGACAATCAAGGTAAGCGTCAGCATATTCAGTTGACCGACGGTGATAAAGTCATGCTTATTGGTGAGCAATTACAGATTGTTGATTGTGATGATATACGCAAATACCATATTAGCGGCTTTGATAGTATCCAAGAGGCAACCGCTGCCAAAGCTATTTTGCAAGGTCAAGCATTGGGCAAGCGCCATGTGAATATCAAGATGAGTAACGATTAGCTTATTTCTTAGCTTATTACTTACTGGATTGGGCTATAAAAAACCTAAGTGGCTTTCTCTCAGCAATCTTCTATCTCAGATAATATTTTATCTGCTCAGTACTCTATCTACGCAGTATTTAATCTAAAACTGCTTATTTTATTTCTTTTTTATTTAGCGCCAGCTCTCCATCGTTCTTCTACGTGCTCCTCTTATCTAACCATTAGTCTGTGTTTTTATACCTTTTATCGGCTATTTGAGCCGAATAATGCTTGCAGCGTCATGTCTAAATGGTTTATAAGTAAGATTAGAACATCCTATTATTATGGTTTATGTTGTCATTTATATTTTATTGACAAGGAGTTGGTCATGTCGCGTTTGCCTGTGTCATTGTCTATGTCGTCGTCGGTTACCGCGTCGTGCAGTCTTTTATTATTTACCGTTGGCCTAGTAGGTCAGGCCCATGCCGATAGTATGAGTGCTCTGATCGCCCAAAAATCTGTGCAATCTGATTTTAGTGCTCGCTATACACCATCATACTCAGCGGTGCCCTCCGCGAAAGTCAGCACGCGTTCTACCATTCAACGTGCAGGAACTTATCGCTCAAATTCTGCCAGTACTCCACCAGTGATTCAGACATCCTATCGTTATCCTGAAGTAGCGCGTCAAGCACCAGCAGTGATGCCCGCTTTTTTATCGGGTAATTATGATAATGTCGATAGCGAGTATTTACCGTTACTGAGCAGTGCGGAGATGCAGAGTAGTTTGGCCGCCCGTGAAGTCGTTAGCACCGCACGCAAGATGGCGTTGAACGAGCGCGCGATCATTCAAGGTGGCTGCTGGGACTATCTGAATGCCGTGTTTAAACGCGCTGGGGTGACACGCGATACCATTCATAAAGGTACTTATGGTCAAGGTCCTTATGCCAATAGCGGCGAGATTGAAGTTGGGGATTGGCTCTATTATATCAATCATGGCTATAATGGCGTCGAGCATAGTGGACTGTTTGTCGGTTGGGTTGATGAGCGCGCAAAGCAAGCGCTGATCCTCAGCTATGCGGGCGAAAACCGCCGCGAACCTGCGCGTTACCGTGTTTATGATTTGAGTAATGTCTATCAAATCATGCGCCCTAGTGTTTAAGGTGTCATATTTATGATGTCCTGAAAAAAGCGTCCGTTACTTTAATAAGTAACGGACGCTTTTAGTTTAGAGGTGTTCAGATCTAAAAATCAGTTATGAGCATATTTACTGGATTTTAGAAGGGCTTTACTACTACTAAGATGACGATAATGACCAATGCAAACACTGGTACTTCGTTAAACCAGCGCCAAAATTTATGCGTCTTATAATGCGGATTATCCATTAGCTTTTTACGATAAAAGCCACAAGCACCGTGATAGCCAGAGAGTAGCACCACTAATAATAGCTTGACGTGTAACCAGCCTTGGGTTTTATACACCTCCCAACCTAGCCCCAACATCCATAGACCGAAGATCCATGTTGCTATCATCGACGGCGTCATAATACCGCGATAGAGCTTGCGCTCCATAATAGCAAAGCGTTCGTGGCTGATTCTGTCGTCACTCATCGCATGATAGACAAATAAGCGTGGCAAATAAAATATCGCCGCAAACCAGCAGACCATCGATATAATATGTGCCGCTTTAATCCAATTGAAATAATCTGCCATCACATTCTCTCTTACGATTTAATATTTTATCATCAATAATGTCGGCAAGCTTAGCTCAGATTATCCAATAATGGTAGCGATAAAAAACGCTACTCTGCCATCACCACTTGCGATTGATGACCACTCATCGCATCCATCACTGGCAATACTTTGGGTGCTCTTGGCGCGGCAAATTGCTTTGTTAGACCAAGCTCACGCATGAGTCTGTCATCGCCTGATTGGCTTGCATTGCCAGTAGTCAGCAGTTTATCGCCATAAAAGAATGAGTTGGCACCTGCCATAAAGGCCAAGGCTTGTTCAGAGTCGGACAAGCTTTCGCGGCCAGCAGACAAACGCACATAGCTGGTCGGGCAGCAAATACGTGCTACGGCAATAGTACGAATCCATTCAATCACTGACAGTTGACCTTCTGCCAATACTTTGTCGCCAATTGGTGTGCCTTTAATGGGCACAAGCAAGTTGACCGGAATTGACTCTGGTGCTTTGGGCATTTTTAGCAGCTCATGTACCCAATCGATACGGTCGTCACGGCTTTCACCCATACCGACGATATTGCCACTACAGACATTGATACCTGAGTTGCGCACATTGTCTATCGTATCTAAGCGTTCGTCATAGCTGCGTGTGCTGACAACTTGCTCATAATAACTGCGAGAGGTATCTAGGTTATGATTATAGTAGTCTAATCCAGCATCCGCCAGTTGAGTCGCTTGATTGGTATCTAGCATACCAAGGGTCATACAGGTTTCAAGTCCCAAGGCCTTGACTTCTTTAATCAGCTCAACCACATAGGGCATGTCTTTGGCGCTTGGATGTTTCCATGCTGCACCCATACAAAAGCGTGACGAGCCACTGGCTTTGGCACGTTTGGCCGCAGCAACAACTTTATCGACCTCTATGCGCTTCTCTGCTTGTAATTTAGTCGTGTCGCGGTGGTGACCTGACTGTGAGCAATAGCCACAATCTTCGGGGCAGTTACCTGTTTTGATCGACAACAAAGTACTGATTTGTACTTCATTGGCAGTGAAGTGCGCCCGATGTATCGTTTGCGCTTGCAACAACAAATCCATTAAAGGCAAATCAAACAGTTTGGCGATTTCTTCGCGGTTATGCTTATGGGCCATTTGTTGGCTGGCTGTGGTGGCATCCATTGCTAAGTTGTTTAAAAAGTCATTATTCAAGCCGCTGTGGCTGTTATTTTTATTATTGAACGTGTCAGTGGGGCTACTGGCATTAGGCTCTGAGATGTTAAGTAATCCTGCCATCATATAATTCCTTTTATAATAGTTTTTGAAACAATTATTTTGAAGAGAATAGTGGTTAAAAGAGTTGTGTGTAAAGCCATAAAATTTTAGATAATAAAAAAGGCTGCGATATAGTATACCGCAACCTTTTTAGAAAATCAGAGCACTGCGAAAGAGTAAAGTAACTGAGCGCTAAATAATCGTGATCTGTTTTCTTCATTTACGTCGATCTATTTACGTCATTATTTGCCAAGTTTGTGCTTAGCAACCCCAATCCAATGGTTGGCAAGTTTTTGTGCTTTATAAGCATAAGGCTTGGCTTTTTGGATATAAGGTTTACATTCTTCTGGAACAGCTGGCACGATATGCTTAGCAAGTTTATTGAACCACATCATTAGGCTGTAATCGCCTTCGATGCTGAGGTTACCCTCTTGTACAGCAGTCATAAAGGCAGGAAGATTGCCTTTGGTCAAAAGCTTAACACCTGTCATCGAATCCTTGAAATTGATGGTGAGGTCTGCTTTTTCAGCATGACCACTGTATTGGCTGAAGCTACCATTATCAAAGACAAAATAACGGGCGATATCCGCTTCAGTGCTGGCAAGCTCAATCGTCACATTGCGATCAGCAAATAGTGCTTTCACATCTTCGTTATCACTATCAGCAAGCATGGACAAACGATAGCCAATCACAGCCAATAGCACATCTAACGGATCAGATTTAATATCTAATACAGGAACAGTAAACATAATCGAACTCCTAAAGAATGAGACGCAAAATAATGCGTACTTTATAACAATTTTTGTGACAAATATATAACTAGATTATAAACGATAGAGAGGTTGCTATTCTTTAGGCGTTACGTAGAGAGCGTTAAGTATCTTGTAACATTCAATGATGTCATCTTGATTAAAACAAGTTGTTAATATTTATAAAAATGACAGTAGAAAAGAGAATAGCAACGAAAATGAATGCTCGCACTACCTATGCTAGATTGAGCGAATGTGATGGCAGGTTAATCGTAATCTTTGGACGAGATACAGTCGAATAAAGATAATGTAATACAGGCTATATAAAAGGCAAGTGAAAGTACTGCAAACAGAAAATGAGCCAACCTAACAGCGTCGCTCGTTGATATAAGTGCGACTCTATCAGTGGAAGCGTGGTTGGTAGTCGTCATCATAAACAGGCGTATGCTCGATATAGCGTGCCGCTTGCAATTGACGCTGCTGCTGAACGGATTGACTGACATCCTCGTAACGTAGTGCCCGATACAGCACCCAGCCCGCTAAAGGCAACCAACTGATACCCATGGCGATGATATAGCTGTGCCATTCTGACAGCTCTGATAGCATAGGACGACCCGCCACAATGCTTTGAATCGCCTCAACTGCTAGCCAATATGCCATACCACCAAATAGATACCAGAGCAGCCAGCGCTGTGAGGATAAGGCAAACGCCAAAATCAAGCCTGCCAGCAAGCTATAACCAAGCAGTGCCGCCGTGCTCCACGTTTCTATACCAATAACCGAAAATATAGTCAGTAACATCATTCATCTCGCTATTCATAAGGTGAATTCCAATAGGGTCATTATGAAAGTTTGGGGAACAAAGCTAAAGAGGGGACAAGCGACTTTGCGACAACCGTTGACGTTTGGTTTTTTAGCACATTTTGATGGTTTTGTATGGCAAGGTTTAAGCATAAGCGCCGCAAGGATGGGCGCTTATTATTAAGAGTATATAGGAGAGTTTTTGGGTTTTAAAAAGAGACTGATGCAGGTTTAAGGTAAGGTTAAGCGCGATTGCTACGAGTGCCCCACCAAGACAATAGTGAGACTAAAATCGCGCCTAGCAGCATCAGTCCTACAGTGGTTAGCCAATGTGGACCAGTAGGATATTGCCATGGCATCACGTTGTTGATCGCGTCACTATTAAGCGCGCCTAACGCATCTACTTTCCATGGCCATACTTTCACAAGCGAGCCTGCGATAAAACCTGTGAGCAAGGCCAAAGTTGCCTGATAGTAGCGAGACAATAACCATTTAAGTGCGCGAGTAAATAATAACAATCCCGTTGCCATACCCGCAATGACCGTGAAGATTATCGTAAAGTTAAGGCTATGTACGGCTTGTAATACTGCGTCATAAGCACCTAATAGTAATAAGATAAAAGACCCAGATATACCTGGCAGTATCATGGCACAAATAGCGACTGCCCCTGCAAAAAACAAATAAGGCAAGCTTGGTGTGGTCGTGAGCAATGGTAAGCTGCTAATGACCACAGCGGCAACAAGACCAGTCACGAATAGTGCTGCCCGCCCTATATTCCAACGCTGAATCTCACTCAATAATATAAATACCGTTGCGACAACCAGTCCAAAAAAGAACGACCAAATAAATAACGGTTGATTATCCAATAGATGTTTGATAATACCGGCTAAAGTAGCAAAACTGGTGGCGATTCCCAATAACAAAAACAACAAAAAAGTTGCATCAACTTGTCGCCATACCGCAACCAAACCTTTGATTCCGCCTTTCTGTCGAAATATCTGCCAGAGATTGGGGCCGATGCTACTCAGGGCATTAATCAAGCGCTCGTAAATACCAGCAATCAGCGCAATGGTACCGCCAGAGACACCCGGTACGATATCCGCTGCCCCCATGGCCATTCCTCTGATATAAACCCCAAATAGTTGCTTTGGACTATCGGAGGATGCAGCAGTGCTGCTCTTATCCAGTGGTTGTGGCGCTGACGGCTCATTTTGCCGCGGTGATGGTGATGCCGTCATGGACAATCCTTTTTTATTTAAAAACACAGTGAAAGTTAATGCGATGCCGCTAAGTATGCTAATACAGTGATGCGAAAATTGACTGTCGCAATGTAGCAATGTAATAAGACATAAAAGCCAGATTAATGTTAAAAACACTAATCTAGCTCCATGGTATGGTATTGCGAGTGTAGTCGTTACTCCGTGGGCGCAAGTGCTGGATAACCAAGGGCATAAAATATGCCTTCAAGCCCTGTGACATTGATGGCGGCATCAGCACGTGCTTGCACAATGGGCTTGGCGTGATAGGCGACGCCTAGGTCAGCAATGGCCATCATCGGTAAATCATTGGCACCGTCACCGATACAGACCACTTGTGACATCTCGATGCCTAAGCGCTCCGCAGTATGCTCAACGATAGCCGCTTTTTTGGCACCATTAACGATGGGCAACTGTACGTGACCAGTGACTTCCCCTTCGTCGATATCTAGGGCGTTGGCGTGAACTTCGTCAATGCCTAATTGCTCAGCGATGTAGCGTGCAAAGTAGGTAAAGCCGCCTGATACCAGTACGGTATGGTAGCCCAAAGCCTTTAATGCACTGATGGTAGTGCGAGCACCCATTGATAGCGTCAAACGATTGCAGACATCATCTAATACATCGGTCGAGATGCCTTTTAGTAACGCCACTCGCTGTGCAAAAGATTCGTCAAAATCCATCTCACCGCGCATTGCCGCTTCCGTAATGGCTTCGACTTCTTCGCCGATGCCCGCTGTTTTTGCTAACTCAACGATGACTTCTTGCTCGATTAAGGTGGAATCCATATCAAAGCAGGCAAGCTTGTGGGTACGTAGCATATGACCGACTGATAAAATATGGCAATCGACAATGTCCAAGCGTTTAGCACTACTCGCTTGATGACTATCGTTATAAGCTTCGGTCAAGTCGTGACGCAAGCGCGTGGTCAGCTGATCATCAATGATGTGAGCTGCCGCGGTCTTTTTGCCAGGATGCATGAGCGTATCAGTGACTGGAACCAACAAATAGCGGAACACTTGTGCTTGAGTAAAAGGCAAGCGCTGTGCGTTTGCTGCCGTTGGCTCTGTATCAGAAACGGTAATATTGATAAAACTGGCATCAGTATCTTCAGCGACGGTGACCAAATGCCAGCTTGGCTGTTCGTCGACCCACGATTGCACATACTGGTGGATATCAAGCGTCGATACTTTGGTCGGTAGCACAACAATAAGAGCAAAAACTGGCAGGGACTGTAGCGCATCAAAATCTTGTAAGTTCGTGTTATCTGGTAACAGTGACGCAATAGAGTCAACGGCTTGTTGCCATGCTTTGCTGTCTTTTGGTAACGAGTAAGATGTATTGTGTGGCATGGCTCAATGGTCCCTTGTATGCTCATATAAGATTGGGAATAATAGCAGCTTTACTCGGCAGCGCCTATAGATGACGCGCAAAGTATCACCGTCGATTAAAGATGGCAGCAATCATTGAAAAATCATTTGAAATTGAATGTGATTATTATGATAAATTTATAAATCTACTAACGCTATAAGACTTATTATGGTGATATAGTAGATAAGATAAGCGGACTGTATTCATGATGATATCCACAATAATGCTCTCAGTCGCCGCTTACCAAATGTGCCGTAGATTATCCTGAGTATTAGTATTTGAGACAGCAGTTTTTAAGTAACCAAACCTTGTTGTAAATGTTATTTTAGGCAACAACAGAGGTGTCGGGTTATGGTACTTAAGTTCAATACATACTTATTAAGATGCGTACTATTATAGTTTTTTTAAATTCGCCAAAAAATGAGGGATAGCCTTGTTTTTTTAATTTCTCTTATCCAAAAAAGTTTACCATATCATGACGTATTTAGCGCCGCGGCAAGGGTTGTTTGCCATTATTCTTCTGGTTAGTTTTTGTTTGCAGACGTTGTTATTGGTCATCAGCACCGATCAACAGCTGAGCAAAAGTCGCGCGTTAAAAGGCGAGCAGATGGTCGCCCAGCTGATTGATGAAGCAAGGTTGTCTTTAGAAAATAAAGACCGTGTCAGCTTAAGTGTCATTGCCAATCGCTATACCAGCGAGCAAGACGTGACGCGCATATTGATTAAAGACAATAACGACGACATCTTGGTGCCTGTTGGCAATGCGCCCATGCAGCAAGGTGATACCATTCGGCAGATTGCTACCAATGGCGATTCGGTGATTGGCAGTGTGTCGTTGACGTTAAAAGATATTAGCAAAGGCGAGATTATCGCTATGCAATGGCCGTTCGTCATCGGTACGATGCTGCTGCATTTGTTGCTTTGGCTGGTTTATGGTTACCTTGCCCGTCCAACCAAAGAGCAAATTAACGCGCTCAGCCGCGATATTCAAGATTTGCATCGTGAGCAGTATATGCAAATCGATCAGCGCAGTTATGATCGGGATTTTGAACGCCGTGCCACGGATACAGATAGAGAAGCATCGGAGCATTCTGTAGAGAGTGCAACGGACAGTCAGCCAACCAATGCACACAAATTGGATGTACATAGTGAAGTAAACCAGTATTTAAGAACGCAACAAAATCAAGCGGCGACTGATACCACTGGCTCTAATAGTCAGCCTATCGATAGTACGACTGAAGAGCGAGCAGAGCATGATACTGCAAATGGTGCTGCCCAAGATGAGATAAGCCGCGCTCCTAAATCTGGTAGCGCCTCTCGGTTGTCTGCTACCCGCTCATTTGACAGTGTGAGAGTGCAGATTGTATTCCATGACGAGTTCAATATGCTTGAGCGTCTGGCACCGGCTCAGCGTTTACCTTATTTGGCATTATGTACGCAGCTATTAAACCAAGCGGTGACCGAGTTACTTAAGCAGCCATTGTTGTTGGGTGTCAGCGCGATGAACGAGCCGCGTTTCGATGACACGGGTGCTAGTGTGTTGTTAAAGGCGGACAATAGCCATGCCAAAGTGGCGTTAGCAGGCGTGATGCTGGGCAAGCTGTATTTGATGCTCAACAAAATCATCCATGACAAGCACATTGAGCTAAGCCGCTTTGCCCTTCCTGCTAAAGCAGGTGTCAGCGATGATGCACAGGCGCAAGCAATGACACAATTATTACACAGCGTCGGCAAAAAAGAGCAAATGCTGATTTTGTTACCCAATGCAGGTCTTAAGCAAATCAGCCACCATGTGCAGGTACAGAGTATCATGCGCCCAACCACGGTTTATGAGCGTGAATGTGCGGTGTTCGATGGTGGTAATGATTCGATGATCCAACGCTTAGCAGATGTGCGCAATGCGGTATTGATGATTGAAAGCGCAGATGAGTCGGCTATTTAATGCTACTTATATTCGCTGATTACTATACAATTGTCTGAGATATTGTCTCTGTCGTTATCTTTATATAGCCTAAAAATAGGGCGGTAATAATAAAAAGCATTGACAACGTGAAGTAGAGACTTTATAAGGCATATATATATTAATGTATTCTTAATACCCTTGCTAAAAATGATAGGAGTTTGTCATGAGTGACGCTGATATTGACGACGATTTTGATGATGATTTTGTCGACGATGATGATGCAAAGATGGTGGAAGAGGCCGAGACGAGCGTGCGTACGCGCTTAAGTAGTCTTGAGAAGCGTCGACTGATCGATAATTTGCTAGAAGAAAAGCGTTTGGCCAAAGAGCTAAAGGATGATCTAGACGATATAGACAATTTCGATGAAGATGGCGATGATTGGGATGATGACGATCTTTAGTTTTTAAACTTAAGTCATAGCCTAATGTGAAAGTGCTCAGTCATTTAAGCCGACTAAAGCCTTTTAATAACGGCATATTAGCTGACAGTGTAATGCTAATGATATCGCGATCGTTACTTTTTGACGGTTGCTCGCAACCCGCTCTATGCAGTTATTCTTATTTTATAAAGATGGTTTGGGTGCTTTGCCGAAACCATTTTTACCTTCAAATTATCCACTATTCTGCACTTAACCGATCGTTTATGGCGACTTCCGCACTCTATCTTTCAAGGACAATTACATCATGAGTAACCAATTAAGCTTCGATGAATTATTAGACTATTTGGACAATCAAGAGAGCCCGTTTGTGCTTGATAGTGTCGCCGCGCATGGTTTTTTGACAGCGACAGTTATTGGGCGTCCATTACCGAATTGGCTGGATGCACTGTTTGAAGGCCATGTTAGCGAAATCCCAGAAAATGTCATCGACGGTATCCAGCGCTGGCGCGATTCTATTATCGCTGAGCTAAAAAACGAGACACCTATTGAGCTACCGTTTGGTGAAGATGCGGGTGATGAAGAAGTGGCCGTTGATTTTTCAGATGAATCAGATATCGTTGCTTGGTCAATTGGCTTTGTCGATGCGATGTATGGCGATGAAGCCAGCGATTGGTTTGAAGATGAAGAAACGGCTGAAGATGTGGCTGTCTTGACCTTACCAATGATTTTGCTAAGCGGTATCGATGATGAAGATCCAGAGCTTGCAGAGATGCGTAAAGATGAAGACAAGCTGGCACAAATGGCCAATAGCATCGAAGGCAATTTGACTGAGTTATTTTTGTTGTTCCATACCAACGATTAGCCTTTTTTATCAATATACGGACAGCGTGGTTTGGTCTATATCCAAGTTGACGCTGTCTATATAACGTCACGGATAAGGTCGTATTATGACTGTGCAACTCTCCAATCTTGAGCATTTGCCCAACTATCAGATCACCGAGCGTTTAGATGTGGTGTACGGCAGTACAGTACGCTCAAAACACGTCGGCAAAGACTTGTTTGCTGGGCTAAAAAATATCGTTGGTGGTGAGCTGACGGCCTACACCGAGCTGTTAGAAGAGTCACGCCAAGAAGCGATCGATCGTATGGTCATCAAGGCAGAAGCCTTGGGTGCTGATGCCGTGGTAGGTCTGCGGTTTTCGACCTCTAGCATTGCCCAAGGCGCTTCTGAATTGTTTGTCTATGGCACCGCTGTCAAAGCCATACCGATGCCGCAGCAAGTCTATCAAACCCCACCAAGCGACTCTCATCATCATCAGTCTGGTCAACAGCCAAATCTACAAAATTCTGCACCGACAGCGACCGATGACTTGCCACGTTTCAACCCTTTTGGTTAGCTAACCAAATCTTAAAGCATCGATATTTTTTTCTGATAAGTTTATGACAAGAGACGTGCCATGAATAATTCCCTTACCCAAATGCTTATCAATTACGCACCGTTTATTTTACTATTCGCTGCTGGTTGGTTTTTTGGGTCGCGTCATGAGCGCCAACATCTCGCGCAGTTAAGCGTTGCAGAGCAAGAATTAAGCCATATTATGGTCTCAAGTGAGCGCTTTTATGTGCCGAAACTTGTTGCCAATACTGAAGGTGAGCTGGTACTTGGTAGCGTGGTTATTGCCCAAGATTATTTCAAAATGATTATCGCTAGGCTGTTGAGCATTTTTGGCAAAAACTTGACCACTTACGAGACCTTACTCGACCGTGCCCGCCGCGAGGCTCTTGTACGTATGCGTACCGAAGCACAAGCCAAAGGCTATAACCATATCTACGGCTTACGTCTAGAAGTTAGCAATATCAATCAATTGGGCAGCATGGTCGAAGCTATTGCCTATGGTACGGCAGTTATCAGTACTGACCGTCACTAAAGTCCTGCCAATTTAAGATATATTCTTAATCTTATGTTCTTTCTTATCCCCAAAATAAGCACTTATCTTAGTTATCCTTGCGTTGCTATCAATGTCTAACAAGAAATTATAGAGAGTCGACTATATTATGCTTGAACTTTTCTTCTGGGGCTTCCTGCTACTTTTACAGATTGTTTTTGGGCTACTGATGTTTTATGGTGTGTTTAAAGTGATGCTCTGGTCTAGTCGTACAAAGCTTTCAAAGCGTACTTCCAGCTCATCTTCTGGAGATGACATCAACAACAGTAATCATAGCGGATATAGCAGCAATGACTCTTGTGGTGACAGTGGTGGTGATGGTGGCGGGTGTGATTGATTCCTTTCTTAGCGACAAATCTGCTCGTTCTCAGCCTAAAAATATAAATAACGGTATACCTTAAAGTTTTTCTATACTTTTATATGGCGGATATCCTACGTTTGGATACTGACTGGTGAGTAGTTGAATAAAATAGATAAGGCAGACTTTACCCCTATATACTTGCTTTTACCATGTCTTATTTTTTGCTGTTTTTTAATTGATTATCGGTGTTTAACGGCTATTGATTATGAGGACACGCCTCAGCAAGGATTGCTAATCAGGCGTCATTTAATCAGCATACTCGGTCTATAAAATTCATCTATAAAATGAACCTATAAACAGCTCTTATCTACAAGGATGTAGTTATGGAAGGTCTTGCCATAGTCACGTTAGTCAATTCAGTTATCATTCCTATTTGTCTGTTTTTAATCATGATGGGCATGGGTCTGACCCTCGTCACCAACGATTTTAAACGGGTTTTAAAATATCCAAAGGCAGTCGGCATTGGCTTGACCAATCAGTTGATACTGTTACCTATCATTGGCTTTGCGTTAGCCAATATCATGCCATTACGCCCAGAGTATGCCGTCGGGGTTATGCTCCTCGTATTGTGTCCGGGTGGCACTACCTCAAACTTATTTACCTATTTAGCCAAAGGCGATGTGGCGCTGTCGGTGACGATGACCGCGATTGCGAGCGTGATTACCGTCTTTACCATTCCCATTGTGCTGAGCTTTTCATTGATTTATTTTATGGGCAGCGGTAGTGAGTTTGAGTTACCAGTAGTAAAAACGATGCTGACTTTGGTGGTGCTGACGATAGTGCCTATTAGTGTCGGTATGCTGATTAAACGCTATGCACCAACCGTTGCCGATCGCTCACAAGTTTATGTGTCTCGATTTGGGGTGATATTTTTAACGTTTTTAGTGCTGTTTTTGGGCTATGTCCAACGCGATATCATTGTCGACGCCTTTATCGCTACTGGTCCCGTATCGGTATTATTAAATCTCTCAACCATGGCGCTCGGTTATTATAGTAGTAAATGGGTCGGTCTCAACTGGGCGCAAAGAACCTCGGTGACGCTAGAAGTCGGTCTACAAAACAGTACCTTGTCGATATTTATGGCATTGACGTTATTATCTAACTACGATATGTCAATGATGCCAGCCATTTATACCTTGGTGATGTTCTTAAGCGCGGGGATTTTGGTGCGTATATTTAGCGCTCAACACGATAAGCTGAGAAAATCTGAAATAGAAGATAGCGTGTTGGCAGCGCGTATGCTGTAGATGCTGAAAACCCATAACAGGTTTAAATATTGAACCTTGTTATGGGTAATAGGTGAGTTATCTATTTATAGCATTTAGCATTTAGCATTAACCAATACCAATCAAGGTCGGCGGGTATTTATACTGGTTTTAGATTCCGCTTGTTCACTAGCCGTTTGTTCTTTCACTTTTTCGATTTGAAATAAGAAGGTACGGTTTTTGAGTACCGCCACAAACACCACGCCGCCGACGGTATTGCCCAGCAATATCACTACTAAAAACAGTAAATAACGCCCCAAGCTGACGGTATTGCCGTATAGCAAGGCAGAAAAAATCTCAATGTTGCCCACGATACTGTGGTGCAATCCTAAAAAACCAATACTGCCAGTAATAAGCGTCACCAAAACGATGCGGCTAAGGGTGTCGCGTGCTGAGGTCACAAGCCACGCAGTGACGCCCATCATCCAACCTGCTAAGATGGCGCTACCAAATATGACCCACCACCTAAATCCTAAAATGTGTTCGGCATAAGTGTCGATGTCGCTCACGCTAAACAGCTGCATATTTAAACCCAAACCTATCATCAATGCGGCAAACAAACAACCGCCAACGATGTTGCCAGCAATGACAATGCCCCAAAGGCGTAGCAGTTTATGCAGCGGTTCAATCTTGTTAAGCACAGGTAGGCTTAACAGCGATGTCTGTTCGGTGAATAATAGCGACTGACCAATGACGACGATGATAAAGCCAATTGGGTAAAGTAGGGAGGCGAGCACGATTGCGTATTGGCTTGGCAGTACGCCACTCAACAGCGCAAAAGCCGATAAAATCATAAAGAAGCTAATGCCAATCTCAAGCCCAGCGGTAAAGGCACTGGTAAACAGCGAGCCAAGCGAACGCTCAAAGGTTTCTTTGGCATCCATCACTTGCTCAACCAAGATACTGGCATAGCTCTTTGCTTGACTCAAGTTGTCATCATTGGCGACTTTTTTGATGGTTTCTTTATCTGCTTCGCTCATATCTTCAGAGAAATCTTCGTCTTCTAAACTTTCTGTCGCCTCGGTATCATCTGGCATCTCAGTTTTGCTAACGTCTTTATCTTCAGTAACAGATGGTTGGTAAGCGCTATCATCAATCAAGCGCTTATCGTCTATTTCATTAGCGTCAGATTCATCAGCTTGAGAGTGGCTGCTATTGTTATAGGTGTGCTCGGTATCTTTGGACACGGTCGGCTCGCTGTTTATAAGATCATGATTTTAGGATAAAGACGCCATTTATATGCTAGTGATGTTATAGAATATACCTCATAGCATGACCCATATTTTATAACATCACTAGCACTTATTTTGTTGGAATCTCATTCGATTGAGGGTCTTTATGGGCTTTTGCGCTTATTAATGGGGCAATGCCACTCTGCAAGTCTGATAAATTGCCTTAGCATCTAACAAAATCTGGTCATCTGCGTTAAAATCACTCTATTCATGATTTTCCTAATTTTTATATTCGCTTTAATCACATTCAATCAATAAAAGATAATGCCATTATGAGTAACCACAACCTCACTACATCTATTCAAGCGGCCTTAAGCCAGTTAGAGAATGCGTACAATCCTGCGGAAGTCGAAGCAGGCATGTATCAAGGCTGGGAAGAAAGCGGCTATTTTAAGCCGACGTTTGACAAAGAAAAGTCATTTTCTATCGCACTACCACCGCCGAACGTCACAGGCTCGCTGCACATGGGTCATGGCTTTAACAATGCGATTATGGATGCGCTCACGCGTTATCACCGCATGGATGGTGACAATACGCTGTGGCAACCGGGTACGGATCATGCCGGTATCGCGACCCAAATGGTCGTTGAGCGTCGTTTGGAGGCGCAAGGTATTAAGCGCCGTGATATGACGCGTGAAGACTTCGTCGATAAAGTGTGGGAGTGGAAGGAAGAGTCGGGCGGCAATATCACCAGCCAAATTCGCCGTTTGGGCAGCTCGGTTGATTGGTCGCGTGAGCGCTTTACCATGGATGATGGTCTGTCCAATGCGGTAAAAGAAGTGTTCGTTCGCCTGTTCGATGATGGCCTTATCTATCGTGGTAAGCGTTTAGTCAATTGGGATCCTAAATTCCAAACAGCATTGTCTGACCTAGAAGTAGAAAACCACGACGAAAAAGGCAGCTTGTGGCATTTCCGCTATCATTTCACGGACACAGAGCTGCTGACCCAAGATGGTAAAAACTATCTGGTCGTAGCCACCACGCGTCCTGAGACATTGCTTGGTGATACGGCTGTCGCGGTCAATCCTAGCGATGAGCGTTATGCACATTTAGTCGGCAAAACCATTACCTTGCCAATCACTGGTCGCGTCGTGCCTATCGTCGCTGATGATTATGTCGAAAAAGACTTCGGTACGGGCTGCGTAAAAATCACCCCAGCGCACGATTTCAACGATTATGAGTTGGGTCGTCGTCATAGCTTGCCATTGATTAATATCCTCGATGAGCGCGCCAATATTTTGCCAGCGATGGAAGTTTATCCTGACTTGCAAACGCGTGAGCCAGAATTAGAAACCACACCTAGCGAGTATGCAGGACTTGAGCGTTTTGCCGCTCGTAAGTTCCTTGTAGCGCAAGCAGGCGAGCAAGGCTGGCTAGAAGATATCGAAGACTACGCACTCAAAGCCCCGCGTGCTGAGCGTGGCGGTACGATCGTTGAGCCGTGGTTGACCGATCAGTGGTATGTCGCAGTTAAAGAGCTTGCCAAGCCTGCGATTGACGCGGTAGAAGACGGCAGCATCGAGTTCGTCCCTGCACAGTACAAAAACATGTATATGTCGTGGATGACGGATCTGCAAGACTGGTGTATCAGTCGTCAGCTGTGGTGGGGACATCGTATCCCTGCATGGTATGACGATGCGACGGGTGAAATCTATGTCGCCCGTGACGAAGCCGAAGTCCGTACTAAATACAGTCTCAGCGATGACGTGATCTTGCGCCAAGATGATGACGTACTCGATACGTGGTTCAGCTCAGGTCTGTGGACGTTTAGTACGCTTGACTGGGCAGACGTCAACGCCGATCCACGCGTGATGGACACCTTCCACCCAACCAGCGTGTTGGTGACAGGTTTTGACATTATCTTCTTTTGGGTTGCTCGCATGATCATGATGACCATGCACTTCGTGAAAAACGAAGATGGCACGCCGCAAGTACCATTTAAGACCGTCTATGTGCATGGTCTGGTGCGTGATGGCAATGGTCAAAAAATGTCAAAATCGAAAGGTAACGTCTTAGATCCGATTGACTTAATCGACGGTATTGATCTAGAAGCGCTGGTAGAAAAACGCACCAGCAATATGATGAATCCAAAAGACGCGGCTAAAATCGAAAAGCAAACGCGTAAAGAGTTCCCAGAAGGTATCCCAGCCTTTGGTACAGATGCACTGCGCTTTACTTTTACATCCCTTGCCAGTACGGGTCGCGATATCAACTTTGATCTCAAGCGTGTAGAGGGCTATCGTAACTTCTGTAATAAAATCTGGAACGCCAGCCGTTTTGTACTCATGAACTGTGTCGATAGCGAGGGCAATGCAAAGCCTATCGACCAAGCGGCAAACCCTGAGGTATGGGAATTGCCAGAAAAATGGATCATGAGTCGTCTGAACTCTACCGTTGCCCATATTCATCAGCATTTCGCTCAGTATCGTCTCGATATGGTCAGCCAAGATATCTATGAGTTTATCTGGAATGAGTACTGTGATTGGTATGTTGAGCTTGCCAAAGCCAGTCTAAATGATGACTCGGTATCGGATGAACGCAAAGCGCAAATCCGCTATGTACTGCTGCACGTGCTAGAGACGGCGCTACGCTTTAGCCATCCAATCATGCCATATCTGACCGAGCAAATCTGGCAGACGGTTGCGCCACTGCTAGGTCGCAAAAACACGGACAGCATCGTCGTCGCTGACTATCCAAAAACGGATGAGGCACAAATCAGTGAGCAAGTTGAGGCGGATATGGCGTGGCTACAGGAGCTAATCGCTAGCGTCCGTAATATCCGTGGTGAGATGAAGTTGGGCAACGCCGTACGTTTGCCAGTGCTGCTACAAAATATCTCGCTAGCAGAAGACGAGCGTCTATCACGTATCGCCAATCAGTTTAAAGCGCTTGCCAAAGTCGATAGCTTAACCATTCTAAAAGAAGGCGATGAAGTACCATTATCATCATCAAGCATGGTCGGTCAGTTACGCGTACTCGTACCGATGAAAGGTCTGATCGATCCAACGGCTGAGCTGGCACGTTTGGGTAAGTCATATGATAAGTTGAAAGGTCAATCTGAAGGTATCGCCCGCAAGCTAGGCAATGAAGGCTTTGTCAGTAAAGCACCTGCGGAAGTGGTAGAAGCAGAGAAAGCAAAACTGGCTGAGCTAGAAGGGCAGTTGACCGCAATGACGGCGCAGATGGAGCAGTTGAAAGCGTTGTAACTAAAGCATAAATATCTATAGTAGTAAAGAATGCTGTCACAATTGTGATGGCGTTTTTTATTGCCTACTAATTAGTCAACTAATTAATTCTTAAGCTTGAAAAAAACTCAATATTCGTGTGCTATTATTTACAGTCTATTTAGTATGAACTCGAATATATATAAGCTGCAAAAATTATCGCTAATAAAGTACCTACGGAAGTAGTCGAGGCAGAGAAGACGAAATTGACTGAGCTAGAAGTTTAGTAAACCACCATGACAGCGCAGATGTAGCAGTTGAAAGCATTGTAGTACTTCCTCGACTCTAATAATATCTTGATGTGCA
Organism: Psychrobacter immobilis; assembly: GCF_904846185.1. GTDB lineage: Bacteria > Pseudomonadota > Gammaproteobacteria > Pseudomonadales > Moraxellaceae > Psychrobacter > Psychrobacter immobilis_B. The sequence continues at coordinate 606 of NZ_CAJGZQ010000008.1, read as the reverse complement.
TAAGGCGATTTGCTAAGTTCTGTGTATATCAAATATATCCGTTTTAATTTTGGGTAAGCTGCACTGATATTTGTAGTCGGGATAAGAATTAAGAGTGTGATAAGTAATGTTTTTTATTTAGGATATAGTATGTATATTAGTCGTGTTTATATATAAGAAAATAAAAGGCTTAGAAATACTATCTTAAAATTTATCTTTTTGGTAATAAAGAATTTAACTCTTGCAAAACTACCAGTTCATTGACTTCTGCTAGCTGAGGTGCGATGACTAGTAATATTTTATGCAAGCAATCTAATGTAAATTTTGAAATCGTATTATTATTTATTAGTTTTGCTAGATAATTGATTTGGAGTAAAGTTAGATTAACATTTCAATTTACTTTAATTAGACTGATTTTAAAGGTTGTTTAATTTTTGGAAATATATGAATAAAAAAATATTTAAATCAAAATATTATATTAAAAAATATATAAAATGGTTATTTTTCGACTTAAATTTTTTTTGGTTGAGCTTGATAGGATTTACAATACCTTTTATTTTAATATACATATATTATCCAGATGGGGGGGCTCTGCTTAGACTGGGTGTTTCTGTACAGTTTGTAGGT
>NZ_CAJGZQ010000007.1 GCF_904846185.1 Psychrobacter immobilis | reverse complement strand
ACTTACACCAAAGGTGCGGGTGAATATCTAAACCTACACAGCCAAACCTTACAAGCAGTGACCGAAACCCATGCCAAGGCTCGTAAACAGTTTAAAAAAGCCAAACTCAACTGGCGCACCAATAATCTTAAAGCCAAACGTAGTTCTCTTGGTTGGATTCCGTTTAAAAAGACCGCTATTAAGCATATCAGCACCCGCCAAAGTGGTAAAAAGTGTCTAAAAAGCACCCTACAATTCAGCTTAGCTAAAGGTAAAAAACTCACTATTGACCTATGGGACAGCTATAACTTAGCGCTCTACACCATCAATACTTGCGAATTGGTACAGGACAATCGCGGTAACTGGTACGTCTGTGTGACGGTTAAAGAATTTCCAAAAACAGCGTGTGGCACTGGTCAGGTCGGTATTGATTTAGGCTGCAAAGATTCAGCAGTCAATAGTGATGGCGACAAACTACAAACCAAAGTCACTCATCAATACGCTGAAAAACTGGCCATTGCTCAAAGAGCTAAGAATAAAAAGCGGGTCAAGGCCATTCACGCCAAGATTAAAAATACCCGTCAAGACCTCATTCATAAATTCACATCAAAGCTTGTCAAAGCCAACAGCCTAATTGTTGTTGGTAAAATAAAATCAACATCATTCACTAAGGGCAAACTTGCCAAATCCGTCTATGATGCAGGTTGGTTTGAAATTAAGCGGCAACTGGATTATAAATGCGCGAACGCAGGTTGCCACTATATCGAAGTGAATGAAGCGTACACCACCCAAACCTGCTCGTGTTGCGGCTCTCGCCAAGACAGTCCGAAAGGTAGATCAGCGCTTGGTATAAGAGTATGGTTTTGTCGTTCTTGTAAAACGACCCATAACAGAGACGTTAATGGAGCAAAAAACATTCTCGCGGTCGGGCTTGGCCGTCTTTAGTAGGAATCCCCCTCCTTTGAGGGCGGGGAGGAAGTCAAAGAAACCCTATCCGTTACTGAATGAATAACTGGTTGAGTGACAGAATTGCGGCTACTGGAATTCTTTTAGTGTTTGCTCATATTTGGCAATTTGCTCATCATAACCTTTAATGGTGTCATTAAACTTAGTCATAAGCGTCTCAAATTCTTTTTGTTGATTCAGTTTCATCTGCTGCATATCAATCACTTGCTGAGCTTCTATCTGCTCCCAAACCTGATGCTGAATAATCAAACGCGCTAATGCTGGGCTTTTGGCACTGAGCCTACCGGCAATTTCTGCATGCTCAAATAACTGCGGAGCCAATGTCGCGATATTAATTAAAGTATCAACATCTTCTGCGCTAAGAGGCGTCGTCACAGGCTGATAAAGCGCTTCCATCGCTTGCTGGTAGCTTTCGATGATTTGATCTTCTGTTAGCATGACAGGCTTACGCGGCTCAAGGCTAATGCGCTTTAACACCGTTAAATCACGCTCGCCAACTTCCGTACTGGTATTGATATCAGCCTCAGCGGAGATATCCACTTCATCATCTGTGGTGTCAGCAGATAGTGAGCTGCTATCAGCTGTGTCGTTGTCATTCTCCATCACGTTATCAGTATTAGTATCGCTAGCAGCTGTATCATCATTTAGCAGCAATGAATCCTCACTATCTGAGCTATCAGCGGCTTGTAGGGATTCATACTCTGCTTGTAAACGACGCTGTAGCCTTTGTGCTTGCGCGACATATATGGGCTGAAACTGCTTTATACGGGCAGCAGCAGAATCACTTGGGCGCATAGGCTGACTGTCTTCAGTGCTCGTTTTTTCAACGCTCTGACTGTCTTCTGGCGCAGGTTGAGTCTCTGCTTGCTGCTGACAACCACTTAACAGCAATACGCCGCTGAGTGTTGCCGCAAGCAAGGTTGACGAGTGCTGTGAAGGGTTGTTGTTTTGATTGATAGAATTATCAACCACACCTTTACTCATTTTATAATTGGGCTTTTTTGGCAAAAATTTAAACATAAGGGTACGTGTCCTTGTTAAGGCAAAATAATAAAAACCAAAATTATCATGGCAATCCATTGCCAATGGATATCACTTCATATTGTCGTCAGACTTCACGATTAAAAATGGAATACAAGTTTCTAATGCTTGACAGTCTTGTCCACGCTGACGACGAATAAAATAATCCTGAACTATACGCGCCTGCTGTTCGATACCGTAGTTAAAGAAGGATTTGCCTGTCTTGAGCACATAATCATAACGGCGATCAATAAGTGCACCGCGCACCACTTTTAAGCCTTGCTGTAATTGCCATACATGGGTCAATTCATGTATCAGCCAACTTTTTTTACTCAATGAAGCATCGCTAAAATCTATTATCCAATCTGCTCGGTTAAAATAAATATTGCCATTAGGACTAACGGCATAATGTTTCAACACCCACCAAGCAGTCTTGAGCTGAACCTCATCGAGATTGATACTGTCGCCAAATACTGAACGCGCCAGCGCTATCTCACCTGTAGTAAGCAAACGTGATTGCTGCTTGGCACTGCGATATAAATAGCGAGCAAACAAGCGCTGCAATATCGGCGGAGACATCATGACGGTAATACCTTATGCCTAATGAATGTATGATCACAAATGATAGGTCGTAAATCGCGCGTGATATCTACGATCTATCAATGCTGTTGAACCGTTAATAGGGATAAAAGCATAAAAATCAAAGTATTTGGGACATAAGCTGTACACTTGATTGACTTTTATTAACGTAAATCTGAGTTAGCCTATTGTGTATGCCACATACCAAGACACATACCAAATAGCATCTTTATAAATTAGCCTACTTTTACTACTCATGTCTAATATTCATTAGTGCGAAAATCATGCCAAACAGACAGATATGGTCTTTTTCCATAGCAATGATGAATGTAATCTAGGATGTAGTCATTTAGATGCAGCAATAAAAACCCATTAATCACTGTCGTTATGAACTAATTGATAGCTGTTTAAATTGATAATAGAGATTTCTATGCCGCCTAATTTTCATGCCGATACACCCCTTGCCCAGCGTATGCGCCCAACGACACTTGATGCAATCATTGGTCAAGAACATCTACTGGCGGCAGGTGCACCCTTGCGGCGTTTGGTCGAACAAGGGCATCTGCCATCGATTATTTTGCATGGTGAAGCTGGCATCGGCAAAACGACTATTGCCATGCTGTTGGCTGATGCTGTTGGCAGACCGTTTCATGCCTTGTCTGCCTTGAATACTGGGGTCAAACAGCTGCGAGAAGTGTTAGATAATAAGGACTCACTGGCATTTGAATCGCCAGTGGTGTTTATCGATGAGATACACCGCTTTAACAAGGCTCAGCAGGATGCCTTACTGGGCGCGGTCGAATCTGGTGATATTACCTTGATTGGTGCGACAACTGAAAACCCGTCCTTTAGCGTCAATAATGCGCTGCTATCACGTTGCCAAGTGTATCGTTTAGAGCCACTGACGCCTGAACAAATCAGTGCGGTATTGCAAAGGGCAATTTCAGAAGATTCAGTGCTGAAAAATTTGACGGTTGATTTACAAGCACAGGACACTATCAGCCAACTGGCGCATGGCGATGCTAGAAAGGCGCTAAATTTATTAGAGCTGGCTATTCAAACGGCGGACACTAAGCAATCACCCCTCGTCATTAACGATGAATTGGTCGCTCGTGTCGCTCAGACCGCGTTGGTACGCTATGACAAAGATGGCGAGCAGCATTACGATATTATCTCGGCGATGATCAAGTCCGTACGTGGCTCAGACCCTGATGCTGCGCTTTATTGGATGGCGCGGATGTTAGTTGGCGGTGAGCCTGCTGATTTTATCGCGCGGCGCTTGGTCATCTTGGCCAGTGAAGATATCGGTAATGCCAACCCTAATGCTTTACTGCTTGCCGATGCAGCATTGCGTAGTGTGCAATCAATTGGTATGCCAGAAGCGCGTATTATCTTGGGGCAAGTAGTGGTTTATCTAGCGACCAGTGCCAAAAGTAACAGCACTTATAAAGCCATCAATGCTGCGATGGCGTTGGCAGAAAAAGATGCCTCTCCTGTGCCGCTACACCTACGTAATGGCGTGACCAAACTGATGCGCAATCAAGGCTATGGCCAAGGTTACGCCTATCCACACGATTATCCCAATCACTATTATCCACAAAGCTACTTGCCAGACAATTTAGTTGGTACTAGCTTTTATGAATTTGCCGACAATCAGCGCGAGCAACACAGTAAACAGTTTATGGATTGGCTAAAAAGCCAAGCAGCCAGTAATGACTGATGGCTCACATGGGCGGTTATCCCTTTGCTTACTATGTCATTGAATACGTGAATCGGCTTTACCATTAATAATACTTATCACTATATTTGACAGACTGGCCCATATAGTTTTGAGATGAAGCAGCACAGTGGGCTGAAAAGCGTTAAAATGTCCTCATATTGATATATGAGCAATGATTAAATAACGTCTACGGTGGAACAATTTGATCCAATGCACTTTGCCTAACCGCAACAGCGCTCTATAGCATCTACTGCTACAATAGACAGACAATGCTTTATATTCCACATCACACCTATCTATAAATAATAAAATATTGAGACTTACTATGAGTTTAAATACGATTCCTGAGATTATCGAAGACATTCGTGCTGGCAAGATGGTCATCTTAATGGATGATGAAGACCGTGAGAATGAAGGTGATATCATTATGGCAGCGACCCATGTGCGCCCTGAAGATATTAACTTTATGATTACTCATGCACGTGGTTTGGTCTGCTTAACCTTGTCACAAGCACGCTGCCAACAGCTGGCGTTGCCGCTGATGTCTGATCGTAACGAGGCAAAATTTAGTACCAACTTTACGGTTTCTATCGAAGCCGCTGAAGGCGTTACAACGGGTATCTCTGCTGCTGATCGCGCTCGTACGATTCAAGCAGCGGTTTCTTCTTCGGCAAAACCTGAAGACATCGTCCAGCCTGGACATATCTTCCCAATCATGGCTCAAAATGGTGGCGTCTTGCACCGCGCTGGACATACCGAAGCTGGTTGTGATTTAGCACGCCTAGCAGGGCTTGAGCCCGCAGCAGTGATTGTCGAAATCATCAATGCTGATGGTACGATGGCTCGCCGTGATGATCTAGAGATATTTGCCGAAGAGCATGGCATCAAAATGGGTACAATTGCTGACCTCATCAACTACCGCATCGCGAACGAGCAAACGGTAGAAGAAATTGAGTCGCGTCCTTTTGAAACGGAATACGGCACCTTTACGCTACATCGCTTCCGCGAATTTGGCGCTGATGAAACGCATTTGGCTTTGGTAAAAGGCGATGTGAGCGAAGGCGTCAGCACTGTCCGTGTCCATGGCTTTCATCCACTACGCGACTTGTTTGCTGCCAAAAATGATATGACGGGTCGTAGCGGCTGGAGCGTACGCTCAGCGCTGGAGGAAATAAGCAACTCAGATCGCGGCGTATTAGTTTGGATTGGTAGCAACCAGCCAATAGATTTAGGAGAGGCGTTAGACAAAGCGGCAGACAATGAATCGCAATCGACCATTACTCAGCAGCCGTATCGCAGCATTGGTGTTGGTGCACAGATTTTGCGTCATTTAGGCGTTCGTGATATGCGTTTATTATCATCACCCATGAAGTTTTACGCATTATCAGGCTTTGACTTGAACGTCATCGATTTCGTACATGCGCCAAAGCAAGATTAATGTTTGATTGACTGATTGACTGATTGACTGATTGACTGATTGATTGACTGATTGACTGATTGACTGATTGACTGGCTGATTAGATAGCAGTCAAATAGCAAAAGGGCACGCTAACGTAACGTTAGCGTGCCCTTTTGCTATTTATTTAATATTCAGTGCTAAAGCTTCGGTATATGACCAACTTTTGCTTCTAATGCCAATAGCCGAGCGCGCTCTTCCTCTGTCCAAGCTAACTTACGCTTTCCATCACTATCGAGCCGTACCACGACTGCCTCAGCTGTCGCGACGATGGCCGCTTGCGCGGTGCTATAGTAGCTATATTCCATCACGATACTTGTATTGCCCAAGCGCTGACAGCGCACTCCTAATAGCAAAGTATCAGGATAAGTCACAGGGCGTAAATACTGGCAGCTAGATTGTGCCAATACCGTCACCATATTACCATCAAACATACCTAGCGCCTGCAAATAGCCAATTCGTGCTGATTCAGCATAACGGTAATAAATCACATTATTTAAATGGTTAAACGCATCCATCTCGCCCCAGTGAATGGGCTGGTGATGAATAATGGGATAATGTGACAATTCGTCAGGATGATTATCTGCGATATTAGAGGCTACATGTGCTGCTTGATTCAAACTGTCCATAACGTCATTTCTCTTATTTTTATATTCATAAATCTATCAATCAACATCCACTGAACCACTAACGCTGAGATTTATCCAAAATCTGAGTGGTCAACAATGGCGTTGGTTTCGGTGCATTGGCAATCAATTTATCTAACCAATCTATAACTTCTGCGATATTTGTCGGAGAGGATCTGGTTGGTAGATTCTTGTCGGTAGAGGTTTGTTTTTTGCCTACGGACGCATCATTAGAGGTACTTTCAGTATTAGTCATGGCTGCCTTTGGTGCTGACTCTTGAGGAATAGCAGACTTCGGCACCAAGGTTTGTAGTTGATTTCGTGCTTGACGCAGATAACCAACCAGCTGCTCTTGTTCGCGCATATTACTGGCTTGACTGGCCAGATTCAAGGTCATAATCACTTCGTGAATGGTCAGTTGTTTGCGCGAGAGGCTCATATTACTATCGGTGCTATTGTGCGGTGTCGCCTCGCTACTCACACGCTCATAGCTGTGCAAAAACTCTTGAATATTTTGGATGGCGAGGTTTTGTAGCTGCCAAGGACTGGGCTGAGTGCTGCTTGCCTGCAAACGTTCGATGTCTTTCATCAAGCTTTGTTTGATCACAACCGTTAGCGCTGGAGCAATCTCATTGCTACTTTGCGAAAGCTGCCAGTGTAGACCACGCAACAAATCAATCGCTGCACTGTCGTTATTGTCTGCCAATAATCTATCAGCGGCTTGTATCTGAATACGCAATAAATCTAACTGGTTTTGCGCTTGGCTACTGGCGGCAGATCGAGGCTCTGGCAGCGTCTGCTGACTCATGGCAAAGATGCGATCGTCCATCTCATTGAGACGGCTGACGACTTGCTCGTTGCTTTGCAAACGCTCATTAACACTATGCTGGAAACGCTGCTGGCTGATGTAGAGCCACAATAGGGCGGCGATAAGCAACAAGATAACCAGCCACTGCAGGCGCAACAAAAACACATTTGCTTGTCGGCGCTGCTGAGTAGCAGAAGGTTCCTGAGATAACGATTCAGAATTGATTGACATAAGGCAGCACCGTTATTTTGGCCAAAACAGGTTTAAAGCGAATAAATAAAAAGTGAAACATAATAGATAAGGACAGATCATCGGTTGGTACATTTAACAGGCTTTAGCATGGATAGCAGCAAGAATGGTTTCTGGCGCCAAATCTTCCACACGCCAATAACTTAACTGCTGCTCAGCGACCATATTGGCTAAACGCTCACCCAACACCACATAAGAAAAGTCTGACAATTTATAAGGCAAAGTAGCGGGAGTTTCTCTGGCTGTTTCTTGCTCTAATACCTTTTCTGCTACAGCCCGAACGATGCTTTCCCAATGCTCAAAGGCTGTACCGCTACTGACCACAACGATTGGCTTTGGTTGCTGCACTGCCGACGCATCTTGCATCATATTATGCGTTAAATTATCGGTTAAAAACTCTTTTAGCCACTGCTCATATTGAGCCATCGCATCGACTGGCATTATGCGCTCATACCAAGCAATGCTATCGATATGCACACCGCGTGCCAGCAACGTATCGACCAATAGTCGCCTACCACCCAATCCGCGCCACACGAGCAACTTGTCACCTGCTTGCAAACGCTCAATCTCAGGCATCGCTAGCATACCTTCGTTATTGGCAATGTGAGGCTGAAGTACTTGATAATTCGATGCCTCTATTTTGGCATTATTTAATACCGACGCGGTCGCTTCACCCACGGCAATCAAGTAGCTCGGCGCTTGCAGAGCATTAATTGCTATATCTTTTCGCTCATTATTATTATCATCGTCATTATCATTGTCATGGTTTTGAGCTTGACGCTCATCTTCAAGCGCTTGCCAAACAGCCAGTCCTGAAGCGGCCGCCGTTGGGCTAACAATCACAAGCGCCTTATAATCGCCTGATAGCCACTGGCGCATCAGCGTCATGTCTTGCTCAGTCGTTGGGCGCGATTGTAACGTCAACATCGGTATCTCTACCACCGTCAGCCCTGCTGCTTGTAGATGATCCGTCAATGCAGCGGCACGCTCCACTGGGCGAGTATTGATGACTACTTGCGTGAGTGATGACTCATTATTTGATTGATTGTTAGCAATAAGCTGGGCGTGATTTAATGTTGATGACATAGACGTACCATGACAAAAGACTGATAGAATTGGCTTAACGATAGCCCTAGCATCAATAATACTGGGGCTATGACTAAGATAATCAAAATACTGGCATGTTATTCAGGATGATAAATCGCAGATAAGATATCACCCGCGCCATCGGCAAGCAGTATATTGGCAACATCAATACCAAGCTGATTAGCCTGTACTTCTTGCTCGGCTTGTGTGCCGATCAAGGTGACGCGTTTTTCTGCTTTTAGCAGCTCACTGCCATCCGCTTGACCGACGCGGCCACGTAGCCATAACACATTGCCGTTGTCGTTATTGCCATTGTCACCGTTATCATCATTGTTGCTGCTTGTTTCATCCGCCATTTGTAACACAGCATAAGCAGCAATGGGTACTTGGCAGCCACCCTCTAAATGACGGTTTAGCGCGCGTTCAGCAATGAGGCGGATACGAGCTTTATCATCATTCAGTGGTGCCAGTAATTTTAGCACCTCATCATCACCTTCACGGCATTCAATCGCTAAGGCGCCCTGACCAACCGCAGGCAGGCAGGCATTGATATCAAGCTCGCCGCGTATGCGCTCATCCAGCTCGATACGCTGCAAACCACTGGTCGCTAAAATAATCGCATCATACTCGCCAGCATCCAGCTTGCCCAAACGTGTACCGACGTTACCGCGTAAGGTTTTAATTTGTAGGTCTGGACGATAGGCTTTAAGCTGACACTGACGACGCAAACTTGACGTGCCAACGACTGCCCCTTGCGGCAATTCATCAATACTATTATAGGTGTTAGACACAAAAGCATCAGTCGGTGAGGCGCGTTTGCAATAGACGCCCAGCATCAAACCTTCAGGAAGCTGCATCGGTACGTCCTTTAATGAATGTACCGCGATGTCCGCTTGTTTGTCATATAGTGCTTGCTCAAGCTCTTTGACAAACAAACCTTTACCGCCAATTTTAGCCAAAGGTGTGTCCAAAATCTTGTCACCCTTAGTGACAATTTTTAGCAAGTTAATCGTCAATTCAGGATACAAATCTAGTAGACGAGCACGGATATGCTCAGCTTGCCATAGTGCTAAAGGGCTCTGACGCGTGGCGATATTCAAGGTAGTCAAAGCAGTTTGCTGCGGATTGCTCATAAAGGGCCTCAATAAATTCGATACTGTTCACGTCAGTACTATGCAGGTCAGTATTAAACAATACTGCAAATTTTCCACAAAAAATGGGCGATATAAACCATATATAGTCAATGCTGACGCAAAAAAATACCCCTATTTAAGCATAAATAAGGGTTTGATGATATGGGATGATTATTTCACGGTTATTTTGCTGTTATTTCACAATGGAAACCGCAGTTTACATGCTTTGAATCTTGTCACGTAATGCAGGTAAGTGACGGCGGCTAACCGCGAGTGTCTCATCAATGCCTTTAAAGCGTATTTGATATTGTCCTGCATCCAACGTTTCTAAAAAGTCCAAAAAGCTAAGGTTGATGATGGCATTACGGTGCACCCGAAACAGCCGATCCTCAAATTCTTGTTCAAGCTCTTTTAGCGTCTCATCAATCAGGACAATGCCATCTTTGTGACGGACTTTTGATCGGCGGTAAAATAATAGATATCTTTGAGCTTGATGAGCTCAACGCCTCGGTGAGTACGAGCAGCGATATGCTCACGCACTGGCCGCGCTGTTGGGTCTTCGAGTTTACGAATCTCATTTAACTGCGCCGCGTTCAAATTTTTCGCTTTATCTAGTGCTTCTAGTAGTTCATCTTTATTGGCAGGCTTTAATAAATAACCAATCGCATTGGCTTTTAGCGCGGCAATGGCATAATGATCATAAGCGGTGACAAATATAATAGCTGGCGGATGCTCAAGCTTGGCAAGCTCTTGCGCACAGCGCACCCCATCCATCTCAGGCATACGAATATCTAATAATATGATGTCTGGCTGCTGAGTTTTGACAGCGATAATGGCTTCTGCACCCGTGGTTGCTTGAGCAACGACTTGATGACCTGACTCCTGTACAATTCTAACCAAACGCTCACGTGCTAGTGGCTCATCATCACAAACTACGATACGCATGCAAACTCCAATCCCAGGATAAACTTAGTATTTTTTTCAATGGCCTTACCAACATATTAGCACTCATTACCAATCACTTAGCATAAAAACCTTTAATTATTTCATAAAACAATAACTGGCTATATTGACGTTGATAGCCTTGTGCATTGAGTTTTATTGCGATGCATTTATCGATAATAATTTTTATGGGGAATCATGGCTAAATATAAAGTAAAACAACCCATTAGCTATAAAGATGGTGCAATAACTATGCCATACCTATTTCTTGAGAAATAAAAAAAGTAAGCCCCAAAAAAACGATCATAAACTAACATCTTGCAGCGGATAGTCGATGACGGTAATAATTCGACTACTGGTAACGCTACTTTTAATATCCGCACTTTGACCGAAATAAGCCCGTAAACGTTCCGCTTGAATATAAAAGTTCATGTGCTGACGTAAATCATGGTTAATAATCATGGTTTTTTTCGGCAGCGCGACACCAATCGTAATCACAACCCGATGCTGCTGCCAAGTGACTCTAATATTGATATAAATGGTTTCAGTGGTCATCTCCACCACATTCAGCAGCATTTTTTCTAGCACGCTCTGTAAGGTCAAGGCGGTAATCACCATGTCATACATGACATCTTCGTCAGGCAATTGCCAACTCACTTCAAGCTTATCCGCTAAGCGGCTAGACTCAATCGCTAGATAGTGCTCACAAAGAGCAATTTCTTCTTCAAAACTAATCTCTCGTGCCCCATTGAAACTGGCACGGAATAAGGCAGAAACGTGCTGTAATAAAGCAGAAGCTCTTGCTGGATTGGACTCTATCAGTGACACAAGGGTATTAATGGTATTAAAGAAAAAATGCGGAGCGATTCGTGCTTTGATCACATCATTTTGTGCACTCAATTTCTGCTCAAACGATTGTTTGAGCGCATTCGTCTCGCGATAACGGCGTAAAAAATACAGTAAGAACACTAAGGTAAAGCCACCACTAATCACCGCATCAAATAATATATTTAGAATAAAAGTTTGACGATCATATTCAAACCAACCAATGTTAATCATCACCAGCATGACTAAAATCATGGATATGGTAGATGCCACCATGATTAAGGCAAGCACATACATGCTGGCTTTAGGTATGCTCATGCCCTTAAAAATGGGGCGCAAATAATCAATGAGGTATAAGGAAGGAATAATACTCAAGGTGTTTTGCAGGACTCTGCTAAACAGCTGAATCAAAAAATCTGACCACGTGGCAATATCATAGCGATTTATTACCGTGACGAATAGTGACCAAAAAAAGATATAAATGAACCACTGCCAAGGCTTCATGACTTCCATGAGCTTGGGAATAAAAAACTCTAAGCGCTCCGCTAGTAAGGCAACCTCATCCTTTGCTATACTTGAGCTCTTATTCTGCTGACTTGTCTTGTACCGATATGAACGCCAATTCTTCAAAACCTAGTAGTCCCGAATCAAATGTAAACCCATCTGTCTCTGATTCTAGCACAGATGCTCCGATAACAAATAACGCTGCACAAAACAACCCTGTAAGCAGTCCTTCAAACAGCCAAGGTCAGCAAATGTGGGGCGGACGCTTCAGTGAAGCGACGGACAGCTTTGTCGCTGCCTTCACCGCCTCTGTTGGCTTTGATCAACGCTTTGCGCGTCACGATATTCAAGGCTCAATCGCCCACGCGACCATGCTTAAAGAATGTGACATTTTGACCGCTGACGAAGTAGCCACCATTATTGATGGTCTGCATCAGGTAATGCGCGAGATTGAGGCTGGCGAGTTTAACTGGTCAATCGCGCTAGAAGACGTGCACATGAATGTTGAGTCGCGCTTGACTGACATCATCGGTGCTGTTGGTAAAAAACTGCATACGGGTCGTAGCCGTAACGATCAGGTTGCCACCGATATTCGTCTTTGGCTACGCGAAGAGACTGATAATATCATTGCCTTGTTAGTACGCTTGCAAAGTGGTTTGCTTGATTTGGCTGAGCAGCATACTGACACTATTATGCCCGGCTTTACGCATTTACAAACGGCGCAGCCAGTGAGCTTTGGTCATCACGTCATGGCGTGGTTTGAGATGTTATATCGCGATACCGAACGTCTGGTCGATGCGCGCCGCCGTATCAATCAGATGCCACTTGGTAGTGCTGCCCTTGCTGGCACGACATTCCCCATTGATCGTACCATTACTGCTGAGCTGTTAGGTTTCGAAGGTATTTGCCAAAACTCGCTAGATGCGGTTTCTGACCGTGATTTTGCTATTGAGTTTACCTCTGCCGCGTCTATCCTTATGATGCACATGTCTCGCATGAGTGAAGAGATTATCCTATGGATGTCAGCGCAGTTTAACTTTGTGCAAATCCCTGATCGCTTCTGTACTGGCTCATCTATCATGCCGCAAAAGAAAAATCCTGATGTACCAGAGTTGGTTCGCGGTAAAGCAGCACGTGTCTTTGGGCAGCTAATGACACTCCTTAGCCTGATGAAAAGCCAGCCACTGGCTTATAACAAAGACAACCAAGAAGACAAAGAGCCGTTGTTTGATTGCGTCGATACGCTTACCGGCTGTTTATTGGCTTTTGCTGATATGCTACCGAATATCACCCCAAATAAAGAAAACATGCGCGCTGCCACAATGAAAGGCTATGCTACCGCTACTGACCTTGCAGATTATTTGGTACGTAATGGTGTGGCGTTCCGTGATGCTCATGAAGTGGTGGGTAATGCCGTTGCTTTAGGTATCAAAGAAGGTGTTGATTTGAGCGATTTGTCATTGGCGCAGCTACAGCAATTTAGCGATGCTATCGGCGATGATGTCTTTGAATATCTAACGTTAGAAGGCTCATTGGCAGCTCGTGACCATCTGGGTGGTACAGCGCCAAATCAAGTTAAGCAAGCCGTTGCTCGCGGTCGCAGCCGTTTAGAGGTATTTGCGTAAAAACGCATTGTTGACCTGACAGCTTCTACCATAAAAAACACCCGCCCCTGCTGCGGGTGTTTTTGATACCATGATGGGGTAAAGTAAATTCAGCTAATAATATTTAAGTCACTTATGCTGAATAAGTGCTAACTAATACCATTCACAGAAATTAGAGTTGCAAGGAAAACGAGTGAAAGTACTACGCCTTGTAGGCTAAGCAAGTTTGACACAGCTAATCTTACTTTTTGGGTTTGGTATAACTATTCTCATGAGTGATTCAATAACATATTTTTATAATAACCAAACCATAATAAGGAACGCCTTATGACTGAGACTTTTAATCCGCAAGCCAATACGGTATTTTGCCGTAAATATCAGCAAGAATTGCCAAAAATGCCGCACCCCCCTTTTCCTAATAAAAAAGGTCAGGAGCTACAAGAAACGGTATCTGACAAAGCGTGGAAAGAATGGCTTGAACAGCAAACGATGCTGATTAATGAAAACCATCTAAGCATGTTAGATCCTGCTGCCAAAAAATTCCTTACCGAACAACGAGATAAATTTTTAGATAATGAAGATTATGAGCGTGCACAAGGTTGGACGCCAGAGAGCTAGTTATCTTTTATTATTGCCACAATATAAAAAACGCGCTATTTAATATAACGCGTTTTTTTGGATGTAAAATTTACGATGAACTGTTTTTTTTAGCCCTCATCACCGTTTGAGTCTACAAAATCCGTGGCTGACTTGACGGTAGGTTTAGTGGCAGATTTAGCGGCAAACAGGGTGCTGACTTGGCGCGCCGCCATACGGTCATTGGCCTCTTGTACCGCTTTTTCGACCAGCGCATAGTCGGAATGACGCACATCTTGCCCACTAATATAGTTAATCACCAGTTCTGCAATATTTTGTGCATGATCGCCTACCCGCTCAAGCGCGCGCAACACCCACATAATATTGATGACTTTTGAAACGTGCCGTGAATCTTCCATAATATAGGTCATTAAAGCACGGATGGCTGACTGATACTCATCATTGACCATGCTATCGTTACGCATGACCTCAAACGCTTGCTCAGCATTCGATTGGCTAAATGCCTCTAGCGCATTGTGCAGCATCAAACGAACCTGATTGCTGAGGTGTTGCACTTCCGCATAGCCATACGACAGCTTACCTTGTGCCGCAATTTTTTTGGCCATCTGAGCGATTTTGACGGCTTCATCACCGATGCGTTCTAAATCAACCACGCCTTTACTGATGGACATGACCAGGCGTAAATCGCTGGCGGCAGGCTGACGTTTGGCGACCAATAGTAAGATATGCTCATCCAACTCGACTTCCATTCGATTGATATCAAAGTCCATATCAATCACCTCTTGCGCCAGTGTCTCATTTTTATCGATAAGCGCGTGGATCGCTTTCGCCACTTGGTTGGCCGCGCTATCGCCCATGTATAGAAATAGACGGATAGCTTCATCAAGATCTTGGTCAAAACTTTTGGAGATATGCTTATCGCTTTGCATAAGAGGTATTCCCTAAAATCCATATTTTGGTAGCGCGGTGTGGCTAGTCGAACAGATTGGCTCACGATATCTTATTGAACGTATCGAGCACGTCGTCCTTGCTCAGACCGCGATGTTAGCCATAACGACCCGTAATATAATCTTCCGTCGCGGTTTGGGCAGGCTTGGTAAATATCTGGTCGGTCTCGCCCATCTCAATCATATCGCCTAAGTACATATATACGGTGTAATCTGACACCCGCGCAGCCTGTTGCATGTTATGCGTGACAATGGCAATGGTGTAATCCTGTTTTAAGTCTTCAATCAAATCTTCGATAGCACCTGTCGAGATAGGATCTAACGCTGACGTTGGCTCATCAAGCAATAACACTTCAGGCTTGGTCGCGACGCTACGCGCAATACACAAGCGTTGCTGCTGTCCGCCTGATAACGAAAGCCCTGACGCTTTGAGCTTGTCTTTCACCTCTGGCCATAATGCAGATTTTTTTAGCGCCCACTCTACCCGATTGTCCAGCTCAGCCTTACTCAACTTTTCATAAAGGCGTACTCCAAAGGCGACATTGTCATAGATTGACATCGGGAATGGGGTTGGCTTCTGAAAGACCATACCGACTTGGGCGCGCAGCAAATTGACATCGACGTCTTTGCCCAAGATATTGTTGCCATCAAGATTAATATTGCCTTCTGCCCGCATCCCTGGATATAAGTCATACATCCGATTAAAGGTACGTAATAGCGTCGATTTGCCACAACCTGAAGGACCAATGAAAGCAGTGACTTTTTTATCAGGAATATCGATGTTGATATTTTTTAGCGCCTGAAAGTCACCATAATAAAAATTCAGATCCCGAATTTGCATTTTTGCTGCAGGCATGTTTTTGGGAATATCATGAAGCGTCTGTTTGGTTAGGCTGGCAATATCTGGCTGCTCCATTTGTGCTGCTGTCGACATCGGTCTGTTTAATAAACTGTCTGTTGTTGGATTAAATTTATCTGCCGCATTGAATTTATCGACAGGCTTTTTTGTACGGATTTTGCTCATGACGTCATTCATAATGTGTTCCAACCCAGCTCAATGAATATAAATGGAAGTAAATGCTCGAGGTAATCTAGGACAAGCCTTAATTTACCATCAGTATTTATTTAGCCTGACCCCTACTACCGATGAACCTTGCCAAAATATTGAGTACCAAGACAGAGGTTGTGATCAGTAATGCCGCCGCCCACGCTAAAGTATGCCAGTTCTCATAAGGACTCATCGCAAACTGATAGATGGTATTGGGTAAGTTGGCAATAGGCTGGCCCATATCTGTACTGAAGTATTGGTTGTTAAGCGCCGTAAATAGCAACGGTGCTGTCTCACCAGTGATTCGAGCAAAAGCTAATAACACCCCAGTGGTCAGTCCTGCTCTAGCTGCCTTAATTGTTACTTGAGTCACCATTTTCCACTTAGGTGTGCCAAGTGCGTAAGCCGCTTCACGAATGCTATTAGGAACCAGATTGAGCATATTCTCCGTCGTACGCACGACCACAGGAATAACGATTAATGCCAAGGCCAGCGCGCCTGCCCAACCAGAGAAACTTTGACCTTTTACCATCAATGCATAAATAAAGAGACCAATCACAATCGAGGGTGCGGATAACAAAATATCATTTAAGAAACGCGTTACCTTGCCAAGCATACTGCCCTGAGCGAACTCAGATAAATAAATACCGGTCATAAGACCAATAGGCGCACCGATGAACAATCCTGAAAACGCGAGCATTATTGAACCGACAATGGCGTTACGCAGCCCACCCGCACTCATCGGTGGCGGTGTATCAGCAGTAAAAATAGGTAGCTGTACAATACCTTGAAAGCCTTCCACGAAAAGCGTAAGCAAAATCCAAAACAACCAGAACAATCCAAAAACCATCGCTGACATGGCAAAGCCTAGACCTAACTTGTTGGTCAAACGGCGCTTGTTATAAAGGTTTTGATTGTAGCGGTTAGCGCTGTTTGGCTGAGTCGGTAGTGGTGCATTGATCGCATTGTTAGCAGCCATACTATTTATTTCCCATATCTTTTATCAATATCTATCAATGTTTATTGATGTCCAATAAATCCGTAAAAGACCTATCGAGATTGTCAAACGACTACCGATTGCCTGCTTTTTGATCCATTCGCATGAGCATGAGTTTTGCTAGAGATAGTACAATGAAGGTGATGACAAATAAGATTAAGCCTAAATGTAATAAGGAAGCCAAATGTAGCTCACTCGACGCTTCGGCAAACTCGTTGGCTAAGGCTGAGGTAATAGTCACGCCTGAAGTAAACAGGCTTGGGCTGATGTTAAAGGCATTACCAATCAAAAAGGTCACGGCCATGGTCTCACCCAATGCTCGTCCCAGTCCCAAGATAACGCCGCCCACGACACCGGCTTTGGTATACGGCAGGATAATCTTGAACATAACTTCCCACGTCGTCGCGCCCATACCATATGCCGACTCTTTGAGCAGGTCTGGCACGACCGAAAAAACATCTCGCATGGTGGCGGCGATAAATGGAATAATCATAATGGCGAGTACAAGGGATGCCGTAAACATACCCAGTCCCATTGGTGCACCCGTAAATAGCTTACCGATGATAGGCAATGGCCCTATATGCTCGATAAACCATGGCTGAATGTGATCACCGAAGAAAGGCGCAAAGACAAACAAACCCCACATACCGTAAATGATAGAAGGGATACCCGCTAATAACTCAATGGCAATACCAAGTGGTTTTTTGAGGAATGTTGGGCACATCTCGGTCAAAAATATGGCAATGCCAAAACTGATTGGTACTGCAATGAGAATAGCTATAAATGACGTTACTAGCGTGCCATAAATAGGGGCAAGAGCACCGTATTCATTGGCGACCGTATCCCAATTATTACTGGTATAAAATCCAAGACCAAATGTTTGAATGCTCGGCCATGCTCCGATGATCAAGGAGACTAAAATGCCGCCCAACGATAAGAGTACTAATATGGCAAAAGCCTTGGTGGCATTCACAAACAATAAGTCATAGCGCTTTTGTTTAGCCAGTTGGGACCTTAAATCATTCATAAGTGTCTCAGCATTAAATAGAATCAAGTCAAAATAGTAGAAGCATTCATTCGGTTTTATCACAACAAACTTGTCATCAAATTTGCTGTGATAAAACCTCTCAAATAACTACCGGAGAATAGTTATTCGAGAGGATAACTCGAAAGGGACTAGTAAGGCACTGACAAGGTATTAAAGAATATTTAGCAGAAACAGGTTACTGAGCAGGCTTATAAACAGGCTGTCCATCACTGCCTTTTACCTCGTTCCATTTTTCCTTGAATAAGGCCACTGCCGTATCAGAAAATGGGACATAGTCTAGCGCCATGGCGCTGTCATCACCTTGGCTATAAGCCCAATCAAAGAAGTTCAACACGCCAGCCACTTGCTGAGGATTCTCTGGTTGCTTATGTACCAAGATAAAGGTCGCAGCAGCGATCGGCCATGCTTGCTCAGTCTCAGAGTTGGTGATGACTTTATAAAAGCCTGCTTGTTTTGACCAGTCGATATCACCTGCCGCAGCAAATGTCTCAGCAGATGGCTGAACGACGTTGCCAGCAGCGTTTTTCAATGCAGTATGTGACATGTTGTTTTGCTTGGCATAAGCATACTCAACGTAGCCGATAGAGTTTTTCATACGATTTACATAGCTTGAAACCCCTTCGTTACCTTTACCACCTGCGCCAGTCGCAGACGTTGGCCATTTGACTGTTTTATCAACACCAACTGTGTCTTTCCAGTCTGGTGAGACTTTGGCTAGATAATCCGTAAAGTTAAAAGTCGTGCCTGAACCATCTGAGCGGAATACCGTGGTGATTGCTGCATCAGGCAAGGTCAAATCTGGGTTCATGGCTTTGATAGCAGGGTCATTCCAGTTGCTAATCTTACCCAAATAGATGTCTGCCAACATTGCACCGTCTAATTTCAACGCGCCCGGCTCAATACCATCGATGTTGACGATTGGCACGACGCCACCGATAACCGTCGGAAACTGAATCAAGCCTGCTGCGTCTAGCTCTTCAGGCGTCATCGGCGCGTCAGACGCCCCAAAATCGACTGTCTTTGATTCGATTTGTTTGATACCACCAGAAGAGCCAATCGATTGGTAATTGACTTGGCCACCGGTAGCAGCGTTGTAGTCGTAAGACCATTTAGCATAAATAGGCTGCGGGAACGATGCCCCTGCACCCGTGATATTCATAGCGATATTCTCAGCAGATTTAAAACCTGTTGTAGAAGCAGTTGTTGTCTGAGTATTTGCTTCAGTGGTAGTGACAGCGCTACTGCTATCGGTAGCTGGCTCTGTCGTTTCAGTCGATTTATTACATGCCGTAAGCACTAATGTACAACTAACGGCCACTGCTAATAACGAATAACGCATGTAGGACTCCTAAAGTTTAACAACGATACAAAAAAGCATTGTTTGTGACATGCGTGCTATCTTGCCAAATCTTTATGACAGTTTAATGACAACCTCTGCAATCTTTCATTCGCTTTACATAATATTTAGATAAGCTATCTACAGCTCAGTAATATCAAGTGATTTTAATCACTGGTACTCTAGAGTCCTTCTCATAAAAACATCGAACCTCAAACTCAAAGCCTGATATTTTCATCTAAATATCATTAGCCCTCATTGCAGAACTTTGTTAGTATTGAGTTGATTTACAACACTGACAGACTCGGGGTGCGGTGTATTATCGACTTACTTTTAAGCTTGCTTTATTAAAGTGGTCGCCTTTATACATTCGCTGAGAGATCACCCGCCGAACCTGATGCGGTTAGTACCGACGCAGGGAAGTCTTAAGCACTTTGTTATTTATGACAATGGACGCGTAGAAATACCTTTTTATCCTCATTACTACCTTAATATGCGTGATGTACTATTAAGTAGTGAAGACTGATATAAAGCTGCGTCCAACGTTTGATGAGCATCATTCGCGACTATGTTTTTTGGTCGTAGGCTGATGCTCATGAGCGGAATTTGTCTGGATCACAGATGCTACCCCCGCAGCTACTGGCGGTGTTGCTTTTATTCAAAAACCAACACGCTAGGACAGCATATGACAACTTTATTAGCCACTTCCCCTGCTCAAAAAAATTCTAAGACAGATGCGCTAAAAACCCCAGCTCATCGCTCGGCAACTGACGCCCGTTTTGAAGAAGACGCGCGTGATTTGCATCGTATTTTGCCCGCCTCTCGCAAAGTTTATATCGAAGGCTCACGTCCTGATATTCAAGTACCGATGCGCGAGATTACTCTTGGCCCCACTCCTATTCAAGGCGTTCCTGAGAGCGAGTGGGAACAGAACCCACCCTTTTATGTTTATGACACATCAGGCGTTTATACCGATCCCAACGTCGAGATTGATTTGACCAAAGGCTTACCAAAGCTGCGTGAAGGCTGGATTGCTGAGCGCGGTGATACCGAGCAATTAAGCGGACTGTCTAGCGCTTACGGAATGGCACGCGCCCGCGATATCAGTACTGCCAATCTACGATTTGCTCATATCGACAAACCACGCCGCGCCAAAGATGTCGATGGCAAAGCTGGCAACGTCACGCAGATGTACTATGCACGCCGCGGCATCATCACCCCAGAAATGGAATATATCGCCATTCGCGAAACGCAAAAACAGCATGAGCTGACCGATATGCGTCAACATGAAGGCGAGACATTTGGCGCCAACACGCCGACGGTTATCACTCCTGAATTTGTCCGTAGTGAAGTGGCGGCTGGTCGCGCGATTATTCCAAACAACATCAATCATCCTGAATCTGAGCCAATGATTATCGGGCGCAATTTTCTGGTCAAGATTAACGCCAATATCGGTAACTCGGCGTTAGGTTCTTCTATCGATGAAGAAGTGTCCAAAATGACGTGGGCGACGCGTTGGGGCGCGGATAACATCATGGATTTATCCACCGGTAATCATATTCACGAAACGCGCGAATGGCTGATTCGTAACTCGCCCGTACCAATTGGTACCGTCCCTATTTATCAAGCACTCGAAAAAGTCGATGGCGTGGCAGAAGATTTAACGTGGGAGATTTTCCGCGATACGCTCATTGAGCAAGCGGAACAAGGCGTTGATTACTTCACCATTCACGCCGGTGTACTGCTGCGGTATGTGCCGCTAACTGCTGGACGCTTAACGGGCATCGTCTCGCGTGGCGGATCTATCATGGCGCAGTGGTGCATGTTTCATAATAAAGAGAGCTTTTTATACACCCATTTTGAAGATATCTGCGAGATTATGAAGCAGTACGATGTGGCGTTTAGTCTAGGCGATGGCTTACGTCCAGGCTGTTTGCAAGATGCCAATGACGAGGCGCAATTTGGTGAGCTGCGTACCCTTGGCGAGTTGACCCAAGTGGCTTGGAAGCATGACGTACAGGTCATGATTGAAGGTCCCGGTCACGTAGCAATGAACCGTATTAAAGAAAATATGGATTTGCAGTTAGAAGTTTGTGCCGACGCACCTTTTTATACCTTAGGGCCACTAACCACTGATATCGCACCTGGTTACGACCATATTACCAGTGCGATTGGTGCGGCGATGATTGGCTGGTTTGGCACGGCAATGCTCTGCTATGTCACGCCAAAAGAGCATTTAGGTCTGCCTAATAAAAAAGATGTTAAAGACGGTATCATCACCTATAAAATCGCTGCTCATGCCGCCGACCTTGCCAAAGGACATCCGGGCGCACAAGCTCGTGATAATGCGTTATCTAAAGCCCGATTTGAATTCCGCTGGGACGACCAGTTCAATCTGGCGCTCGACCCTGATACCGCCCGTGAGTTCCATGATGAAACCTTACCTAAAGACGCGCATAAGACGGCGCACTTTTGCTCTATGTGTGGCCCTAAGTTTTGCTCAATGAAAATCACTCAGAATGTGCGGGATTATGCGGCAGGGCTGGATAAAGATGCCGCTAATAAAAAATCAACTCCGAAATCGGATGATTCAATCAATGTAGGTCATGTTATTAAAGAGGTGTAGTGCTTTACTTACTGAAAACTGGCTAACTTAAAAAGCTTGAATCCATCCACTGGGTTCAAGCTTTTTAAGTACTTACTTGTGAGGGTTGTAAAAAAACCCGTTTCAAATAAGAATCGCATAACTTCATAATGATTAAATAAACAAGCAAAATCAGTGGATAGCCAAAGATAATAATAATAATAATAGTATAACCATGATACCTGCTGGCATGCTCGCCCAGTAACCAATCTATAAGATATATCTTATAGAAAACTATCATCAATACGATAAATGGAACTATCAGAATCCCTAACCATGTGACCATCCATGCTTTTTTAAGGCTTTTCTTCCGGCTCCAATACATAAGTCCATAGTGAGCACCCCCTAACAAACATATCAAAAACAACAGAAGTATTAATGAGTCTAAGTTAATTAACCACTGTGCTAGAGGCATTGGTTGTGGTTGATAAGATATCTCAAGAACATCTTGAGGCAGATGATCAAAGACCCACTTCGAATCAGCTTGTAGCGCTCCATCTAAAGGCTTACCAAGATTAGTCTTTAAGTATTGTGGTTCATCAGCAATCTTTAGAGTAACGGTCAGGTCACCAAAGCTTTTCCAAGTTTTGGCAGGTTTTAATGAATAGCTATAGATATACTGATTGGTCCAATTACTACGGTCTATTGTAGGATGAGCAGAATATTTAACATTAATGACATGATTGCCTTCGCTTAAGTCTATCTCAAAGTATTTAGCGTCATTATTGAACGGCACAGCCGTATCCGTTTCTGGATCATGATAAGCAGGCAATGATTTTGACTGACTTTCATAATCATAATTGATAAGTACTGGTACTGCTTGCCCATCGACTTCGACTATAAAGCTTTTGTCTGCATCATTACCTATGTTATCGAACACCTCAAAAACCAAAGGTATTCGATCGCCTTCTTTAGCGCTATAAATTTCGTAAGTGACATCATAGTCAGCTTGATTAAAACCTTCAGCAATATTGATATCTATGTTTTCAGACAATATATCGATATCTTTGCTTGAATATGCCGTACTGGCATTAGTACCTTCGATAATGGGAGACGCCATATTGGCATAGCTAAACATACTGTGGCTTAATAAAAGCAATCCTAAGATGATCCTACGCATTAATATTCTCTCAAATGGCTCGTCAGCTAGCTGTTCGCGAATCACAAAGCTATTTACAGCCTTCAGCTATAATTACTTTACTGTTTTAGTAACCGTCTGTTTAACCATCATAAAAACCACAAAACTAATTATCAAATAAATAGGTGTTATTACTATATAGCCTAACGGCAAAACCCATATAAAGAACAAACCACGACTCTCTCCTGTTGCGCCTTGACCAATGATCATATCTGTCACCAGTAGATAGAGGTAATAAATTATCAGGCTAAGCAGAGGCACTAGAAAACCACCCACCAGCATGACTGTCCAAAGGGTTTCGGGCTAGGCTTGCTGTCTACGTTTCATCATACGTAAATGCAGTCCACCCAATACAAATAGCGCGAAACTTATAGTTATGAATGGCGAAACAGCCGTCAAAACTTTTGCCACAGGATTCAGAGGTGCTTGAATAATAAAATCAATCTCTTTCGCGAGATTATCGTTGAAATGCCATTGGTTATTAGAAGGTAAAGTATTCTTCGTATCATCGATATCCATACTGATATAGTCTAAACTACCATTGAAATTTAGCTTAATAAATGACCCTTTAAACTGCTTATCATCACTGACACTCTCCTTCATCGGCACTAACGAATAAGAGTAAGTGCTTATCCCAGTCCAATCACTGCCATAATAATGCGGCTGGACGTCATAAGTAGCTGTAATAGTATGCAACCCTGACGACAAATCCAGGTTGATATACTTTGAATCTGCTCTGAATTGCTCTAAACCAGTATTGACTGGCATATAGAAATCAGATGTCTCAAGCCCTTTATTATCTTCAGTAACCGTTACGACAGGCACTGATTGACCATCGACAGTAATTTCGAACTCATCACTTTGTCCAAATTCATCGAATACTTCAAAAACCAATGGGAATTGAAGGCCTTCACGATTGTTATACAGTTTATAGCTCACTGTATAACCAGCATTATTAGCATCATCTGTAATATCGATATTAACTGTCTCTGATATAACATCGATGGCATTATTAAAATAAGCAGCGCTTGCCCAAGTACCTGAATAGCCTACAGGCTCCATAGATTGACTAGAAACACTCCAACTTAATAAAAACACTCCTAAAGTAATAAAGCGAAACACAACCTCTCCAGAAACCATAAAAACAAACACAAGTTTAATAAATATCTACTGTGAATGCCATTAAAAAAATCCCAGCAAACCTAAAGTCAGCTGGGATTCAAAATCAATTATAAAGGTTGAAGGCTTTAAACCTTCGACGCCTCATAAATCTCTTCGATAGACGTGTTGATAGTATTAGCAAACTCATCATCACTTTGCTGCTTACTCAACCCCTCAGTAAAGGCCCGTGAAAAGCTAGCAATCATACCCGGGTTTTGCTTGAGCTTAGCACAAGCATCGCCACGGCTGTAGCCGCCCGATAACGCTACAACTTTTAGCACTTTTGGATGATCAATCAGCTCTTGGTAAAAACACGCTTCTTCTGGTAAAGTCAGTTTTAGCATGACTTTCTGGTCATCAGTCAAACGATCCAGATTGTGCAAAATACTGGTCTTGAGTATGACTTCACATTCATGTTTTTTGCTACTGTTGATATCTACTTCAGGCTCTACGATTGGCATCAGACCTTTTGAAAGTATCTGTTTTGCCACATCGAATTGCTGTTGCACGACCAGCTCAATGCCATCGACATTCGGCTCATAAATTACTGAGCGCATTTTGGTACCAAATACTGGATAGTTTTTGGCTTTATCGAGTAGCAAATCTAAATTTGGCATCGGACGCATCACTTGGACGCCATTCATTTGCTCAGCCAAACCCTTATCCACTTTTAAAAATGGCACAATATTTTTCTCTTCCCATAGATAATTGGCCGTCGGTTTGCCATTGACCTCACGTTCCATAGTATCTTCGAACAAAATCGCCCCAAGCACACGCTCATTATCAAAAGCCTCGCAAGTCATGATACGCGCGCGCATCTCATGCACTTGGTCGAACATGGCTTCATCGTTGTCATAATCATCGCCTGTGACACCATAATTCTCTAACGCTTTTGGTGTACTGCCACCACTTTGATCAAGTGCTGCAATGAACCCTGAACCATTTTCGATACGTTGTAGCTGTTTTTTATATTGGTTTTGATATTCCATTGAGAGTGCGTCCTATTGTTATTGGTTGAGTTCAAGTGTCACAAAGTAAATCGCTTTTTATTAGCTTGTATCAGCCTTACTATTTATAGACAACCTTATCATAGGACGCTCTTTGTGCCTATATCTGATAAGTTAACGCTTTTATAAAATAATAAATATAATCATAAATGCAGACGAAATCCTATGCCAAAAATAGCACTGCCACACAGCAAATGGCTAATAATAAACCCAATACATTAATACGGTTAAGCGACTCCTTAAACACACCAACCCCTATCAAGGTTGCCACTGCAATGACACCGACATTCATACCGGTAAAGACGATGCTAGGCGACTCGGACAATAATTGATGCGCACGTACATAAGCATAGATATTGCCCATATTGAGCGCACCTAATAACAATCCTGCTGCGAGCGCATTCCCCTGCCAGCGCACCCGCGTAATCAGCAAATAAATAAACAGCAATAATCCTGCTAAACCAAAACTGACAAATAATGTAAGAGGAAAAGCAGTGCCTTGATTGGCAACTTGCTTGAACAAGATATCAATGATGCCATAGCCTGCCCAGACGCCAAATAGCCAAAGCGGTGTATGCTTCGCTTGTCTGCTAATCTGACCCTGCTGTGGACGATAAATCAACGCTCCGAGTGCTAGAAAGCCCAATAACAGCCCAAATATTCGCGTGCTGGTCAGTACTTCACCAAACAATAAAAAAGCCGCGACGATAGGAATAATCAACGATAGCCGCTGAGCCGCATCGGTTGCTACCATTCCCACTGACTCAATCGCCCTTCCAAGGACAATAAACACGGCGGGAAGTAGGATACCAAGAGCAATAATAATCGCCCAAGCACCGCCAAGTGCATTCATGCCACTGACGTCTGGCTTCAATAAAAACCACGTCAGCAGAAAAGCGACCGGATAGCCTGCGACGATGGTCTGGCGTATGTCTATATTTTTCTGTCGTAACACTTTTAGCAATACTGAAACGGCGACACTACAAAGCACCGCAATCGTCAAATATATCATGAGCTCTTACCTTGTAAAAATGCCACTTTATGGGGGTATTATTCGCTCATCATTCATATACTGAAGATAGAGCGCGAACTGCCAATTGGGATAAAGCCATAGAATGTAACAAAGTATTTCTTACACAGCAATCTATTTATTGGCTTTTATTTGACTGGTGATAAGTGGCTCTTTAGCCTTCAATTTACAATTAGCATGCAGGTCTGATTGGGAAGTTTGCTAAAATAGTACTCAATCCTAATAACAAAAGTAAAGATTCAAAATAACGAGTAATGTCGTTGATTTTGGCGTACTGCTATTGATGTTTTATGACTGCCTATGAATGCTCTATTTCGATTTTTTGAAACTCGCCTCCCTGCCTTTCCTGAAACCCCTATGCCGCTACCTTCACCCCGTGATGGCATGCTAAAGTTCTTGTGGGCGTGTACCAACGGTTTACGTGGCTGGCTACTGATATTTATGATTTTGTCTGCGGGCATTGGCATCTATGAAGCGATGCTATTTGCTTGGATTGGGAATATCGTTGACTGGCTAGGCGTCTATACACCGCAGAATCTGTGGTTAGAAAAAGGCGATATGCTACTGCTCATGCTAGCCGTCATGATCATGAGTCCGCTATGGATTGCATTGTCATCATTCATCCATTTTCAGACCTTGCAAGGCGTCTTTCCTATGCAAATGCGCTGGCGCTTTCACCAGCGGATGCTTGGGCAATCGATGCAGTTTTATCAAGATGAATTTTCTGGACGTGTCTCAGCCAAAGTAATGCAAACCGCATTGGCCGTACGCGATACAGTCATGACCGTCACCGATATGTTTATGTATGTCACCGTTTATTTTATTACGTCAGGTGTCATTTTATTTAATCTGGACAGCCTATTATTAATCCCGTTCATTGTTTGGTTGGTCTTGGTTGCGCTGACCATTTGGTACTTTATCCCTAAGCTCAAACAAACTGCCATTGTGCAAGCAGATGCCCGTGCTTTGATGACTGGCCGCATTACCGATGCTTATGCCAATATCATGACCGTCAAGCTGTTTAGTCATTCACGCCGTGAGCTGAGTTATGCCAAAAACGCCATGGGGCAATTTTTAGGTACCGTCCATGCACAGATGCGCTGGGTCAGTTATTTAGAAGTATCAACCCATATGATTAGTGTGATTTTGGTTAGTAGCACTGCGGCTATTGGCTTATATTTATGGCAACAAGGCGCGGTCGGTGTCGGTGCGATTGCTGCCGCGACAGCCATGGCACTACGTTTGAACGGTTTGACTCGTTGGATCATGTGGCAAACTGCCAGCCTATTTGAAAGTATCGGAACCGTACAAGATGGCATGCGTACCTTATCAGCGCCGCAAAAAATCATTGATAAGCCCAATGCACCCACTTTGAAAGTCACCGAAGGTCGTATCGTTTTCGATCATGTTGATTTCAGTTATGAGAATGATAGCGACGCTGTTGAAGGCGATAGCTTAGATACAGTGAAAACATCAGCAACGCCTACTACGAAGACTAAACTGCTCGATAACTTTTATTTAGATATTAAACCCGGCGAAAAGATAGGCTTGGTTGGGCGCTCAGGTGCCGGTAAATCCACCTTAGTTAATTTATTGTTACGCTTCTTTGATGTTGATAGCGGTAAAATCCTTATCGATGGACAAGCAATTGATGAAGTCACCCAAGAGTCTTTGCGCCAGCAGATAGGTATGGTGACGCAAGATACGTCTTTGCTACATCGGACAGTACGTGAAAATATCGCTTACGGTCGTCCTGATGCAACCGATGAAGAAATTATTACGGCTGCCAAGCAAGCACAAGCATGGGACTTTATCAAAGACTTATATGATGATAAAGGCAATACAGGACTTGATACCCAAGTCGGTGAGCGCGGCGTCAAACTCTCTGGTGGTCAACGTCAGCGTATCGCCATCTCACGTGTTATGCTAAAAAATGCGCCCATCTTACTACTGGACGAAGCGACCAGCGCCCTTGACTCTGAGATTGAATTTGCCATTACCGAAAGCCTGAATGACATCATGACAGGTAAAACGGTCATTGCGATTGCCCATCGTCTCTCCACCATTGCCGCACTTGATCGATTGGTGGTCATGGATAAAGGTCAAATTATCGAACAAGGCAGCCATGATGAATTATTAAATCTACACGGTGTTTATACTCGCTTGTGGCACCGTCAAAGTGGCGGATTTTTAGGCGAAGACAGCTAAGTACAACCCTTAATTTTCATTAAAAATCAGACACAAGGATGTGTGTACATTATGAAAGCATTTGCAAAAAATATTAATATTAGTGGAAAACAAGCGCGCTACTATAACCTTAGTCAGCTTACGCCATCGATACAGTCAAGTACTACCTCTCGCGTGCCAGCACACTTTTATGGTGGCAATAGTTTTACCGTTGGTACTTATAGTCCCTTATTAAATGCGCTGGCAACTGACTTTGAAATCAGCTCGCTTGCGCTTCGTGGCTACTGGTATGACAAGCCGCAGCGCCGTCGTCTTACGCGCGAGCAGGATGCTGAGATACTTATTGAATTTTTAGAAAAAACGCAAGACAAACCCATCGTTGGTATTGGTCATTCGCAAGGAGCCACTGCCACTGCCATCGCTGCAGCCCAGCGCCCAGATCTGTTTTCACAGCTATATTTAATAGAGCCTGTGACCTTTACCAAACCACAAGCCAGACTTTACAACCTATTGCCGCGTAAGCTTCTGCTCAGTCGCGAACCGTTTAAAAGCACTCTCACCAAACAATCTACTTGGGCAAGCATCAATGATTATTATGAGAACTTACGCGCTCAACGTGCTTATAGACGAATGAGTGATGCGCATTTGCGGGTATTTGCAGAGCAAAGTTTATCCAAAGATACCAGTGGCAGTTACACGCTGATATTTGCGCCTGAACAAGAGCTCGCCAACTATTTCGGCGCGCCGCATATCGATACCGCCCTCAAGCAATTGAGCTGTCCTTATACGCTTATCACTGGCAAGCCGACGTTGTTTATCAACCATAAAGTGCGACAACAATGGCAAAAATTCGTCCCTGATGACAGCATCATATCTTTGTTAGATTATGGTCATCTACTGCCGATGGAAGCACCTGAATTATGTGCTCAAGTTATCAATGAGCATTATCATAGTCATGAATAAGCTGAGCCATCTAAGTCATGACTGACCTTTTTGCCCCTACACCGACTGATAACCTATTGCCTTATGATGGTCAGGTCAATGACTTAGGAATAGTTATTCTTGAGGCTAACGCTCTGTATGAGAATTTACTAAATGAGCTACCTTGGCAGTCTGACATCGTGACGTTATTTGGTAAAACACATGTTACCACTCGCCAAATCGTCTGGATGGGTGACCACGATGTCAGTTATCATTACTCTGGACAGACGCGTCGAGCCATTCCATGGACAAAGCAGATGTTGCACGTAAAACGACATATTGAACAGCAGTTATCAAACAGTGGTATCAACGTTGATTTTAATTCTTGCTTACTTAACCACTATCCCTCTGGTGCTGATGGCATGGGATATCATGCAGACGATGAAAAAGAGCTGGGCGCGCAGCCGATTATCGCTTCTTTATCGCTCGGTGCTAGGCGAAAATTTGTTTTTAAGCATAAAACTATTAGACAAAAGAACAAGCCCGTCAAAGTTGAGCTATATCTTGAGTCCGGTCAGCTTATCGTCATGCATGGCGATACGCAGGATTTTTGGAATCATACCATTACAAAAACCAAAACTGTCGCATCAGGGCGCATCAGCCTCACGTTTCGAAAAGTGCTACCGCATTAAATTAATGTAACTTAATATAAGCTAGAGCGCGTCCTCGTTTTGAAAATGGTGATAAAAATGAGCTAAACGGTAGCCAAACAAGGAAAATAGCACCGTTAATATCGGAATATTAACCAGCTATTTGATGCAGTCTAGAAAGATTTAACCACTTTTAGCCCATTTAGTCGCATGCCTTCAGATTAAGCACATACTCTAGCTCACTTTTAAAACGATCTTGCCAAAAGCAGCACCTTTTTGCAGCTCATGATGAGCCGCGACCACTTCAGACAGTGGATAGGTTTGCTGAATACGTAGCGTTAGCTTACCATCTGCAACGAGCTGTAAAACTCGGGCCATATCTTCACCACTACGCTGCGCCTTATAACCTGCTACCTTTAACTGTTTCTGGCTACCCGCTTCTTTGAGTTTATCCACCCAAATGGTTGGTAATACATTCACGCGTCCGCCTGATTTGAGCACGCTAAGCGCTCGCACGCCTGCCTCATTACCGACCAAATCCAGTAGCACATCTGCCTTTAATTCAGGGAATTCACCATCTTTGGTATAATCAATCCAACCTGTAAGCTGATTGGTATCTATTATTTCATCAAGCTTGGCATATTTCTCTGGTGAGCAAATGACGGTCACCTTGATATTGTTTTTAGCCACTTTATCCATGAGCAGCTGAATCAACAAGTGACCCACGCCGCCTGCTGGCGCGTTTATCACCACATGCTCACCATCTTGAATATCTGCAAACTCTACAAACTGTATCGCCGTCTGTCCAATACAAGGCAGCGCACCTGCTTGCTCTAATGTGACAGAATCCGGTACTTTTGCCAGCATGTCAGCATCGACTGCTACATACTCTGCATAACAGCCACCATGAAAAGTCAGGGCAGCGACCTGTGTACCGATAGTAAATTGCTCACTACGACTATCGACCACAGTGCCTGACATATCAAACCCCAAAATTGCAGGCTCATTTTTATCAAACTTGTCTTTTTGAATGGCATCAGCGCCCCAGCCTTTGCCTTGACGCGTTTTGTAATCGACAGGATTGATACCCGCGTAAGCAACTTTGACCAACACCTGATTGTCTGTTAACACAGGAATGGCCACATCCTCTTGATAGCTCATCACTTCAGGTTCGCCAAACTCACGTATGAGTACAGCATGTTGGGTCGTTGGTAGCACATTATGAGAAAGAGTAGACATCGTTATATATCCTTATAGGTATCTATTACTTTATATTTGCATTCAATTTTATTTTTAGTGAATAACTTAAGCTTATTTAATAATCATTTATAAATGTGCCAATTCCGCACTGAGCGGCAGATGATCAGACAGTGTCGACCATGGTTTGCCCGTATGCACCCAGGCATTTTTCACTCTTAGATTACGCACATAAATACGATCTAAGCTCAGCACAGGAAGCTTGGCTGGGAAAGTTGGCAGCAGTTTGCCATGACAATGCTTGAAAGCTTCGGTCATACCCAAGCTAGTAGCCAGCTTATCACAAGACATTTTTTTCCAATCATTAAAATCTCCTGCCAAAATTAGTGGTTGATCAGGTGCAATCTCATTACGAACATAGTTGGCAATGGCTTCATATTGCTTGATGCGATCACGCTCAAACAAATTTAGGTGTGCACACAGTACAACCACTGGTACATCCCATCCAACTGGTTGTACTTCGCAGTGCAAGACGCCACGCTGCTCAAGCTTATTAACGGTGATATTGACGTTATGCTTAGGATCCAATGGAAAACGGCTCAATACCGCATTGCCATGATGACCGTTTTCATACTCTGAGTTTTTACCATAGCTATTTTGCAGCTGTAAATACTCACCAAACCATTCATGTTGCGATTGATCAGGATATTCGTTGTACTGCATATTGCGCTTAAGATTCTGACCTTGCACTTCTTGGAGACACAGTACATCGGAGCCAATAATATCGAGCGCTTGGGCGATACCTTGTATTTTAACTTGGCGATTCATCGGCGACATGCCTTTATGAATGTTATAGCTGGTTAGCACAAAAGAGGTTGTGGTAGTCATAGAATTAGTCATCATACTTAAAATAAATGGAACATTGGTTATCTCGCCACACTGATTGCAAGTGACGCCTAAATACTGATTTTTGAGAAGCTGATAGCGCTGATTGCTGTAGTAATTTTTCATCAATCTTGTAGTCACCACCGTAATAACCAGTAGCATCAACTGGCTGGTCTGTCTTGGCGTTACAAATTGCAGAATTGCCACGTACAGCAAATTTTTGCTGCCCTTCGTACATGACTACTTTCATCTCATCATAACTTACGTCACCACGACAACCGAGATAATAAGGCACACTCACTTCGACAACACCGTTATTATTAATATCAGTCACTACGGCGGTGTTTTTAGCGAATTCTGCGATTACATCTAACCCATCGCAGGGTACATAGTCATATATTTGCCATACTCGTAAAGCCTCTTGTTCATCTATAACATATAAATGCGTGAAGACCTCTCCTGCTGGCTCGTCAGGGCTATTGGTTGAATTGAAACGCTGTAATTGAACCAAATACTGTTCTCCTACTGTGCCAATCCAAGAACGAATAGCAACAATATCTTTGGTCTTTAGCCTCATTTTATTTTTTTTAGAGTCTATTTGATAATAGTTTTGAATAGAAGGCGGCAATTGACCCCATGATAGATGGCTCACAGATATATTATTCACATCTGTCTCTGCCATACTGAGACTGGAGCTAAAGGCCATCATTGCTGTGACGCTAAATAGCATGAGAGTATTTGGTATGTTATTTCGCATCATTTAACAATCTACGGCAATCAAGCATATGTTTTAGGTAAAGGCTTAATATATCATCAATGTAAAAAGAGCATTGATTCTTATCGAACCAATGCTCCCATATTATACCTATCTTCTATCAATGGCGAATTCGCAAAAGATTGTCATCAATAAGCACTATCTAGCAATTAATAGCGTGTCACCAAAGCAATTGGTTGATCTTCACCCATAATATCTTGTGGCATAAATACTGCTTCGCCACCATTATGAATGACATGCTCAATGATTTCGCCAATGGCATCATCAGTAACGCCTTCTGAAGCCGCATCATCTGCAAGACTCAAAGTCTGTGCCTTTTCATCAATTTTGGCCGATTGTATATAACCACGACGGACATAAAGTGTCTCGCCTGCACCTTGGAAGGCACTGCGGTAGACTTCTTGTAGATCTGTTTGTAACATATTGGCACCGCGTGCTTTATCAATCTCACCCATGGCAGCTTGATGCAGTGATGTACGATAGCCTTCCACCGCCTCTTGCACACTATTGATAATATGCTGAGCACTACCATCTTCTAGATTGGTCGCATTTGACACTGTGGCAATGATATTGTCTGGACGATCACAAACTTCTTTATAGTAGCCGATATTTTTAGCATCGCCAACTACGACCAAAGGCATTTTGTGCTCACCCCACAACTCTTGTACGCTTTTATCCACCTGATTAAAAAACTCTTTTAGATAGCTGCTTTCATTATTAGATGAGCGATCTGAGCCACCGTCGCCTGTCGTATACAAACCATTGTTTTCAATAGGAAATGGAATATTATCCATGTTTTTTTGCAGGTCGTCGTCCTTATCGAACTCTCTCACTACGCGATCATTAGACGCTTCAATCAAGCGGGCATTATCACGAGTGAGCACCAAGGTGTAATAATGGACCGCGCTTGCCATATCACGCACCAAATCTCGAGTCGCAAAACGATGTGAAATCACCACACGCTCCGTGGTGTCAATCGGCATACGGATAACTTGCACATCCTCAGTACTAGCAAAAATAGCCAAGGTATCAAGATTTAAGTTGTGATTTAGCTCTTTGGTTTTATCATGGATCTTATCGAGTATGGTAGTCGCTGTGCGCTTATCGTATTCGTTGGTTAAGCGTTCTTCAGCCACTTTTAATTGGTTCTTCAGGGCAATGGGATCTTTATCATTAGCAGGATGCTCGCGATGAGTCTTAACAAAGATACTAACCGCAGGATTGGCTTTGGTTTCACGTAAACTTTTGAGAGTCGCTTTCATTTATTGCTCCTTGTTTTATTATCATTTACTTTTAACATTGTGATTTTTAATATGAATCAACTGATTCATAGTTTTTGCTATCAATAGCGCTTAATCTTTTTATTCCATTGCCTTGATGCTAGCAGTCAAACCTCACTCGCTGTAGGGTTAATTTGCAAGCAAATGATAGCGCTTTGTAAGTAGAACACTCTGTATTGTTCTAAAAGACTGACTGATCCCTTTTAAACCCCTTAAATATCCACTATCTTCTCGATTCACTTTCTTTATAGTCAATGATTAGGTTGTATTTTCGTCAAACGA
Source organism: Psychrobacter immobilis (assembly GCF_904846185.1). GTDB lineage: Bacteria > Pseudomonadota > Gammaproteobacteria > Pseudomonadales > Moraxellaceae > Psychrobacter > Psychrobacter immobilis_B. The sequence goes on along the minus strand of NZ_CAJGZQ010000007.1, from coordinate 133,868 downwards.
ACCCATCTTTTATATAGCTTATCGATAAGACAGCAAAAAAGAAAAATAACACAACGCTAATGATGTTCTAGATGTCACGGCAAGCCAATCTCTTATATAAAGCGACGTTTACTCAATAATAATTCATTCACTACGATCAGATATCGGATACTTTTATGAAAACCCTTCCTACAGATTTACGCCTTGTCGATTTTGACAACGTTTCGCCAAGTACATTACAAAGCCATGTCATCAGTGCAATCGATGCAGCCAATACATTTTTAGATGAAATGAGCGCAGATACGGACAGCCATAACAGCACTACTGATATCAGTGCTGAGCAAGCACTGGCGGATATTATGACTTTTGATCATATTAATCTGGCATTGGATCGCAGTTGGGGCATTCTATCGCACCTGAATAGCGTCATGAGCAATGATGACATTCGTCATGTCCATCATGAACTGCTACCTAAACTATCTGCCTATGGCACACGAGTGGGACAGCATCAGCCGCTATTTAATCGCTATCAAACTATCGTCAATGACACAGCATTTTTTGCCGCCCTTGAACCTGCACGAGCGCGGGCTATTGAGCTGGCGCTACGCAGTTTTGAGCTGTCAGGTGTTGCATTACCAAGAGATGAACAAGAAAAATTTGCAGCTATTCAAAGTCAGCTTTCCACCTTATCAGCGACCTTTTCAGACAACGTATTGGATGCTACCCAAGCCTATGCCCTACCGCTACAGCAAGAGCAATTGACGGGTTTAACGGAAAGCGGACTGGCGCTACTCGCAGACGCTGGCGAACAATATAAAGCCCGTCAGCTTGCTAACGGTACGCTTACGCAAGTAGAAGTCGATGCGTTACCAAGTCCTTATTACGTAGCAAGCTTAAATATTCCTGTTTATCTTGCCATCATGACTCATGCGGATGACCGCGATCTGCGCGAAACCCTATACCGCGCTTATGTCACGCGTGCTTCTGAGTTTGATGCGCACACCAATGCCAAAGGTGAGTCGCTAAACAACGCCGATATCATGAGTCAAATCCTGCAATTACGTGAGCAAAAAGCCAAGCTATTAGGTTTTAACAATTATGCAGAAGTCTCACTATCGACGAAAATGGCAGATAGTGTGGCAGAAGTAGAAACTTTTTTACGGGATTTGGCTACTCAAGCAACTCCAGCGGCTAAGCAAGACTTAGCTCAGTTGCAAAAGTATGCGCAGGATTATGGTATAGATGAGTTACAGGCATGGGACAGTGCTTATATTGCCGAAAAAGTAAAACAAAGCGAGTTCAGCTTATCGCAGGAAGAAATCCGCCCGTACTTTCCCTTACCAAAAGTAATTAGCGGATTATTTGCCATCGTTGAACGGCTGTACGGTATCAAAGTTCAAGAGCAAAGTGATTCCGTATCGCACTGGCACGACGATGTCAGCTTTTATCAGTTATTCGATGCTGATGATAACTTGCTTGGTGGCTTTTACTTTGACTTATTTGCACGCAGTGGTAAACGCGGCGGCGCGTGGATGAGTGGTTTCCAGTCACGTTATACTTACGATGAACAAAATCATCAGCAGCTACCAGTATGCTTTATGGTGGGTAATTTCACTCCTGCCCTTGATGGCAAGCCAAGCTTATTGACTCACGATGAAGTATTGACTCTATTCCATGAGTTTGGTCATGGCCTACATCATTTATTAACCCAAGTGACGGTCGGTGATGTCGCTGGTGTCAATGGCGTCGAGTGGGATGCAGTCGAGTTGCCCAGTCAATTTATGGAAAACTGGGCATGGGATGCCGAAGGTATAGCGCTGATTAGCAGTCATGTCGAAACAGGTGAACCCTTACCAAAAGACAAACTTAAAGCGTTATTGGCGGTGAAGAATTTCCAAAGCGGTATGCAAACTCTACGTCAAATCGAGTTCGCACTGTTTGACTTATTGATTCATGCACACACGCCAGCACTTGATTATCAAGGTATCTTAGACACGCTAAATAACGTTCGAGACGACATCGCTATCATGCAGACGCCTGACTATAACCGTTTTGCCAACGGCTTTAGTCATATCTTTGCAGGCGGCTATGCGGCAGGTTATTACTCGTATAAATGGGCAGAGTTGCTATCGGCAGATGCCTTTAGCAAGTTTGAAGAAGAAGGTATTTTTAACCCAGTCACTGGTAAAGCCTTCCGTGAGACAATTTTATCCGTTGGTGGTAGTTTCCCTGCCAAGATCAACTTTGAAAACTTCCGTGGTCGCAGTGCTAGTATCGATGCTTTGTTACGTCATAGCGGTTTTTCTGATACTAAAAAAGGCAGTGCTGCTGCTAATGCCTCAACAACACATGGGATGATTTAAATGCGCTATCAATCAACGCGACCAAAGCGACAGTTTTTATCCGGTGTTCGCTGCCCTAAGTGTCAAGCGATGGATGCGGTGGTACAAATAAACGTCGTCACCCCAGAACCTGATGAGTATATTGAATGCACATTATGTGGACATAGCGAACATCGCCCTGACCCTGATGCCATCAGTGCCAAAAACCATGCTGAAGATCAGCTTATACGTGATGCTATGGCTACTGGTACCAGCGGCACAGTAAAATTCAAACCTTAAATATTAAGCGTTAAGTCTTAATAGCTACCAGCCTATCTAGCAATAGATAGGCTTTTTATTTTGAGTTTGCTATAGTATGGCTACTTATATTTCTAACATAAATCGACTATAGTATGAAAAGCCAAAAAATGCGTCCTCTGTCAACCAAATCACTGAAAAAAAAGCCCACTAAGTCACGCCAGAAATGGTGGTCAATTATTATATTAGCGGCATTATTGATTGGCTACTTGGTCTGGAAAAACAATTCGATAGACACTAATACTGCGCCTATTGAAAGTACACCGTCGACTACCGAACCAGATAGCGCTACTCAATTAGATGCTACGCCTTTAGGTAATAATGATAATAGTTCAAATAATAGTGGCTTAACGTCAAATACTGATGAGATAACCACAGTTAATCAAATACCTAATGCTGATGCGATCTTAAATGCGGCTTTGCCAGAAAAAGATAGTCTTGCCAAAGAGGAAATAGATCGCTTAGAAGACGAGCGTAAGCGCTTAGCTGAACAAGAAAAATTGGCTGCTGAACAACTGACGATGAACAAGCAATTAACTGATATGAAAGCAGAGCAAATCGCCCTACTTGAACAACAAATAGCGCAATTAGAAGCCGAGACAAACGGCGACAAACAGTAGCTAATTATTAGACTTTTATCAAGGGGCTGACAATGGCGACTTTGCAACTTACCCACGCCCCTATCTTAAATAGTAGCGCGCAGCTGCTTATTCTACCAGTCAATACTGCAGGGATTCTTTTAGATCCTGTTCTCACAAAAGCTAAAACTTTATTTGCTGATAATTATCAACGTTACTATCGCGCATGCCGCGATGGCAGTCTGAGTGTTGGCAGCTGCTTACTGCATAAACGCGTGCTTGAGCAAGCTGGTTTAAGCATCAGCAGTAATGGCAATCAGCCCAGTTATATCGCTAATTTTGTGGTATCAAATCATCCTTACCACCCCACACGGTCACAATGGTTAATTGCCGCGTTGAATGATTTATCTGAGCAGCTTATCCCGCTTATCCGTTATCAAGGTATTCGTAGAATTGCCCTCCTCGCACGTCCCCTTATTCATAACCACTTACGAAATGAGACAGCTAACGTGTCTAACGCAGCCAATTTAGCAAACACAGGCTCACTTGCGTTAGACTGGCACGCTGATATCTTACCGTTACTCATACAGCAACTACAAGATTTGCCTAAAGTTCGTATCGATATTCATCTTCCTAAAGACTTTAATATAGACCAGTTACTTTAATAAGATATTCTACTGCAAATAAGATTTTACTTTACACCCATAAAAAAACCGCCTTAAGTACTCATGACAAGAGACTTAAAGCGGTTTTTATATGTTGACTATATTAGATATCGATTAGCTTTGCTCGATACCTTTCATAGTCAATTTAATACGACCACGGTTATCGACGTCTTGGACGAAGACTTTAACGATCTGACCTTCTTTTAGGTAGTCAGAAACATTCTCAACGCGCTCTTCAGCGATTTGTGAGATATGTACCAAGCCATCAGTGTTTGGCAAGACGTTAATAAACGCGCCAAAATCAACGATACGAGCAACCGTACCTTCATAAGTTTTGCCCACTTCAACTTCTGCCGTCAATGCTTCGATTCTACCGATAGCTGCTTTAGTTGCCGCTTTGTTCTCACCAAAAATACGAATCGTGCCGCCATCATCGATATCGATAACTGCGCCAGTCTCTTCGGTTAGCTGACGAATCATCGCTCCGCCTTTACCGATTACGTCACGGATTTTATCCGGATTGATTTCGATAACCGCATAGTTTGGTGCATGAGCGTTGATTTCAGTACGACTCTCAGGCAATACTTTATTCATCGCTTCTAAGATGTGGATACGACCAGCATGGGCTTGCTTAAGTGCCTGCTCCATGATGTCAGGGGTAATACCTTCGATTTTGATGTCCATCTGCAGCGCAGTGATACCATCTTTAGAACCAGCAACTTTAAAATCCATATCGCCAAGATGATCTTCATCACCTAAGATGTCTGATAGTACAGCGAAACGCTCACCTTCTTTAACCAGACCCATAGCGATACCAGCAACTGGTGCTTTTAGTGGAACACCAGCATCCATCAATGCCAAGCTTGCGCCGCAAACAGACGCCATAGAAGATGAACCATTTGACTCAGTAATCTCTGATACCACACGGATGACATAAGGGAAGCGTTCGCTATCCGGTAGCATCGCTTGTACACCGCGGCGAGCTAGACGACCATGACCGATTTCACGACGTTTTGGAATACCTTCACGACCTGTTTCACCAACTGAGAAATGCGGGAAGTTGTAATGCAGCATGAAATGGTCACGAATCGTGCCACCTAGTGAGTCAATCATGTTGACGTCACGGCTGTTACCAAGCGTGGTCGTAACCAATGCTTGCGTTTCACCGCGTGTGAACAATGCTGAACCATGCGTGTATGGCAATACACCAACTTGTACGTCGAGGGCACGAACAGTCTCAAGATCACGACCATCAATACGCGGCTTGCCTGACAAGATATTATCACGAACCGTACGATATTTAAGATCGTTATAAATTTCTTTAAGCTCAGTTACGGTATCAGTATAACTTTCTGACTCAGCATCACCAGCAAGTGCATCAATAATTGACTGCTTGATTTCGTCAAGCTTAGTGTAACGCTCTTGCTTATCAGTAATCGTATAAGCGTCAGCAACTTGCTCACCAAACTGCTCTTTCATGCTGCTGGTAAGCGCTTGATCACGCTCAGGGGCAGTATACTGCTGCTTAGCAGTACCGATTTCTTCTGCCATTGAAGCAATGTTATCAATAACGATTTGCTGTTGTTGATGACCATATAATACCGCGCCTAGCATTTGATCTTCTGACAGCTCTGCGGCTTCAGATTCAACCATTAGTACCGCAGACTTCGTACCAGCCACAACCAAATCAAGATCACTCTCTTTAAGCTGCTCAATGGTTGGGTTCAGGATGTACTCGCCGTTGATAAAGCCAACACGGGCAGCTGCGACTGGACCATTGAATGGTGCATCAGAGATAGCCAGTGCCGCTGATGCGCCGATTAAGGCTGCGATATCTGCAGACTGAGTCTTATCTGATGAAACAACCGTTGCCGTAATTTGAATTTCGTTAACATAACCTTCAGGGAATAGCGGACGAATCGGGCGGTCAATCAAGCGTGAGGTTAGGGTTTCGAACTCGCTTGCACGACCTTCACGTTTGCCATAGGCACCTGGGATTTTGCCCGCTGCATACATTTTTTCTTGATAGTTGACCGTTAGCGGAAAGAAGTTTTGACCTTCTTTAGCCTCTGACTTTACCACTGCTGCGACAAGTACCGTAACGCCGCCCATATGTACTAAGATAGAGTTTGCTTGACGAGCAATACGACCTGTCTCGATCACAACCTGTTGGTTGCCATACTGAAATTCACGCTTAATGGTGTTAAACATTGTCATATAATCTTCCTAATGTTGACTGACGAAAGTAATATCAGCATTATAAAAAGCTGATATTTTTCATTAAAATTCTGTGTATGTGACTACTAGTGTATATGACTAATAATTGACAGTCTTTCTCTCAGAAATCATCTCAACCAGTGCCAATAACATTACCTAGTTATTCCATATGCCTATCGGTGCTAGACATCGTACTATTGTGTATATTTGGTCGTTCAATTTTGGCTTTACTATAAATACTATCAAAAAGACCTTAAGTCAAAAGACTTCGGTGCTAAAAACCCTATAGGCTATTTTTCTGCGCTTTTGAGAGTCAGGTATTAGCGCAGCTAGCTATTCTATAAGCTAAGAAACGGGTATTTTATAAATAGTCACCATATATGTAGTAGATATACTATCAAACTCACAAGGCATTATTTTACAGTGATTTATAGCCATTGACCAATGAATTGCCGAACACAGCAATTATCGATAGAAAACACTTAGCTCTAGGCTCTAGTATTACTGTTTTCACGAAAAATTCTATTACCTACTTTGAATTGGTCTTTATAACCAATGCTATCCAAAATCAATCTTGAAAATGAATAAGCATAAAAAAACGGCGTGAAACTATTCCACACCGTTTTTAGAAAAATCTGTTTTATCGATAGCAACAAGCAAGTTCCAAGCGATTCAGCAAAAATTCTAAAATAGCACCATATGATGGCTTCTTTTATTTTAGCATCCACTCGTACTATTGTCGTTAGATTAACGACGTAGACCTAACTGGCTGATAAGCGTGGTGTAACGACCAAGATCTTTACCTTTTAGGTAATCAAGCAATTTACGACGCGTGTTAACCATACGGATAAGACCGCGACGGCTATGATGGTCAGCTTTATGTGCTTTAAAATGGTTCTGCAAATCGTTGATACGAGCACTCAATAGAGCTACTTGAACTTCTGGAGAACCAGTGTCATTTTCGCCACGTTGGTATTGAGCAATGATTTGTTCGCGATCGGTATTAGTTAGCATAAATATCTCCGGCAATGCTAAAAGCTTTAAGACATTCTCGAATTTGAGTAAGATCTAAAGCAGTAGAATAGTAAATAAAATAGCCTGCACGTCATTCAGGACAACCCTGCATTACTAGAGTTGACCTAGTGTACGACAAGCTAATGAGTCATAACGACCATTTAGGATAAGTTGCGATGAGAGAGCACTTAATATAACTATCCGTTTTGGACAGCCTATAAAGCACGATGTCTTATCTCAACCTAATGTAAATGTGACGGTGATTATAACAAAAAACTGCTGAACTAGCAGCAGTTTTTCATAATACTTGTAAAGTCAGATTTATTTTTTATAGTTAAATCATCCGTCAATAGGCAATAAAATTTGCTTATTTCTTAACGTCATCTTCCATCGCGTTACCGCCTAGTTCATCATCTTCAAGCGGTGCAGCTGTGGTAACTTCTGCTAAACTATCAGGAGTAGCATGCTCGCTAGGATTGATGTCTTCTGCAAGCCTTTTAATCTCTTTTTCTTGCTCATCCATATTATTCAATGATTTACTCATATTAGCTCCTGAATTATTATTTTTTGAAGTAGCTGCTTTATACTTTTTACATTGAAATGCAAATGTCATCAGTGATATTGATATGATAAGCAAATATATCAGTGTCACCTTATTATGGATGACACTTTACATACTCTACTTGTCTTCTTTAGCATTTCCTAGGTTGTCCGCAATACGCTCTGCTGCGGCTTCACTATCTGCAGTATGATTGTTCTCAGTTTGGCTTTTAAGCGCTGCAGTTGCTGACTCAGAACGTTGTTGCTCAAGCTTGGTATCGTTTGGATTAGAATTTGACATAATATTTTCCTCAGTTACGGTTGTGAACGTTTAAGAAATATAAATAATTAATTATTCAGTAAATGGGTAGAAAAATTAAGATAATGCCTTATCAATAGCATCAACGAAATTGCTGATATCATCTGGATTACGTGAAGTAATCAAATTACCGTCTACCTGTACTGTTTGATCTACAAATTTTGCACCAGCGTTTTCTAAATCTATCTGCAGCGTATGATAAGCAGTGAGCGTTTTACCTTTGGCAATACCTGTATTGATAAGTGCCCAAGGAGCATGGCAAATGACAGCTAATGGCTTGCCTGCATCATTGATAGCATTGATAATACTATGAGCCTCTTCATTGCCACGAATCGTATCCGCATTGACAGTACCACCTGGTAGTACCAACGCATCATAATCAGAAACGCTTGCGTCTTTTGCAAAAATATCAGCAATAAAGGTGTCGCCCTTGTCTACATCTTGCTGCATGGCTTGCACTTCTTTTTCTTTATTTGTGGTTATAAGAAGTGTCTTGTAACCTTTATCTTTGAGTTGATTATTAACCTCTTCGTATTCTGCTTGCTCGAAGTTATTGTGTAGTAAAAAAGCAATGGTTTTCATGATATTCCTTTTTTCGTTATGAGTGATTTTCTTTTGGTATTTTTATTATTCATACTTTATTTTTATAAGTCGTTATTATTATTGGCTGTATAGTCTTCCTTTGACCCATCTTGTTCCTATTAAATATTCTCTTTCGAACCTAGTTTTTATTTTTGATATATGACTTTTTATCTTATTATTTTTTTATGTTCTTATTCTTAGAGTCTTAGTTCGATTTATTTTTCTATCCAGACTTCCTATCCGGTAGATCTAAAGTACAAAAAAAACAGGTTCCACCATAGATGAAACCTGCAATAAAATGTGAGGATATGTGATTAGTGTAAACTATTAGTAAGCTAAATCGTGTTTAAACGAGGGTTATATAAGAACCGTAACATTAACGCTGGATTAATTTTTTAGGCTGCAATCTACCGTTGAGACTTACGGCACCCAATCCAAGAAACTGACCTTGCTGATTTATCAAACGAATATCAGCTGGAATCTCATGGATCAAGGGTTGTTGGTCATCGTCACTACTAACCATATCACTATCTAGTTGAATATCGTTGTTTTCTGACACAGACGACTGATGACTGATACTATTTGAAATATAGTCGCGCAGACTGTCTGTCAGTTGCTCAAATACATTCAAACGTTGACCCATGTGTATACGCTCACACTGCTCAACCGTCAATACCATCTCAGCTTCAATATTAATGCAAGCATCTACCGGCATCAATTGCTCTTGCCTGTTATCAAACGCTAATACTTCCAAGTCTGGCAAAGTAATCGCATCATTGATTTTGAAATCACCAACCTGCGTACGGCGTAATGCAGTCAAATGCCCTAATGTACCCATCGCTTTGGCGATATCTTCACCGAGTACACGCACATAAGTACCTTTAGTACAGGTCACTGTCAATTGAATTTTCTCATGATCAAGCGCTTTTAAATCAATGGCCTTGATTACAATATCTCTAGGCGCTCGTTCTACCTCGATTCCCGCACGAGCATACTCATAGAGTTTTTTACCATCTTTTTTTAGTGCAGAATACATCGGCGGTATCTGCTGCTGGGCACCTAAAAACTGCTGGGCGACTTTGTCTAAAAGTACATCATCAAATTTTGGAATGGGTGCCTTAGCAGTGATTTGTCCATCGGCATCACCAGTATCAGTTTGACCACCAAGTAGAATAGTTGCTTGATAGGATTTGTCCGCATCTAGCTGATAATGACTAAATTTCGTCGCTTCACCCATACAAATCGGCAATAGACCGGTTGCCATTGGATCAAGTGTCCCTGTATGCCCCGCTTTTTTACTGTCATGATTTGGCGACTTAAAAAGATACTTCACCTTTGACACCACTTGCTGTGAAGTCATGCCTTTGGGTTTATCAACTAAAATAACACCCGAGACTTTAATCTTGTTAGGGTGATTACTAAACTTTTTATCCGCTTGCGTAGATGCGATAGACATAACGACTTTTACCCTTCTACTCTTCGTTTTCTTGCTCGTCAGACTCATTTTCTTCAGTCTTAATAACTGCTTTACTGATTAAATCCATCATGTAATTACCACGAGCAGTCACTTCGTCATAATGAAAACGCAAGCGTGGTGTGGTACGTGTTTTTAGGCTGTGGCTTAATTCGGTGCGCAAAAAGCCCGCCGCTTTATTAAGTACTTTGATACTCTCTTCATGATTGGTCTTATTCATGGAATCGTTAAGCTCAGGCTCCATGATGGTGACATAGACATCAGCATATCCTAAGTCAGGACTAACCTTGACACTGGAAATAGTGACAAAACCAGTCAAACGAGGGTCATTGACTGCATCACGGATGAGAACAGCAAGCTCACGCTGAATTTGGTCGGCTAAGCGTTGTAGACGTTGGTTCATATTGTTACCTTACTTTAATATGGCTTATTTTCGCTGATTGATATATTGGCTTATTAACAAATTTTAGGACTAATAGTTGGTAAAAAAGGCCTAGCAGGATGTACCTGTTAGGCCTAAGTACAGCTAGATATTGAGAAGATACTAATCTGCTCAGCTGATTAAGCGTATTGCATGATTAGATATCCTGCTATCGAACTGTAACGTTAGATAGTACGTGCAAACTCTTGGATTTCAAAGACTTCGATCTTATCGCCAGCTTCGACATCATAGCCACGAACAGCCATACCGCATTCCATGCCAGTACGTACTTCATTAACGTCTTCTTTATAGCGACGCAATGATTGCAATTGACCAGTAAAGATAACTTGATCATCACGCAATACGCGGATAGGTTTGTTGCGATAAATTGTACCTTCAACCACCATACAACCAGCAGCAGCACCGAACTTACTAGAACGGAATACTTCACGAACGTCTGCAACACCAAGTATTTTCTCACGATGTTCTGGCGCAAGCATACCACTCATAGCTGCTTTTACATCATCAATCAAACCATAGATAACGCTGTAATAACGGATATCCATGTTGGCGGCATCTGCTTTGCGACGTGCGGTCGCATCAGCACGAACGTTGAAACCTAACAATACCGCTTCGCTAGATTCTGCAAGTGTCACATCAGATTCAGAGATAGGACCGACGCCTGAGCTAATTACTCTGACTTTAACTTCATCAGTTGATAGCTCATTCAAGGCAGAAAGTAACGCTTCAAGCGAACCACGAACATCCGTTTTCAATACGATATTCAAGAATGACACATCACCTTGTTCCATCTGATCAAACATGCTTTCTAAACGCATGGCATTCTGACGTTCAAGTTGACGCTCACGCTCACGGTTGCTTCTAAACTCTGCCACTTCGCGAGCTTTTTTCTCGTCGGTTAAGACTAAGAACTCGCTGCCAGCTGCTGGCGTTTCAGGTAGGCCTAAAATTTCTACAGGGATAGAAGGACCTGCTGATTGAATACGCTTACCATGTTCATCAGTCATCGCACGAACTTTACCGTAATGCTCGCCTGCCAAGACCAAGTCGCCTTGCTTCAACGTACCTTTTTTAACTAAGACGCTAACAACCGGACCGCGCCCTTTTTCAAGTCTTGATTCAATGACCACACCTTGAGCAGCGCCGTCTAACGGTGCCTCTAGCTCCATTAGTTCAGCTTGTAGGCTAATAAGTTCTAACAGCTCATCAATACCATCACCGGTTTTGGCTGAGATACGAGCCATTGGGGTATCGCCGCCCCACTCTTCTGAAACGACTTCTTTAGCAGTCAATTCATTAAGGACGCGATCTGGATCAGCGCTTGGCTTATCCATTTTATTAATTGCAACGATAATTGGCGTACCAGCAGCACGAGCATGATCAATAGCTTCTGCTGTTTGCGGCATCATACCATCATCAGCGGCAACAACTAACACAACAATATCAGTCGCCTGTGCACCGCGTGAACGCATAGCACTAAAGGCCGCGTGACCTGGAGTATCAAGGAAGGTAATCACACCACGATCGGTTTTAACATGATAAGCACCGATATGCTGAGTAATACCACCTGCTTCACCAGTTGCCACTTTTGTTTCACGAATTTTATCAAGTAATGATGTCTTACCGTGATCGACGTGACCCATGATTGTGACTACTGGCGGACGAGTTTGAACGTTACTGCTACGCTCATCAACGGCGTCTTGTAGATCGTCTTCAACCTTAGTATCACTAACTAGTACTGGATTGTGACCCATCTCTTCAACGAGCAAACTTGCTGTCGCTTGATCAATCGTATCTGACTCACGAGCCATCTCACCCATTTTCATAAGCAATTTGGTGACTTCGCGCGCTTTAACTGCCATACGTTGAGCAAGATCTGCGACTGTAATTTGTTCACTAATCTCAACATCGTAAACAATTTTTTCAACAGGTTTTTCGAACTTATGCTGTGATGCTTGCGTTGAACGCAAACCGTTTTTACGGTTTTTGATCTCACGCTCATCTTGATTCTTACGACGACCACGGCCACGAGCACTAGTACTACTGGTGCCACGCTTGATTTCACGACGTTCTTTTTCAAATGATTCTTCTAAGGCATCACCAACCAAACCTTCTGCTAGTGGCTCGTCTTTACGAACTTCAGAAGCAGGCTGATCTGTATATTTTCCAGCCATTTTACGCATTTGTTCAAGCGTACGTTTCTGTGCTTCTTCAGCTTGAGCGCGGCGTGTTTCTGTTTCGATTTCACGTAAACGAGCTTCTTCTTTCTCACGCATTTCGCGCGCTTTACGTTCAACCGCCGTTTCAACTTTCGGTTTCGTCGCTGCAACTTTTTTCTTCGGTTGGTCTTTAGGTTTGACTTCGACAGTGGTTTTGCCACCTTTCTTCACAACCACTGAGGTTGAGATATCATCGTTTTTATCATCTGACTTTTTGCTAGAGCCTAAGCTTGCACGCATTGCAGCCAAGGTTGCAGCTTGACGTTCTTCAGATTTCTTCTTGGTAGCAGCACGCTCTTCAGCATCTTTAGCAGCACGTTCTTGCGACTCAATCATCGCTTGCTCACGCGCAGCCAACTCTTCAGCCATTTTTTCTGGATCAGGCTTTTCAAATACTTTCTTTTTACGCACTTCCACATTGACGCTCTTAGATTTACCTGAAGAGCCGGTCACGCGCGCAGTGCTAGTTGTCTTAGATTTAAGACTAATACGACGCTTTTCTTGCTGACCATGACTTTGCTTTAAATACGTCACCAACTTCTCTTGCTCAAGCTCAGTGACTAGGTCACCCTCTGCACGAGCAGGCAGTCCAGCATCTACCAATTGCTGTTGTACAGCACTTGCGCTTTTGCCTACCATATCTGCCAGTTCTTTGACGGTCTTATCTGCCATTTATTATCACCTACTGTCTATTATTTGCTATATGTTCAATTCAGTTGTTGGCTACAAATGATTGGGGTAAGGCTGGTATTGGTACTGCGCTCATACCAGCACTTTATTATCGATAGCATATCACTAAAAGACAGCGATATGCAGTTACCGCTTATTCATTGAACCAAGATTCCCGAGCTTTCATGATGAGTTTTCCTGCGGTTTCAGAGTCTAAACCTTCGATATCTTCGAGATCGAAGACTGCTTGTTCTGCCAAATCATCAACGGTAATAATGTCTTTTTGTGCCATTTTATAGGCCCAATTGACTGTCATACCTTCAAGCTCTTGTAGCTCTTGACTTGGCTCTTTCATGTTCTGTTGTTTGACCAGCTCATCAGCGATGACCACTTCTTTTGCACGCTCTTGAATCATCTCAATCGCTTCATCGTCTAGACCTTCGATATCATAAAAGGTTTCAACTGGTACGTAAGCCACTTCTTCAATACTGGTAAAACCAATATCGACCAGTGCTTGTGCTAAGTCTTTATCCACTTCTAAACGTTCATAGAATAATTCGATAAAGGCTTTCGATTCGTTTTGTTGACGCTGCTGATATTCTTCTTCTAGCATCATATTAAGCTTATAGCCCGTTAGCTCAGACGCCAAACGTACGTTTTGACCTTGTGAACCGATCGCACGTGCCAACTGATCATTGGTACTAAAAATAATATCAGCTGTCTGCGTATCTTCATCCAAAATGATGCTACTGACGTCAGCTGGCTCTAAAGCACTGATAATGAACTGTGCTGGATCATCTGACCACACCACCACATCAATGCGTTCGCCATCAAGCTCCTGCTGTACGGCTTGGATACGTGTACCACGCATACCAATACAAGCACCAACTGGATCGATACGATGATCGTTAGTTTTCACAGCTATTTTAGCACGAGTACCCGGCAAGCGCGCGACGTTGCGGATTTCAATAATTTGTTCGGCAATTTCAGGCACTTCTTTTTGCATCAATGCTGAAAGCATTTCAGGATGAGTACGAGACAGTAGCAACTGAGCGCCGCGGTTTTCACGGTTTACATGATACAAAATGGCATTGATACGTGATTTTGCACGTAATTGCTCACGCGGCAGCATCTGATCACGTGACAAATAGCCTTCGGCATTGTCACCTAGATCAATGATATAGCCATCACGAGTCTGCTTCTTGACTTCGCCATACATCATCTCGCCAACACGTGGCTCAAAAGCATCTGCTACTAAATTACGCTCAGCTTCACGAATCTTTTGGATGATGACTTGTTTGGCTTGAGTCGCAGCAATACGACCAAACTCAATCGATTCAATCTGTTCTTCTTTGACATCGCCGATTGACCATTCTTCTGGATCAAGATCGCTGATGGCTAGCTGACAAGCAGGCATTTCATGGTCTTCATCTGCAACCACTGTCCAATAACGATAAGTATCATAATCGCCCGTTGTACGGTCGATAGCAACCCGTACTGCCACTTCTGGCTGTTCGGTGTATACTTTTTTCTTAGTCGATACCACCAAAGCATCTTCTATCGCTTCAAAGATATCTTCAGGATTTAAGCCCTTTTCATTACTGACAGTTTCTACTACCGTTAAGATTTCACGACTCATGCTATACCTGTCCTATCATTTTTAATTGACTTAAATTTTATAATTTATGTATTGCTATTATATTTTCACCGTAAGCTATATAAGCTGTTTGGATATTAAAATGCTGATGGATGATTTGTTACTTCAAGTTTTCAAATCAAACCAAGCTGTACAAAAGCTTAGGCATCTTCATAAATCAAATTGGCTTTATCAATATTACTCAGCGCAATCTCAAACTGCTGACCATCGCTTGATGTCAGATTTAAGACATTTGCATCGATACTATCTAAAGTACCTGTCGCTTTGCGACGTTTTTGATCACCTTCACCAATCGCTTGTATTAAACGCAAGCTGACGGTTTGACCAACATAGGCATGCATCTGCTCATCTGAAAAGAATGCACGGTCGAAACCTGGTGAAGAGACTTCTAAGATAAACTCGCCAGCAATCGGATCATGAACCTCAAGAATACCGCTCACTTGATGGTTCACTGCTGCACAGTTTTCAATGGTTACTTGTTTATTTTGGGCCTGCTCTTCTGGCAATGCCTCAATATAGATGCGTAATAAAGAGCGATTGCCTTGCGGTGCAAACTCGATACCCCATAATGCCACATCGCAAGCCGCGACGGCAGGAGCAATAATATTAGTCAGTTCTGTAACTTTGGTTGAAAGCTTCATAATCTATTTATCTTTTCCTATTCACGTATCTATCGTACTTAGTAAACCGCTTAATTGTCGCTCACTCATGGAATTTATTTATTAGTAAGAGACACAGTCATTATATTATCTTAAATCACAAACATATTATTTTATATGATATGCGCTTATATAGGGATGAGCACAAAAAACATCAAGCTCAGCCAGACAATGCTTTTATTATTCACAAAGCAGTACTATCGATAAAGGAGTGAGGAATAAAGGATAGTGTGCTTAAGAAGCAGCGCGCCGATAGCGGCAGGTGACAACCAATAACGAATAATATCGCACTCTATAGAACTAGAGCTTAGCATAAGTAGGATAGATACCGCGATACCACTGACCGTCAGATACAAAAAAACCCACAAACATAATGGTGGGCTAATCGTTACTGACAAATTTAGTGTATAAAACATCAGTATAAAAAGTGGTAGCGGGGGCTGGATTTGAACCAACGACCTTCGGGTTATGAGCCCGACGAGCTACCAGACTGCTCCACCCCGCATCAATCTATGGTGCGTATTATAGGGGGGTTTTATATAAGTGTCAATCTTTATTTTAAATAAATAAAACTAAATTTCTTACCTATATTACTAACGCCGCACTTAATACGTTACAACTTTAAAAACTTGGTGCGATTGGGGGGACTTGAACCCCCACAGCTTGCGCCACCACCCCCTCAAGATGGCGTGTCTACCATTCCACCACAATCGCATTTTTCACTGCTCTATTATTACTATCTAATCTATCATAATAGATGCTTAAGGTAGGCATCGATAGAATCAGACTGCTAAAACAGAAAAGCATTGTAAATCTAACGCCTCAAAATAGCAAGAGCTGCCTCAATTAAAAGGCAATGACTAAAGACAGCTATTAAAGGCAAGTTTCTTTAAAATACAGTTATTGAGGATTCTGTGTCAATGGACGCGGCGTTTGTGGTGCTGACACAGGTGCATCTAAACGGAACTGATCTTCAGCCTGTTTGCGCGCGTGAACGGCTAGCGTCATACTGGTGATAAAAAATATCACTGTTAATACTGCTGTCGCACGCGTTAAAAAGTTCGCTGTTCCTGCCGCACCAAAAACCGTACCTGACGAGCCAGCGCCAAAAGAAGCTCCAGCGTCTGCCCCTTTACCATGCTGTATCAAAATCAAGCCGATCATGGCAATCGCCACGATAATATGCAGGGCTAATATAAACGTAAACATGGTGGCCTCTTTTGCCGCGTAATGACGACTGATAACGGAAAATAAATCTTACGGTTAATAGGAATAGCAATTGACGGGTAATGCTGCCAAATCGATTATATAAATAAGGCGCATTGTACACGATTGCAAGGGCACTGTTAAACCTACTTTTGCCAACTGATAAAGACATTTTATAATCGAGAGCGCCATGAAATGCACGTTTTATCTTTATTGACTAGTCTTTAGCTCGACTAAAGGCATTGGCAATTGCCAAAAAACTCTCTACCTTTAATGATGCGCCGCCAACCAATGCCCCATCAATCATAGGATCTGCAGCGAAGCTATCGGCATTATCCGCATTGACACTACCACCATATAATACACTCATTACCTTTAGTGATTCTGCAAAGCCTGTGATGGTTTGCTTAATATGCTGATGTGTTTGACTGACTTCGCTCACAGTTGGGACTTTGCCAGTACCAATCGCCCACACTGGCTCATAAGCAATGATCAATCGATCAGATAGTGATGATATGAGATCTGGTTGGGTAGTAATTACTTCTTTTATTACTGATAACTGAGTGTCAATTACGTCAAGGGTTTGCTTATCATCATATTGAGCCTGAGTTTCACCAATACAAAATACCACGCCCAAACCTTGGGTGAGTGCGTGAGTCACTTTCTGCAATAACGTATCGTGAGACTCGCTATGATACTGGCGACGCTCAGAATGACCCAGTATCGTCCAAGTTGCCCCAGCGTCTGCTATTTGCTGTGCTGAGCAATCACCCGTATAAGCGCCAACACTGGCACTATGCGCACTGACGTCTTGCGCTGCACTCAATATCGAACTACCAGCTAAATGCGCACTGACAGCTGCCAGATGAATACAGCTTGGTGCTACCATCAACTGACAGCGACTATTTGACAGTTCTGTGGCGGCTTGCTCTTTAGCATCAATTGTAGTCAACAAATTATTCAACAACAAATCGACGTCGTGACTCGTTGCTGGATTTTGTTTCCAATTACCAATTACCCAAGCTTGCATACTCATCTACCTTGTTTCATCTATTCTTGCCAATTTGGCTAATATGCGCGCCAGTATAACAAATAATTCCCAAGTGCTATAGTATGCTGCCGCCAGCAGAAAAACAGACAGTCAGTGCGAATATTTATTAGGGCGTATCCTCACTCTAAAAAATGATGATAAAAATGAGATAAATTGGCATCAAACAAGGAAAGTAGCGCAAATAATATCGAGATATTGATAAGCTATTTAACGATGTTTGGCAAAATTCAACCATTTTCAACTTATTTAGAGGATAGTCTATTAAATTGAGGATATGCTCTAGACATTGTCTCAAGCTATGATTTTTTGGATCAAACACTCAATCGTCCATATAAAATCTTTAAACTAAAGTAATGTTTTATAGTATTGTGTCTATATATAACAGAATATTATCAATAATCTAACGACCAAGCTACTGATAACCTACACTATTAAAACGCTTTCTCTGCTAAATCTCTTGTAAGAGCATCTCTGCATTGACTGTTATTAATGATAGCCTAAAGGCTAACAATGACTTATAGCAGGTATCTGTTAAAAATTATAATAGTAAGTGGCTCTCAGAAGTATATGGATTTCAGACAAATATATAGCATATTGGGTATTAAGGAGAAGTCGTAATGTCTATCACCACGAGCAAATATGGTGGTTTAGCGCACCAGCTAATCAGCGAAGGTATCGTCAGCGAAGCGAATATGAAAATCGCGCAGACCGAATCGCAACAGCAACAAGTAGGACTAGTGCCCTACCTAGTCGACAATAAATTGGCAGATGCTTATCATCTTGCGCAGATGTTGTCACAAGCTTTTGGTGATCCTCTTTTCGACCTTAATGCCTTACATATTGATGTCATTCCAAAAGACTTAGTAGATGAAAAAATCGTTCGTAAATTTAATGCGTTACCACTATTCAAACGAGGACAGCGTTTATTCGTCGCATTAAGTGATCCAACTCGTGTGGATGCAATTGACGCTATTGCTTTTAATTCACGGCTGTCTATTGAAGCTATTGTCGTCGAAGAAGATAAGTTAAAAAAGCGTATTGAAAGTCTTTACGCTGATACCATGCAAAATTTTAATAGTTTCTCTGATAGCGATTTAAATATTGGCTTTGATGAAGGTGAAGAAGAGGAAAGCGAGACCAAGCTTAGTGATAGCGTCGAGGAAGCACCTGTTGTAAAATTTGTTAATAAAATGCTGGTTGATGCCATTCGTATGGGCGCCTCTGACTTGCACTTTGAACCCTATGAAAAAACCTATCGCGTTCGCTTTCGTGTCGATGGGGTAATGCAAAAAATGGCCAATCCACCTGTACAACTGGCTGGGAAAATTGCAGCCCGTTTAAAAGTCATGTCGCAGATGGATATTTCAGAGCGCCGTGTGCCACAAGATGGACGTATCAAGCTTAAGATATCTAAAGATAAAGCCATCGACTTTCGAGTAAGCTGTCTGCCTACCCTATTTGGCGAAAAACTTGTACTTCGTATTTTGGATCCCTCTTCAGCGATGTTGGGTATTGAAGCGCTCGGCTATGAATCTGATCAGCAAGATATGTTTTTAGAGGCACTGCATAAACCGCAAGGTATGTTGCTTATCACGGGACCAACTGGTTCTGGTAAGACCGTGTCGCTTTATACTGGTATTAATATTTTAAATACTGGCGCGACCAACATATCCACTGCCGAGGATCCAGTGGAGATTAACTTGGAGGGGATCAATCAAGTCAACGTCAATCCAAAAGTGGGTCTAACTTTCGCAAATGCCCTCAAATCTTTTTTACGCCAAGATCCTGATATCGTCATGGTTGGTGAGATTCGTGACCTTGAAACTGCTGAAATTGCAATTAAAGCAGCGCAAACAGGGCACATGGTGCTCTCAACCCTACATACCAACTCAGCACCTGAAACACTGACGCGGCTGCGTAACATGGGTGTGGCCTCCTTTAATATTGCGACTTCAGTGAACTTGGTTATCGCCCAGCGCCTAGCACGACGTTTGTGTAAAAACTGTAAAAAACCTATTAACATCCCTAAGCAAAGTCTGCTTGAGCTCGGCTTTACAGACGCTGATTTGGACAATCCAGACAACATCATTCACGAGCCAGTAGGCTGTAATGAATGCCGTGAAGGTTATAAAGGACGAGTCGGTATCTATGAAGTCATGAAAGTCAGCCCTGATATCTCACGCATCATCATGGAAGACGGTAACGCGATAGATATCAAAGACGCTGCACTCAAAAATGGCTTCCGAGACCTGCGTCGCTCTGGGATTTTAAAAGTCTTACAAGGCGTAACCAGTATTCAAGAAATGATGCGCGTCACTTCTGAGTAAGAATACTGGCTATGCGCATGTTGCATACGCACAAAAATACAGACACTGCTGATCACTAAAGAGAAACGTTCAAAATGATTAACTCAACTACTTTTTAATCTTGAATTGTCGAAAAAACAGCTTTTAGTAATGCACTAATAAAAGGGGGTTTGGAAATTTAAAACTGTCCTTATATGAGTAATGCCATTATTTATATGAGGACTGAGATGATGGGCGTTAATTGTACGGACTTTTATAAATCAGCAATAATTTCTACCAGATATACTTAAATATAAAACAGAGTTATACTGGTTTTTTACGTTAAAATAAAGTATGCCTCTTTTATGTAATGAGTCAGGCATCGTTGTACATCTTTGCAATATCTATATTAGACAATATTTTGAGGGTAGTAACATGGCAAAAGCGAAGACCGACATGCTGTTAGACTTTGTCTATGATGGGGTGAATCGACGCGGACAAAAAGTAAAAGGGGAGACTACCAGCCGTAGTTTAGAGTTAGCAAAAGCAACTTTACGCAAACAAGGTATCAGCGTTAAAGGTATCAAGAAAAAACCAAAGCCACTTTACACTTTCAAAAAATCCATCAAACCTATCGATATTGCCATTTTTGCCCGTCAATTAGCTACCATGATGAAAGCGGGTGTGCCATTGACTCAATCTTTTGAGATTGTTGCTGACTCACTTGACAATCCAAGTATGAAAGACTTGGTATTACAAATAAAATATGACATTGAAGCGGGTGGGACTTTTGCTTCAGCATTACGCAAACACCCGCGTTATTTTGATGATCTGTTTTGTTCACTTGTCGATTCTGGTGAGCAGTCTGGTGCACTGGAAACCATGCTTGAACGTGTTGCTACCTATAAAGAAAAAAGTGAATTACTTAAAGCCAAAATTAAAAAAGCAATGAAGTACCCTATCGCGGTTGTCGTTGTCGCTATTATTGTGACTATGATTTTGCTAATAAAGGTCGTGCCGGTATTTTCAGAATTATTTGGCTCATTTGGTGCAGATTTACCTGCATTTACCCAAATGGTTGTTAATATGTCTGAGTGGATGCAGGTATGGTGGTTCATTCTAGTTGTTATTATTGGTGGTGCCATTATTGGTTTTTCGGAGGCCAAAAAACGCTCTAAAAAATTCCGTGATTTTTTAGACCGTGCAGTATTAAAAGCTCCAATATTTGGAAATATCGCTTATCAAGCGGTTATTGCCCGTTTTTCCCGCACACTATCGACTACCTTTGCTGCGGGCGTGCCGCTTATTGACGCTCTTGAATCTACTGCTGGTGCAGCAAATAATGTCGTATTTTATAACGCTATTCAGCAAATCAAAAATGATGTTTCTACTGGTCAACAATTGCAGTTTTCAATACGCTCAACCAACCTTTTTCCGAGTTTAGCCATTCAAATGGTTGGCATTGGTGAAGAATCCGGTAGTTTAGAAGAGATGTTAGATAAAGTTGCTGTCTATTATGAAAATGAAGTAGACAACGCCGTTGATGGATTGACCAGCTTAATGGAACCTTTAATCATGGCGGTGCTCGGTGTATTAGTTGGCGGCTTGGTGATTGCCATGTATTTACCAATATTCCAAATGGGCTCAGTAGTAGGCTAAAAGCTATTTAAAGGACAGCTACTTCATGCAATTTATAGAGTTATTACAAGACAATATGCCTATCGCTTTAGGCATATTCGGCCTATTAGGTCTTTGTGTTGGCAGTTTTTTAAATGTGGTGATTCACCGTATTCCGCTGATGATGGTTTATAGCTGGCGACAAGAGTGCAGCCAGTTTATTTTAGAACAAGCAGACATGCCTCGCGAACACACTCTGCCCCTAACAAATATCGTAGCAGCTGACAAGCCGATTACTTTGAGTCGACCAGCCTCACGCTGCCCTCATTGCGCCCACAAAATAAAGTGGTACGAAAACATACCGTTAATTAGCTGGTTAATACTACGTGGCCGTTGCTCAGAATGTAAAGCTGCGATTGGACTGCGTTATCCACTGGTTGAGCTAGCAACAGCCCTACTATCAATGTTAGTGATTTATCAGTTTGGCGTAACTGCAGCTGGCTTGTCAGCTCTGATTTTGGTATGGACGCTGGTCGCCTTAACCGGTATTGATTTTGATACCCAATTACTGCCCGATCGCTTGACCTTTCCATTAGCGGGTTTAGGATTAGCAGTGAATTCACAAGGCTGGTTTGTCTCACCTACCCAGTCAATTTGGGGCTTATTGCTAGGGTTTTTGTCATTGTGGATAGTGGTCAAAGTATTTTATCTAATCACTAAAAAGCATGGTATGGGGCAGGGAGATTTCAAATTATTGGCAGTATTAGGTGCTTGGCTTGGACCCATGATGTTGCCATTGATTATTTTATTGTCTTCTTTATTAGGCTCAATCGTTGGGATTATTTTGATGAAGAAGCAGGGTGAAAGCAAGCCGTTTGCCTTTGGTCCTTATATCGCTATCGCTGGTATTGTTGCTTTATTATATGGCTCAGATATCGTCAACTGGTATCTCGGCATGTATACTTAATAGGGCGTATCCTCATTTTAAAAATGGTGATAAAAATTTAGCCATTTTAGCCCATTTAGAGGATAATCGATTGAATTGAGGGCCCGCCCTAAATTGTGCTAGAAAGTATTTCAATCGCTCCTTTTTAAACAGACACCAAATCTTAAAATAGGCACCAAAATACTTCCTTAGCTTATAACCATCACTGTCATTATATCGAGCAGATAAGTCATTATTATGTCAAAACAAGCATCTTCACCTTATTCTCATAAGCCCCAGACCCCGCAAAAGAAAAGTAAAACCTTAGTAGTTGGCTTAACGGGTGGTATCGGTAGTGGTAAGTCCGCTGCGAGTGCTTGGTTCGCTGAGCAAGGCATTGATATTATCGATGCGGATGTGATTGCCCATGAAGTCGTCGCTAAAGGTAGCACCACTCTGCACAAAATCCAGAAAAAATTTGGTGATTGGGTATTGAATGGCGATGGATCAATGGATCGAGTGGCAGTAAGAACGCACGTCTTTTCATATCCTGAGGCATTGATTGAGTTAGAAGCAATCACTCACCCAGCGATACGCGAAGCAGCAAAAGCACAGTTGGCAACCAGTACTTCGCCTTACGTGATATTGTCAGCGCCTCTACTTATTGAAGCAGCAGAAGCAGGGCTTGCCAATTTATGCCAACGTATCTTAGTAATGGATGCCACCGAGGAAACGCAGATTGCGCGTGCCAGTCAGCGCGACGAACAAAGTATACAAAAAATCAAGGCCATCATGGTGAATCAGCTGAGCCGCGAAGAGCGTAATCGTCATGCAGATGATGTGGTGCTCAACGAAAGTGATCTTGCGGCTCTGTATGTGCAACTAGCGCCATTACACCAAGAATATCTTAAGCTTGCCCAGCAGCTAAAGTACGCTGTCGATTGACTTCATACAGCGCCATACCAGTGGCAACACTCACATTTAGACTTTGAAGGTTGCCATGCTCATTTCCTGACATCGGAATATACACCAGCTCATCACAGCTCTCCATAGTCAGGCGACGCATCCCCTCACCTTCTGAACCCATGATAATGGCTGTTTTGCCAGTCAGATCAGCGGCATGAATCGGTTTGGCATCTGCATTAAGCGCTGTACCAAACACAAACACCCCAGCATTTTTGATTTGCGTGAGCGTACGTGCCAGATTGGTAACACTGATAATCGGCATCATCTCTGCTGCACCGACCGATACTTTAGCCACTGTTGGTGTCAGACTTGCCGCATGATGTTTCGGACAAACCACGGCATCCACACCCATCGCCACTGCGGTACGCAAACAAGCACCAAAGTTATGTGCATCCGTAATTTGATCCAAGACCAATAATAAGCATTGGTCACGCCCAGCAAGGGTAGCAAGCAAGCCTTCATCAGCAAAGCCTAGAGGACGCGCATTTAGCACCACACCTTGGTGCTGCGGGCTGCCACACAATTGCGTGAGTTTGTCTTTTTGCGTGGGTTGGATACTGATACCATTGTCACGTGCTTGCGCCATGATCGCTTGTACATGGCTATCAGTCTCACGACCTTGCTGCACAAACAAGCTTAGCCCATCTAAAGGACGATATTCGAGTAAGGCATCAATCGCATGAATGCCATAAAAATAGGTAGGTTTTGCCATAATAGGCCTATTGATTATAAAGTGGGTATCGCGCTATATGATAAAAACTAGGCGATAAAAAGATATGACAGTAATTGTATCAATAAATGGATATCTGCATATAAATAATATCAGCAGAAAAAGAAAAACCTTACCAATCCGATAAGGTTTTTCTTTTTTTGAGTAAAAGGCTCTTTGCTGTCATCAATCACTTAATAACAGCTTTAGCAAACTTACCCTTCTAAGTGGCAGATATATTGAACAATTTCTTCTGTCCGCAGATTAAAACCACTATTGCCTTCAACCACGAATGATTGACCAGCGCGGTAATAGCTGAATTCTTCATCACCATTAATTTTGACCTCACACTCACCGCCCGTGATTTCGATACGCTCGGAGGTATTGGTGCTAAAATGATAATGCTCAACCAAATTATCACAAGGCAAGATAACGCCCAATGTTTTATGTCGACCATCTTCGAACATAATAGTGTGGCTTGAACAACGACCATCATAAGATACCGTCGCTTGAGCATTGACTGTTACATTAGTAAATTGCGCCGCTGTCATAGTGGCTTCCTTATCAAATAATCATTACGAAACTAAAAAATAAGTAATTGGTTAGAGTACCGCCAGAGTTGCGTCGTTAACCGACACCTCTGTACTACGTACTGTATCCTTCTATACTAGATATCTGTGCGCTAAAGCTAGCCACAGGTTCTATGAAAATACTTTAGAATAATGACCGAGTGGCATACTCTTCCAACTATACGCCTATCATTTTACAAAATTATGACTCGTTATCGTGTATTACACTGCACTAATCTAATCAGAAGAGTTTATCATTATGTGAGATTATGCTACCACATTATATCTATAAAGTTTGTTAAAGCGACTAGGAAAATGCTGTTTGATGCGAATCCTAAACTTACTTACTCACCTTTTTTTGAGTCAGCACCTGATCACTACAATTGGGCTATTTTTATAAGTTTAATCCGCAACCATGCTTAGTATACAGCCATCATTTTGACAGGCTTAATCACCTTAATGATTGATATTGTGAATATTATGATGATGACTCATAGCCAGTTTTTGACAGTTTTATGGTAATCTTCCAACAATAAAATCTATTATACATCGCTTGAAAGTTTGTATTTAAGCGCGTTTAACACCATACTATTTGCCTATAATATTTATCTCATTAACACGGTTAAATGAATAATTTCACTCCCTTATCTACCCTATTTTATATATGGCTTCTTAAGATGTATATGAAGTCTATTGTCTGTCATGAGAGGCGTTGATGCTAGTATCATTAACTTTACATCAGTTTGCGTTGATCGCTCAGCATGAGCTGAGTGTGGCTGAAGGCTTCAATGTCATCACGGGTGAGACCGGTGCTGGCAAGTCATTATTATTGGATGCGCTGTCTTTATGTGTTGGTGAGCGCGCAGACAGTGCGATGGTCAGACATGGGGCGGCGCAAGCCGATATTTATGCGCAGTTTGATGTGGAGCATAACAGTGTCATTGCTGATTGGTTTGCCAAAAATGATAGAGCACTAGAAGAACCTGAAGTACTGATTCGCCGTCAGCTCAGCAATACCGGACGCTCAAAAGCGTGGTTAAATGGCACGCCTGTCAGCTTGGCGGAGCTCAAAAGCTTAGGTGCATTGTTAGTTAATATCCATAGTCAGCACGCTCAACAGGCATTACTCAAGCCACAGTTTGTGGTGCAATGGCTCGACGAGATGGCACAAATTACGTCTCTAGCTTTACAAACTGCCAGTAGCTATCAAATTTACCAGCAGCTCAAACGCCGTGCTGACGACATTGCGAGCCGTGAGGCTCAACGTCAAGATCGTATTGAGCTTTTGCAAAGCCAACTTGCTGATATTGCGCCGTTATTGGCGGTTGATTATGCAGAAGTTGAAGCAGAACACGAAGAGCTGTCTAATATCGAAGCCCTCATGATAGAGGCCAGTCATGGCTTACATCTGCTCGACAATGACACGGATGAGCCAGATGTGATGACTTTGCTTGGGCAAGCGATTAAGCTTTGTGATAACCAAATGAGTGTCAGTCAAACCTTTGAGCAAGCCTCCGAGCAACTGCATTTAGCACAGCAACAAATCACAGAGGTAACAGGCTTACTGTCAGATTATGCTGAGCAACAGTTGCCTGATCCTGAGCGCTTGCAGACACTAGACAGTCTTATCAGCTTAGGACATCGCTTATCACGTAAACATAGCTTGCCAACGAGCGACTTAATCGATGAAGCAAAGGGCTGGGAAGCGCAATTAGAGCAGCTAGAAAACGAGCCAAGCAGTGATGCGATGGCGGCACAAATTGAACAGGCTTGGCAAGACTATCTTGCATTCGCCACTCAGTTAAATAAAGAACGCTCGAAAGCCGCGCCGATCGTCAGCAAACAATTAATGCAGCAGCTACAACCGCTCGCGCTACCCAATGCCCGCTGCGAGTTTGTCTTTACCAAAAAAGCCGATACCAGCCAATATAGTGCGCAAGGTTGCTATGATATTGATTTATTATTTAGCGCCAACGTCGGTATGCCGATGCAGCCATTACATAAGATTGCCTCAGGCGGTGAGCTGTCACGAATGGCACTGGTAATGCAAGTAATGCAAGCAACCAATGCCGATAATAATGCCGCAAAACCTATGCTGGTATTTGATGAAGTCGATGTCGGTATCAGTGGCGGTACGGCGCAAGTGGTCGGTGAGCTACTACGCGCGCTTGGGCAGACGCAGCAGCTACTGGCCATTACTCACCAAGCACAAGTCGCGGCGCAAGCGCATCAGCATATCTTAGTACAAAAACATCATGACGAGCAGACCGAAAGCGAGCTATTAATACTAACTGATAGCGCGCAAGTCGACGAGCTGGCACGCATGTCTGGCGGTGTGATCATCACTGACGTCACCCGCGACCATGCACGTAGTTTATTGACCGATGTGAAATAAAGGCTTGGTCATTCATCAACCAGTTGTGCAGCGCTGTGTCTCATCACTGCTAAATATTTGCTTTGGTTGATTTTCACCTCAGTATCACCATATAGTGGTGTGTCATTTCTGTTATTTTACCTTCAACATTAGGGTGCGTTTGTCTCTATGTCTAAAGCCAATTTGACCCATCATTTTTTAATCGCGGCACCCGAGCTGTCAGACCCAAGGTTTGAGCAGGCGCTGATTTATATTTGCCGCCATGATAAACATGGCGCACTTGGTCTGATGGTCAATCGTCCATTAGAGCAGGCACGCGTGGGCAAACTGCTAGAAGATTTAGACATTGAGGTGACGGATGCGCAAGTGATGGAAGATGTGGCATTAGACGGTGGCCCGATGTATCCAGAGGTTGGCTTTGTGCTGCATACGGGGCAGCCTGAGTGGGCATCGTCTTTTGCAATCTCAGAAAACGTCTGTATTACCACCAGTCAAGATATCCTTAAGCGTATCGCCGCAGGTCAAGGCGTTGGGCATTATCAGCTGTGCTTGGGTCATGCCAGTTGGGGTAAAAAACAGCTCGATCAAGAACTTAATAATGGCGACTGGCTCGTTTGTCCTGCTGATTTAAACTTATTGTTTGATACACCATTCGAAGAACGCTGGCAAATTGCTGCGGATAAGATTGGGGTGAACTTTGATTACCTTAGCAGTGATATTGGTCATGCTTAACGATTGGTTATGATTGTTAAATTATTCATTTAAACTAAAGATGCATTTAAATTAAAGCCGTTAAGCTAAATGAATCACGCCCAATAGAAATAGGAAGTATGCATAATGATGGTAGAGTCTGATACGAGCATTAAAATCGAAACTGCTGACACTACTGTGGCGGAACCCGCTATTAAGCCTCATCTTATTTTGGCGCTCGATTACGGGGTAAAAAAGATGGGCATGGCGCTGGGTAATACCATTACCGAGACTGCGCGTGCCTTTGATATTTTAGCGATGAATAATGGTCAGCCTGATTGGGACAATCTGCTCGGTATTATCAAAGTCTGGGGCGTGGCAAAAGTGGTGGTTGGGTTGCCACTTAATATGGATGGCAGCAGCTCAATGCTGTCTAAGCGTGCGCACAAATTTGCCCGTCGTCTGGCGCATCGAGTCATGGAACAGCATCTACCAGTGGTCGTGAGCCTGTGTGATGAGCGTCTAACCTCAGTGGCAGCGCGTGAGATCGCGTGGGAGAATGGTTGGATTAAGCATGAACGCGACCCAATTGATGATATCTCTGCCTGCATTCTGATGTCGACTTATTTCGCTGACCCCAGTAGCAGTATCGCCATCGACGCTATCAAGGCCGATTAAGTCAGCGATAAACCTGCTGTTAAAACACTCTTAATTAAAACACCGCCAATTCTGACATATCGTCACTCTACACGGATAAATACCTGATTATTATGACCACTGTCTCAGACCACTCCCTGCAAAACAAATCGCAACATGGTTTTGCGCCGCTTGCCATCGCCCGTATCAAAGGCGCTCAGCGAGCGAATCAAATAGCGATTTATCTCATTTATGCCGCTATTCTCGCCTTTATGGTCTTTGGCACCATTGCTAGTATCAAAGCCTTTCATGACAATCAACTGCTTTATCAACTTTTCTATAACTTGCCTTATGCCTTGGTTGCGCTTACGATTCCTATTACTATTTATGATGCGCTGGTGATTTATCGTTATCGATTAAACCAAGCGTCGATGATTGCCATGAGCATTGGCGTATCGACCATCATATTGGTTGGTGGCTTATTATTCGCTGATACCGCCTGGTTAGGATTGTCCTGTTGGCTAGGTGTGGCGTTTTTATTTAAAGTGAGCTTTAAGCGCTTTTTTAATTTTCTAGAAGCAGAAAAAAACACTGAAACCGCTGAAGAAGCATAAAGCATACTTATAAATGACACAAAAAACTTTCACCTTATATTATCGATTTAAATGACTATTATGAGCACTTCTACCATACAAACGACGATCAATCATCATTTAGACACTCAAGGGCTGATTTGCCCTGAGCCAGTCATGATGCTGCATCGAACCATCCGTAACGCTGATGCTGGTGAGGTGATTGAAATACTCGCCACCGACCCAGCCACCACTCGTGACATTCCTAATTTTTGTCGTCATTTGGGACATGAGCTTGTGCAGCAAGAAACGCTTGCTGAAAATGTAAATCTAAACGTCGATCCCGATGAAATAATGGTCACTGGCGATGAGGATGCACCAATCAGCGCCACGCTTTATCGTTATTTGGTTAAGAAAAAAAGCGCTTAAATGCACTCAAGTGACCGCAGCAAAGCATTGATCACAGCAGAACATTGACAGCGCAATAAACAATATAAAGATATCTTTGTATTCCGAGCAAAGTATCATTCACAGAAGGTAGGCTATTACGTGTTACAAACAGAAAAGCAGTATGTACAATGGCAAGAAAACGAAACTCTACGTAATGCCCTTTGGTTGTCTGAAAGCAATCATATGCCACCTGCGAGCATTGTATTGGTCGATGATACAACGACCGCTGATGACGCTTACCGCTTGGCGTGCGAAGGCAGCTCACTGCTATGGCGCGGCGACTTTCATAATGCACGCCAGTTGCTACAAGCGCTCGGTCGTCGCATAGATCGTACCAATGAGCGCTCTGAGCTGCGTAAAGCAAAAAAAGCGGCTAAATCTACAACAGAACCTGATTCAAGCAACTCTAAAGAAATTCCCAACCTCTTTCATCAACAGCGCCAACTGCAAGCGCAGCGTTCGCGCATATTAAGCCGTTTGCTATTAGAGCTTGATGCCAACTATGTCAGCCAACTACGCCGCGCGCCCGATGTCAGTGCAGCCTGTACAGCAGCTTTTGGCCCTTTAGATAAGGCGATGGATGAGTCTTGCGTGCTGTCGTTTCGTGACTTGCAAGGCGCACTTGGTGCGGCAGGATGGCGCGAAAAAGGCGTCCCAATAGACAGCTTAGGGTTATCAATTTTCCCGCATTATGGTGTGTTTGCACCAACCCGTCATGAATATGTACAGCTATTGCTCGATGCACCGCTACCAGCAAGCCATGATGTCGCCTATGACATCGGTACCGGCACGGGATTGCTGGCTATTATCTTAGCGCAGCGCGGTGTTCCGCAAGTGATAGCAACGGATTTAAATCCACGTGCTTTGGCCTGTGCCAACGAGAATTTTACACGATTAGAGTTACCTGCCGTACAATTGCAGCAAGCGGATTTGTATCCGACTGATGCACCACTCGCCAATCTGATTGTATGTAATCCGCCTTGGTTACCTGCTAAGCCAAGCTCGTCTCTTGAGTACGCCGTTTATGATGCCAAGAGCACGATGCTTCGTGGGGTATTGCAAGGTGCCAAACAGCACTTAGCTGAGCAAGGAGAGCTTTGGTTGATAATGTCAGACTTAGCTGAGCACCTGCAACTGCGCACCCGTGATGAGTTATTAGGCTTGTTTGCTGATGCTGGATTGGCGGTAAAATATCGTCTGGACACCCAACCTAAACATGGTCGCAGCCAAGATGGTACAGACCCTCTACATGTCGCTCGCAGTGCTGAAGTCACTTCATTATGGTGTCTAACGCTTATCTAACATTCACCCATCGAGTACCAAGTTATGAGCCGTGATCGTGCCGTGCAACAGCGCCAACCTAAGGCGCTGGCAGTAGATGACGAACCCAGTTATGTGACTGAGTTTCGTCAAGCCATGTTGGCACGTGGTCTAGCGACTCGTACTCGTAATGCGTATGTGCGCGACCTGCGCTCATGCGAGCTGACCAATCCTATTGCCCTGACACGCTGGCAGCCTGATGACGTGCTGCACTGCTTATCAACGCTTACTCAAGATGGCAAAACCCCACGTACCCAAGCACGTATGCTCTCAAGCTTGCGGCAGTTTTATCTGTGGATGATTGCCAGTAATCTGCGTGAAGACAATCCTTGCGAGCGTATCAAAAGCCCAAAGCTTGGTCGTCCATTACCCAAAGACTTAGCAGAAGCAGATGTCGATAATCTCCTTGCCGCGCCTGATACCAGCACCGCGCTCGGACTGCGTGATAAAGCCATGTTAGAGGTGCTATATGCCTGCGGTCTGCGGGTGAGCGAGTTGATTAATCTCTCATTAGAGCAAGTGAATCTAAACTCTGGCTGGCTACAAATCACGGGGAAAGGCAATAAAACGCGATTGGTACCACTAGGCGAATATGCTAGCGATGCGTTAGAAGACTATCTAACGCATGCTCGTGGTGATTTGATTGCACATTTAAAGTCAGGAAATTGCCAAGCGGTATTTTTGACGGCGCAAGGTGGCTATATGACGCGGCAGAATTTTTGGTATTTGCTGAAGAAATATGCAAAAGTCGCCAGTATCGACAAAGAGCTATCACCGCATACCTTACGTCATGCTTTTGCCACCCATCTACTAAATCATGGCGCAGACTTGCGTAGCGTGCAGTTATTGCTTGGACACAGTGATTTATCAACCACTCAAATCTATACCCACGTGGCGACAGCGAGATTGCAACAGTTACATGCAGCACATCATCCGCGAGGTTAGTTATGATGAAAGTTGATGTCAATCAAATACTCAAAATGGGTCGTAATGATAAATGTTGGTGCAGTTCAGGATTAAAATTTAAACGTTGCCATAAAGATCGCGAACTTCAAAAACCTCTTACGACAGGTGAGATTATGGCTCATGGTAACGACCTGTCTAAAATAGCGACTTGCTATGCTCCTATAGAACTACATCCAGAATGCAGTAGCATTATAAAAGCCCATACTGTTTCTAAATCTAGTGGTTTGATTGAAATTGCTGATGACACTAATCATGTTTTAGGTCTAAAACAGAACCTATCGAGTTTAGATAAAAACGAAGGAAACCTTAAGCTAGAAAAGATAGGTATCAATAATGCTTCTACGTTTAGAGGATTTTGTGCAAAACACGATAAGTTATTGTTTTCATGTTTTGAAGACAAACCTTTTATAGGAACAAAAAAACAATGCGTTGCACTAACCTATCGATCTGTAGCAAAAGAAATTTATAACCAAGAGTGTTTATTATCTAATGCAGTTTTCATGAGAGATATGGATAAAGGATCACCACTTATACACCAATTGAAATTTCAAGATTTTATAAAAGAATATAAATTAGGTATTAAAAAATCAATTGATGGATTATCTATAATTCAGGACAACTTAGCGCACTATATTTTAAAAAAGAACTATAACCCTTATAGCTTTCTCATGATTGAGTCTTCACTCCCTATTCCTGTTGTGGTTTCATCTTTAATTGAACCCACTCACGACTTTAAGGGCAATCTAATTCAAAGTGTATCTAAATTAAGAGAAAATCCTGAACATTTGGTGCTGAATGCATTTTCAAGTCATCAAAAAGGTTTTGTGCTTTTCGGTTGGTTGCAAACAGCAGAAGCGATGAATACTTTTATAAATTCATTGTTAGACCTAAATGAAGAATGTATTTTTAGTGCCTTAATAACTCTATTCTTAAGCTCTTCTCAGAATTCATATGTGTCTCCAAATTGGTGGAATAGCTTAAATGATGTTCAGAAAGATAAAATTACATCTCTTCTTCCGATGGGTGCAAACCCTCTTTTGCATATTCCTAGCGATGTTCTCGTCGACGATGGTATCCAGTTTTTAGGATGGAATGCCGAAAAAATCTATAGATTTTAATTATGATTAGTCAGCGTAGCATGAGTGCAAACTCCCTTTTTTCTCGCTACAATACGCGTATGATGTGCACGCTGCATGACTGAGCAACACACCGCCT
Source organism: Psychrobacter immobilis (assembly GCF_904846185.1). Lineage (GTDB taxonomy): Bacteria > Pseudomonadota > Gammaproteobacteria > Pseudomonadales > Moraxellaceae > Psychrobacter > Psychrobacter immobilis_B. The sequence continues at coordinate 100,664 of NZ_CAJGZQ010000007.1, read as the reverse complement.
TTTACTTATCTATTATCCGAGAATCCCATGAGCCATAAACCACCTGCTGAACTATTAAAAAACGCCCAACACTGGCGTGAAGACATTAATTTTCGCCAAGACGTACTGGGTTCACCGTTTGACTTTGCGACCACGTGGGGAATTTTTTCACCGCAAAAGCTCGATGATGGTAGCTTGATGCTGCTTGATTATATTGATTTTGAAGCGGATGACGACTCGATTGATTTGGGCTGTGGTTACGGCGTACTCGGTATGACGGCAGCGCGTGAATGTCCAAATGGTCTGCATACGTTGATTGATAAAGATTTTATGGCGGTAGAATATGCACGCCTAAATTGTGAGAAAAACGGTCTAAAAAATGTCGATGTGCATTTATCAAATGGCTTCAATCACGTGGCAAAAGACAAAGACTTTAGCCTTGTGATGTCAAACTTGCCAGCCAAAGTAGGTAAAGAGCAGCATTATTTATATTTCCTCGATGCCTATGCCCGTATGCGTAAAGGTGGGCGTTTTTATGTGGTCACCATCAATGGCTTGCGTCAGTTTATGAAGCGCTCGTTTACCGAAGTGTTTGGCAACAGCGAAAAGATCAAACAAGGCAAAACCTATACGATTACCATGGCGACCAAAGACTAAGCTTTAAAAGCTTATGTCTTAAAAGCTGCGTAAACAAAAAGCCCGCTAAATCGTCATGATCTAGCGGGCTTTTTTATGGCAAATGATATCTGGCTACATCTGCCGTTTGAGCAAATAGCCACCCAATATCGCACTGGCGATAATCGGTAATATCACCATTAATAACGGCGAAAATCCAGTCGCCAATGAGACAAAGCCAACCAAGTCTTGCACATAACTAAACAGCAAGCCAAACAATAATGCTACGACGATACGCAAGCCTAAGCTATGCGTCCGCAGTGAGCCAAAGACAAACGAACAGGCAACGATCACCAGCGACAATATCGACAATGGCGATAGTAGCTTTTGCCAAAACGCAACTTCGTGTTCCAACGAGCGTGTGCCTTGTTGGCGCATAAATTGACGATGCTCATACAGCTGAGTCAATGACAAATCCTCTGCCTTACGAGTAAGCAGATACACCGATTCAGGGGCAAAGGGCAGGCTTAAGGTATCTGACGGTGAGATGGCTTGGCTACTCTCAAAGCCCTGATTAATCATCAGCTTGGTCATGTTGTTCAACTGCCACTCATAGCGATATTGCTCGCTCGGTTTGCTACTGGCAGGATTAACAGGTTCACGACCAATATATTTACCACCCTCAGCGTGAATGGCCGTTTGCAGATTGCCATTATTGTCTAAATGCCAGCGTTTAACTTCACCGATATTGCCTTGCACATCAGCATAATCGATATACAAAATATCGCTACCATCTGGCTTGGCACTGCCGTCTTTTGTACTCTCAAAGCGTGGCTGCAACGTCCAATAACCGCGTACCGATGTGACCAATGAACTGCTGTCTTCATCGTTGATTTCTTTTGCCAATTGATTAGAGTGTGGCAGCACGAACTGATTGATAATCAATGCGAGCAACACAAAAATCAAAGCAGGCTGCAACACCCAACCGACGATACGATAAACGCTGACGCCAGCGGCACGCATCACGACCAGCTCACTTTTATTGGCAAGCAAGCCCAAGCCGACCACTGCACCTAGCAATGCGCCAGTGGGAATAAATTGCTCTAAAAAATAAGGCGAGCGATAAAAAATATACTTAATCGCCTCGCCCATCGTATAGCTATCATCTAACGAATCCAGCTCAGACAAATAAGAGAATACCAGCTGTAATGCCCACAAGCCTATGACAGCTCCGACGATTGCGAGCAAAGCGTTCAGCTTGACGTAACGGCTAAGCACTTTTAGTTTGGCAGGTTTGCGAGCGTGCTTAGCATGAGCATTTTTCGAGTCAGGATTAGATGGTTTAGAAGATAAGACACTCATTAGGACTGCCCTCCTTGTGAGCCACTGCTCTGATGATCGGCAACCGTTAAAGGCGTGTTCTTCGGTTTGCGAAAGCGTAATCGATGCTGCACACGGCTACCCCAATTCATATAAAGCGCCAATGCCATAAATCCTAAAATGAGCCACGCATATGCCCAGACGCTCACGCTGCCTTTGCTAACAGCATTTTTAAGTGAAATAATACCCAGCGCACAGCTGACAAACAATAAAATCGAAGGAAATAGTCGTAACCAGCGACCTTGGCGCGGACGTACTTGCGCCAGTGGTACAGCGAGCATTGGTGCAATGATCATCAACCACGGCAATGCTAGACGATAGCCAAGCTCACTTTGTGCCACACGCAGCGAGTTGCCACTACTTGCCGTACCACCCGTCGCGGCTTGCCATAATGGTCCAATCGCTTGCGTTTCGATATTATCTTCAGTGATGACTTCTTTTGAGGATTCTGTCAAAGTAATGCGGTAACGATCAAAGCCCACTTGATTGTATTTCAGACTGCCAGCACCGACTTCATAACGACGCCCTTGGAACAAGTCCAATTGGGTCACACCGCTATTACCCGTGTCTACTTGCTCGGCACGCTTAGCCAACGTAATAGTATCTTTACTGATGTTGGTATTATTAGTAATCGCAGTTGGCATATTTGGCATGTCTGAAATATTTAATTGCTCAGCCGTTTCTGGATTGATGGTATTTTTAACATCGACAGCAGCCTCTTTAGCAGTGTTATTTTTAGCGGCACTGCCCTTTTTTTCAGGCTCAGATTGAATCAATATCACATCTTGCAATTGCTTTTTATCATCACTCAAGCTGCCCACATACAAATGATAATTGCCACTACTAATAAATTCATTGGGACGAATTAAATCAAAAGCGCTGGTCAATGCCTGCTGTTGCCAGACACTTTCCGATGAGCGTACGCCCCACGGTTTACCAACGATGGATAAAGCCGCTTCCCCAACGAACAACGCCAAGATTAAAGGCGTCATAAAACGGGCAAGTTTACCACGCGACACGCCGCTGGCATTAATGACCGCCATTTCTTGGTCAACGTACAAACGCCCGAATACCAACATTAAAGCGATAAAAAATGCTAATGGCAGGATAAGCTCTAAAAAGTAGGGCAAATTATAACCAATGATGGTAAATAATAAGCTGATGTCTAAGTTGCCTTCTGCGGCAATCCCAAAGTAACGGATCAAACGACCGCCCAGCATCATCACCACTAAAAACCCCAAAACCAATGCGGTCGTTGAGGCAACTTGTTGAGTCATATAGCGGCGTAATATCACAATGGGCACTCTTTTAAAAAGGTTGATAGTCGCACGATTTATCGCAGCTTTATTGGCAAACACTGACAATTATGGATCGCTCTAAATACAATAGCTGATACCGATAACTGAACAATAGAAATACAAGACCGTGCTGCTCAATCAGATACTTAAACAGCCCTAAAAGCAACGGCAAAAGATATGAAAACATCTGCGAGACGGGTTAGCGACATGCTGTAAAAATTAGCGATAAAGATAACCGCTAATCCTAGCATATTTTGCTCAAAAATGGCTGTGAAATGTGTTTGCAAACATTGCGTCCATCTTGCTATAACGCTGTATGACTCACTAATAATAGATAAGATATGAAAAGAATAATGAGAACTTGACTCATTAGTTTGTCTTATCTAAAAAGCCTTTTTATTAAGTCTTTGCATGATATTTTTTACTTGATGTCATTTGGAAACCTTTGTGTGTCATTCGTATCACTGCCCTCGCACCATTAGGATTACTTGTTAAACTGAGAAAACTAAAAATTCCTAATTATCTCGCCCAATGGAGAATATTAATGACAAATAAACTCGGTTCTACCCCTTCTACTTTACTTGAACTTGCTGGCGGTCAATTTGATACGCTCGATTGGTCAAATTGCGCCGTGGTTTTTATTGACTATCAAAACGAATATGTCGATGGTGCGATGCCATTGGGGCAAGCTGGTACGAACGCCATTACAAATGCGCGTCTATTGCTAGATAAAGCTCGTAAACAGAACGTCCCTGTCTTCCATATCGCGCATCACGGCGCAGATAATGGCAACGTTTTTGATCCCTTATCATCTAACGTCGAGATTATCGCTGAATTACAACCAAAGGATGGCGAAACCTTCATCGTCAAAAAAAATCCCAATGCGTTCCATGATACCCAGCTTCAAGCACTTATTTCAGCTGCACAAAAACAGCAAATTATTTTTGCAGGCTTTATGAGTCATATGTGTGTTAGCTCAAGCGTGAGAGCCGCCTTTGATTTAGGCTTTGACAGTTTTGTTTGCCATGATGCTTGTGCCACTCGCGACCTGCCTGACTATAAAAAAGAGAAAATCAGCGCTGATATCATGCATGCTACCGCGATGGCAGCACTGCAAGATAGATTTGCCGCTTTAATAGCAACCGATGAGTTAGTTAATAGCTAGTAAACGGTTCGAACCCATGACCTAAACCTTGCTCACTGCGCACTCACCTCGCAATATGCTACACTATTGCGATTGCTTGACTGGCCAAACAATCTGATAATTTAACAGGTATCAGCAATTAAAAAAATCTGCCATTTTCATAGCGTTAACGTCATAACTATAATGTCATAACCCCAATAAGGATAAATATATGAATATTAAATTAACCCAAACACTGCCAAAAACCCATACGCAAAAAATCCTCAAAAAAGAAGCGAAAAGTAAAGACGCGGCCTGCCTTGTCGTCTTAATTGATGATCAAAAAAACATCTTAGCTGAGTCAGTATTGAGCGATTATCAAACCCGCATTGAGCAATTGATTGAAGTATCACACTTTAACGGCAAAGCTTGTGAAACCGTCGCTGACTATGCTTTAGCTGGAGATAAAAAGACCACCAAAGAAAATCCAGTACAGCTATTATTGGTCGGTGTGGGTAATGTTGATAAATTGCGTCATAGCGTTCTAGAGAAAATTGCTAAGACCATTTATAAGAGCACCCAAAAACGCGTCGACTCTATCACTGTAGCGCTGGGCGATAGCTTAGAAGAAAACCAGTTTAGTCAATTTGCGCTGAGCCTACTGGCAGCAAGCTATCGTTTTGACAAGTACAAATCTGAGCAGCAAACGCCTGTTTTAACGGATATCTACTTATTGGCAGAGTCGTCTTTAAAAGATTCGTTAGACTTTGCACAAGCGGTCTTTACTGGTCAAAGCTTGACCCGTGATGTCGCTAATGAGCCGGGTAACATCTGTTTCCCAGCATATATGGCTGAGCAAGCACAGGAATTAGCAGCCACTTATCCTGACCTCTTAAAAGTAACGGTACTTGGCGAAGACGAGATGTCAGCACTGGGTATGAACTGCTTCTTATCGGTCGCGCAAGGCTCTACTAAAGAAGGCAAGCTGGTACTGATGGAGTATCGCGGCAAGTCTAACTTTAGCGCCAATACTGATGGTGATACTAGCAAAGCCATTACCAACAGCGCAAAAGTAGCTGGCGGCCTCAAAGCGTTGGCTGACAAATTACCAACCAAAGCTGCTAGCAAAAAAGCCGCTAAAAATGCTGAACAGAATAGCGAAGACAATGCCAATGCTGCAAATAATGATGCGCCTATCGTGCTTGTTGGTAAGGGTGTCACCTTCGATTCAGGTGGTATCTCAATCAAACCGGGTGCGGCGATGGATGAGATGAAATTTGATATGGGCGGTTCTGCTGCGGTACTCGGTACCCTGAAAGCATTATGTGAAGCGCGTCTACCGATCAACGTCGTCGGTGCGCTAGCTTGTGCTGAAAATATGCCATCAGGAGAGGCAACGCGCCCAGGAGATATCATCATAGCAATGAACGGTAAGTCCGTTGAAATCCTAAATACCGATGCTGAAGGTCGTTTAGTATTGTGCGATACCTTGTGCTACGTACAGAAGTATTATCAGCCAAAAGCCATCATTGATGTCGCAACCTTGACTGGCGCTTGTGTGGTTGCGTTGGGTCACGTCCGCTCGGCAGTCTTTAGTAATGACGAAGATGTGTTGTTTGACTTAGAAAACGCCAGTAACCTATCAGGCGACCTTATCTGGCACATGCCGATGGATGACGAATATCAAGCGCAGATTGACTCGCCTATCGCTGATATTCAAAATATCGGTGGTAAAGGTGCTGGCGCTGTGACTGCTGCCTGTTTCTTATCGCGCTTCATCGAAGAAGGTCAAGCATGGGCGCATTTAGACATCGCTGGTACGGCATGGATTTCAGGTCAAGACAAAGCGGCGACTGGTCGCCCTGTGCCATTATTCATGCAATACCTAAAAAATAGCGCAAATATGGCATAATCTATTGATGAATCACCATTCAATGAAAACCACTTTATGAAAGTTAGCTTTTATGTATTAACTGAGAATAAAGCTCAAGATTTCTTGGGCTTTATTTGTCAGCTGACCCAGACGGCGCTCAATAAAAGCAGCCAGTCGTTATTGATTCTTATCGAAAAAGACGATGCATTGCTGTCGACGCTTGATCAAGCCCTTTGGGCAAAAGACGATACGAGCTTTATACCGCATCAACGCCTTTTAGATTCTAATCCTGAAGGCACTGATATTGACGGTGTTCATACTGATATTAATAATCAATTATTAGCACCAGTGTTGCTTGCCAGCTATATGCCAGCCGATTTTAAAGGGATCGTACTCAATACTACGATACGTCCCGTTAATGACTTTATAAATGCTACCGGCAATACATTGCCAACTCGTATTCTAGAGCTTATCAAACCTGATACGGTCAGCACTGAGGCAGGCCGCGCTAAATATAAGCATTACCAGCAATTAGGGTATGAGCTTACCCATTTCAAAGTTTAGTCTTCTATTACAAAATCAAACGCCAGTCATGGCGTTTTTTTGTGCTTAAATTTTGACTTTTAAAATTCTTAGAGGCTTATAAGTACGTTATTGCCTACTGCCTTATAAAATCTGTCAGTAGGCGCTTATCACAAAAAAATGCTAACATCCTTCGGTCGTTAAGCTAACGATTGTTAAGCTAATATTTATTTCCAAATGGACTAAAGGGGTAAAAATGCATTCATTAATAGCGATGTACCAACGAATCGGATTGGTAACGCTGATTGTTATCGGCTTAGTACTAGGTACTTTGATAGGATGGCTGGCGCCAAGTGTGGGTATTGCCTTAGGTATTTTGGGGACTCTGTTCGTAGGTGCCCTAAAAGCTGTTGCCCCTATACTGGTATTTTTTTTAGTGATGGCTGCTATCTGTCAACATCGTAGCGGGAATAAGGTCTATGTAAAACCGGTGCTGTTTTTATATCTGATAGGCACTTTTATAGCAGCTTTGGTCGCTGTTGGTGCCAGCTTTTTATTCCCAACCGAATTGACGTTAGTGAATGCGACCATCGAGCAAGTACCGCCAGCAAACTTAAAAGAAGTATTGAACAATTTATTACTCAGTCTCGTCGCCAATCCAGTTGCTGCCCTAGCCAATGCTAATTATATCGGTATATTAGCTTGGGCCGTTATCATCGGCATTGCGCTACGACAAGCTGGCGAGACGACTCGCAGCACTGTCAATGACATTGCAGATGCCATCTCAAAAGTAGTCAAATGGGTCATCGCACTAGCACCTTTTGGTATTTTGGGATTAGTCGCCAATACCGTTGCTGATACTGGCTTTGCTGCGTTATTGGGCTATGCACGAATTTTGCTAGTATTGATAGGCTGTATGTTGTTTATTGCTTTGGTGACTAACCCTCTCCTCGTATACTTAAAAACGGGTAAAAACCCTTATCCACTGGTATTCACCTGCTTACGTGAATCTGGCATAACTGCGTTTTTTACCCGTAGCTCTGCTGCCAATATTCCTATCAATATGAACCTTGCCAGCAAATTAGGCTTACATGAAAATACTTATTCAGTCACCCTGCCATTAGGCGCCACTATTAATATGGCAGGTGCAGCGATTACGATTAATGTCTTAACCCTTGCAGCCGCGAATACACTCGGTATTGAAGTGACCTTTGGCTCAGCATTACTGCTAAGTATAGTCGCTACAATCAGTGCTGGCGGCACCTCGGGCGTCGCTGGTGGCTCATTACTACTCATTCCTTTGGCGGCCAGTTTATTCAATATTCCTGATGATATTGCGCTACAAGTGGTGGCTATTGGCTTTATTATTAGTGTGCTGCAAGACTCCGCAGAGACCGCATTGAACTCATCAACAGACGTCTTGTTTACTGCCGCTGCTGATCCAAAATATGCACGCTAATGTTGGGTGTGTTAAAGACGACCATAACAAACCTATCATCTTAAATTGATAGGTATAAAAATAAAAAAGGGCTTAACTGCCCTTTTTTTGGTTATACTTTACCCATTTTTATTCTGTTTTACGAATCTTACCTGTATATGAGTATGAGACTAGTAAAGCAAAAAACATAAAATGGCTTGATCTCTTTTATTATTCATTAGATTGTCGGGGTAAGGATGTATTCATTTTTTGCGATGTATAAACGCATTGGTCTAGTACCACTTATTATTATCGGTTTGATAGCGGGCGTATTGATAGGTTGGTTGGCACCAGATATCGGTATTGCCTTAGGATTGTTGGGTACCTTATTCGTGGGCGCATTAAAAGCCGTTGCACCGATACTGGTATTTGTGTTGGTCATGGCGGCCATTAGCCAACATCGCAGCGGTAATGAAGTTTACGTCAAGCCTGTACTTATCATGTATATGTTTGGCACTTTTTTAGCCGCACTGACTGCTGTTGGCGCGAGCTTTTTATTCCCGACAGAACTGGTATTGGTCAACGCCACAATTGAGCAAGTCCCACCAGCCAACCTCAAAGAAGTACTGACCAATCTACTGCTAAATCTGGTCGCAAACCCAGTTAATGCCATCGCTGAAGCCAACTATATTGGTATTTTAGCCTGGGCAATTATCATCGGTTTCGCACTGCGCCAAGCCAGTGATACCACACGCACTGTGGTCGGTGATTTTTCTGACGCCATCTCCCAAGTGGTGAAGTGGGTCATTGCCCTAGCACCTTTTGGTATATTGGGTTTGGTTGCCAACACCGTCGCTGAGACAGGCTTTGCGGCTTTGGCAGGTTATGCGCGTATCTTGATGGTACTGGTCGGTTGTATGTTATTTATCGCTTTGATTGCTAATCCTATTATTGTACTGATCAAAACGGGCAAAAACCCTTATCCGCTAGTATTCAAATGCTTGCGTGAGTCAGGGATTACCGCATTCTTTACGCGTAGCTCGGCTGCCAACATTCCCGTCAATATGAACCTTGCCCGCAAACTGGGTCTACACGAAGATACTTATTCAGTAACGATTCCACTGGGTGCGACCATTAATATGGCCGGCGCGGCGATTACGATTAACGTCTTAACGCTTGCAGCCGCGCATACACTCGGTATTGAAGTGACCTTTGCCTCAGCACTGCTACTCAGTTTGGTTGCAACCATTAGTGCTTGCGGTGCCTCTGGTGTCGCTGGTGGTTCATTATTGCTTATACCATTGGCAGCGAGCTTATTTAGTATTCCAAATGATATCGCTATGCAAGTGGTAGCGATTGGCTTTATTATTGGTGTGATACAAGATTCAGCAGAAACGGCGTTGAACTCTTCAACGGATGTACTGTTTACCGCAGCCGCTGATCCAAAATATGCGCGTTAAACGCTAAATATATTATTTGCAAAAAAAGGGCCTCATTTTAGAGGCCCTTTTTTTGTGCTGATTTTTTACGTACCGAATAAAGGGGAAATAAGTTATTTTAAATGATCGATTTCAATTTCAATCACTGGTGTCTGCATGTCTAATTGGCGTTTAAATTGGCGTAATTGTTCGAGCTCATCCAATAACTCAAGTATCAAGCCAATCGCAGGAACACTGGCTTCAAAGTCGCGGCTAAGGCGCGAGGCACGGCGCACTGTCGTCAGCTGATAACCAGTGAACTGCTCACGTTCTGGTACATCATATTCGATGATGTCCTCTTCAATCAATTCGATGACCCATTGGCGCTCTTGGCCACAGGCAGATACCAGCTCATCCAAGCTCATGATAATGTCGGTAAATTCAGGCGAGTGTTTCATAGCTATTATCCTCGTTTGCTCTTTATTTCATCGTTATCGTATGGTCTTCATCTCTATTACAGTGTTTCAATGTGAGTAATTTTTGGCGGCCATTAACGACTAATATTGATATCGGCAAAGGCTTGTTTTAGTTGCTCATAAGCTTGGGTCGCAGCCTCAGTGCTGATATCAGGGTTCACGATGTTTAAGGTTAGATACAAATCACCCGCTTGCTTAGCAGGGATACCTTTACCTTTTAGACGTAAATTGCTACCAGACTTACTGTTCTTAGGCACAGTCACAGCAAGCGTACCAGCTGGCGTACTGACGTTGATTTTTTCACCCAACGCCGCTTCCCATGGCGCTATATTGACGGTTTGATAAACATCAGCGCCTTCGATACGGATATTGTCTGCGTGACGGATTTTTACTTTTAAAAATAAATCGCCGTTTTTTCCGCCACCAATACCAGCGGCACCTTGTCCTGCTAAGCGAATTTGCTTGCCATCCGTGATGCCTTTAGGGATTTTAATTTTCAGCGTTTTGTTGTCATACTCGACACTGCCATTCGGTTGACGAATAGGGACATTCAACTTAATGCTGTAGTCATCACCGTTATAAACGGACGCCAAATCAACCGTAATCTCTGCATGTTGATCTTGACCTTTGCTATCTTGCGAGCCAAAACCACCACGCTGCGATTGTCCACCAGCTGAACCACGTGCACCTCGACCAAATGCCGAAAAGATGTCATCGAAGCGGAAGCCACCATCGCCATAAGCTTCGCCTTCACCAAACTGATCTTTGATATCTTCCCAGCGATAGCCGCCTTGACCGCCACTTGCAGATTGACCACCAAAACCACCACTTTGACCAGCAAAGGGATTGTCTAGCATGGCGTCATATTCGGCACGCTTTTCTTTATCTCTAATGGTTTCGTAAGCATTATTAATCTCAGCAATCTTATTGTCTGCATCTGGATCATCGCTCACATCAGGGTGATATTGACGGACAAGCTTACGATATCTTTTTTTAATATCTGCAGCTGACGCGTCTTTTTTGATCCCTAAAATGTCATAGTAATTTTTCTCTGCCATGTTTTTGTCCTCAACATAAAAGCATGTTAATGATACTGGTATGCCCATTTTAAACGATATGGTACGGAAATTTATTCAACTGCGACATAACAGGTGGTAACGATAGTCTATCTAATAATGATAGTAATATAAAAATTCAATACCGTTATACAAATATTACCAGTAATAGTGCCGAACAACAGCAGTGTTTAGGTTGTTTGAAGCATTTAATACATTATGATTCGCCTTTGTCACTGCATTGGCATACTTCTCTATGATTCTGGCATTATTATTCTTTGATAACCACAGACGTCATATCAATTTAACACTCGCCCTAATGAAAAAATAGAGAGTCAAGCCAAAAATACCATTAACAATGTAAATCATTATTTAAAACAATTACATACAGATCACTGGTATTTAGTAGCTAGCGTGCCTAAACGAGCGTTTTGACCTTGGTAGTTCTTTTACAGAACCGTAAGAATATGACAAAGTATGTGTTGTAAAATGAATATATTATTTATACTCATAGGGAGTATGAATAACATAGGCAAGTATATTTGTCTATTTTATAAATTGCTTAAAGGTATTAAATGTCTTATTTAATCAAGTCTTTGGTTATCACATTATCACTATTGCTGAGTACCACCGTTTTTGCTGGAAACACCAGTTATTACGGTAGTCAGTTCCACGGTAAACGCACTGCTAGTGGTAGTATCTTCAACATGAACTCTTTGACCGCTGCGCATCGCACGTTGCCGTTTGGTACGAAGGTACAAGTGACCAACAAGAAGACAAAGCAGAGTGTAATCGTGAAAATTACCGATAGAGGCCCTTTCATTCGGGGTCGTATTTTGGATTTATCGAAAGCCGCTGCTGGTCAAATAAACTGTCAGTTATGTACGACCACAATGGAAATACTGTCTTATGGTGATGGTAAATACCGTAAGGAATAACGTAATAAAAAAGGGAGAGCCAGCGCTCTCCCTTTTTTGTGACTGTCTTTATCAAGTAAAAATAGCTTAAAAAACAATCAAAACCTGCTATTTACTATAACGAACAGCTCTCTACTCAAAACCCGCTTCCATTTCTTCTAATGTCGTCATCAAAAGCAATAGTTTTTCTTCATTGTCACTGTGCTGCTGCTGCAATGCCGTTTGTTCATTAAGTAATAACAGCAAATCAGACTTGCGACCTTCTTCGTACAAATCCGTATCAGCCAGTTTTTCTTCAAGCGTCACGAGCTGTCCATCAATTTTAGCCAATGCCTTTTCTATCTCTTCTATCTCACGGCGAATAGGCGCGGTGAGTTTGCGTTGTTCAGCCGCCAATTTGCGCTGCGCATCTTTACTAAGCGTAGGCATCGTAGCTTTACTTTTTGATGAATGATCAGGTGCTTTATTACTCACTTGACCATTATCTGTTTCACGTGAAACGAATTTCTTACTCTCTTTTTTACTTTTCTTCTTACTGGTACTTTTATCTGATGAGTTCTCTTGTTTACGCTTTTCTGCCAGCCACTTACCGTAGTCGCTGATGTCACCATCGAATTCCTCGATTTGACCATCATGTACCAAAAACAGCTCATCACAGACGTTGGCAATCAACTCACGATCATGCGAAACCAGTACCACTGCCCCTTCAAATCCTTGCAAGGCGATGGTCAACGCTTGGCGCATTTGTAAATCTAAATGGTTGGTCGGCTCATCGAGTACCAGAACGTTCGGACGTTGCCAAACAATCAATGCCAGCGTCAAACGCGCACGCTCGCCACCAGAGAATAGCTCACTCGGCGTGTCGATACGCTCACCGCGGAAGTCAAAGCTGCCTAAAAACGAGCGTAGCATCGCATCAGAGGTTTTACCGGCTAGACGACGCAACATCTCTATAGGCGTTGCTTGGGCATCCAAGATATCCATTTGATGCTGGTTGAAGTAGCCTAATTTTAGGGTATCCGACACACGATACGTCCCTGTTAATACGCCAAGCTCGCCGACCAGTGCTTTAATCAGTGTCGACTTACCTGCGCCATTCATACCCAGCAAGCCAAGACGCGTATCCGGTGTCACTTGCACATTGGCATTGTGCAAAAGTGGCGTATCGCTATAGCCAATATCCGCTTTGGTCAGCTCAATCAGTGGTGAGCTCATATTTGCTGGCTCATAAAAGCGGAAAGAGAACGGGTTGTCCGCCATCATCGGTGACAGCTCAGCCATGCGCTCAAGCTGCTTGATACGGCTTTGTGCTTGCTTAGCCTTACTGGCTTTGGCACGGAAACGACGAATAAAGTCATCCAAATGTGCTTTAGTCGCTTCTTGCTTCTCAAACGCTTGCTGCTGCTGTGCCATACGCTCGTGACGGGTGCGAATAAACTGCTGATAATTACCGGTATAAAGGGTGATTTTTTGTTGCTCAACATGCAGAATATGACCGACCGTGGCATCCAAAAAAGCTTGGTCATGCGAGATGACGATGACCAGACCAGTATAGGCATTGATCCATGTCTCAAGCCAAAGAATCGCATCCAAATCCAAATGGTTGGTCGGCTCATCGAGTAACATTAAGTCCGCACGGCTCATCAAGGTTTTAGCAAGGTTTAGACGCATGCGCCAACCACCCGAAAACCCTTCTACGGGTAATTCATGCTGGCTGGTATTAAAACCAAGACCTGCCATAATTTGTGCCGCTTTAGTGGGTGTACGATAGCCATCAATTTCATCAAACTGCTGATGCAATACCCCGATCTGCTCATCACTAACGCTACTCAAATCATTCAAAGAAGCATTAATCTCATACCACTGCTCATCACCGCTCAATACATAATCAATCGCAGACTGCGTCGTAGCGCCGACTTCCTGCGCCATATGCGCCACATGCCAGCTATCGGGAATACTGACTTCACCTCTATCAAGCGTGACCTCGGTATCTCCTCTGCCCATTCGCGTCAACAATAAGGCAAATAAGGTAGATTTGCCGGTGCCGTTGTTGCCCGTCAAGCCAACTTTGTGGCCCGGATGTAGCTGGAAGCTTGCCCCTGCAAACAACTCACGACCATCACGGCGAACACCAACGTCTTTAAATTCGATCATATAATCTCTTCAACTCAACAGTAATATAAAATATAAGGCAATAAAAAACACACATCTGGCATGTTAACTGGCGGCTATTATTTCAAACGCTTGCCCCATAGGCAAACGATTAAATAACTATTTCAAAACCAAGTGTTTATTCGCACAAAAAGTCTTTCTCTTAGCATGAGTTTATGGGGATAATAACCACGAGCATCAATCAGCCACCTTCAGCCAGTAGCGTCACTCTTGACAAACGAATCAATATCCCCATTATGATATAATGCGATGAGATAAGTGCCCGTTATCAACCAAATCGTTGTAATGACACAGATATCATATTTATAATGCGCCATTAGTCATACCAATAGCAGCGCCATAATAACAGCACCCAATTGAATCAAACGCCGTGCGTATCTTTATTTGCAACTATTTCATTGCAAACCCTAACTGGACGACCGCATTTGATCCTAGCAACTGAGGTAGATATGAACGAATCAGCCAACCAATTTAATCCAAGCGCCAGCCAGCCAGTAGACCCAACTGTTTTAAGCTTAACCGATAGCGCTGCACAAAAGGTGCGACGTCTACGTGAAGAAGAAGGCGACAGCGATCTGATGTTACGTGTCTATGTGACGGGCGGCGGCTGCTCAGGTTTTTCTTACGGCTTTAACTTCGCCAATGAGCTCAATGAAGACGATGCCAATTTTGATAATGACGATGTAACTTTGGTCGTCGATTCACTAAGCTATCAGTATTTACAAGGCTCTACCGTTGACTATACTGAGGGATTAGAGGGCGCACGCTTTATCGTCACCAATCCAAATGCCACCACCACGTGTGGCTGTGGCTCATCCTTCTCTATTTAAGTTGGCGAGACGCATGACTTTTGATCAAGATACCTTCCTCGTTAGTCAACGCTATCATAAACCGCTTAACGTCGTACTTTTGAAGCATCTATCTCGTAGGTAGATGCTTCTTGTTTTATGCGTTTTTTAGAAAACAGTAACGCGCTGTGCATAAAATTTTTTATTGAAATACCTATTAAAATCAAGAGGAATGAGCGCCTGTAAAGCTTATCGTATTTGTAATTGTCCGTGGTTTTCAGGGCAGCTTTGAGCTAAACTGACGGCATTCTTAATCCAATATTTACCTTCATTATGGTCAAACGCCAGTCGTGTTTTGAGCCGCCATAATAAATAACAATAGATGACTATTATGAGTAATTTTGCGAGTAGCTTTGTGAATTTTGACATTCCTGATTGGTTTGATAGCAAGCATTTAACAGGCATGCTCCGCGGTATCGAAAAAGAAGGTCTGCGCGTAAGACCCGATGGCTACTTGGCTCAGACACCGCATCCAGCCAAACTTGGCTCAAAGCTCACCCATCCGTTTATCACAACTGATTATTCAGAAAGCCTACTTGAGCTAATTACTGACCCCAAAACCTCACCAAAAGAGACGCTAAACATGCTGCGTCAGTTGCACGTACTGGTCTATCAAGCCATGCCTGAAGGTGAGCTGATGTGGCCGCTGTCTATGCCTTGTATGCTGTCATCGAATGATGAAGACATCCCACTGGCTGATTATGGCAGCTCTAATACGGGTAAGCTCAAGACGCTATACCGTAGTGGGCTTGGTATCCGCTATGGTCGCCGCATGCAAACGATTGCAGGTTTACATTATAACTTGTCTTTTGGTGACGGATTATTTGAAGTCTGGCAAGCTGAAATACCCGCTGCACAAGCGCAAACGCTGACAGAATTTAAAAACGAAAAGTACTTAGGGCTCATCCGTAACTTTAAGCGTCTGACCAGTTTGGTATTGTATTTACTGGGTGCTAGCCCTAGCGTTTGTCCTTGTTTCTTAGCTGGTCGTGAGCATGACTTAGAGCTGCTAAACGACTCAACTTACTATAAGCCTGCTGCCACCAGCCTACGTATGGGCAAGCTTGGTTATACCAATAGTGTGCAAGAACAGCTCGATATTCGTTATAACTATCTGCCAGAGTATGTCGATGGACTGCGCCGTGCAATTCAGACTCCGCACGAAAGCTTTGCCAAGCTTGGCTTGGATGATGCCGATGGCAACCCTATCCAAATCAACAATCATATTTTACAAATAGAAAATGAATACTATAGCCCTATTCGTCCCAAACAAATCGCGATGAGCGGCGAGACACCGACCGAAGCATTAGAGCGCCGTGGTATCGCCTATGTTGAGTTCCGTGCAATCGATCTAGACCCTTATAGCGATGTCGGTATTCGTCTATCTAGCGCCTGTTTCTTAGAGGTCATGGCGCTGTACTGTCTGCTGAGCGACTCACCTGATCTATTACCTGAGGAAGAAGAGACCTTAGCCATCAATCTTGAGCGCGTGGTAAACGAAGGTCGCCGCGAAGGCTTACACATTATAAACAACGGCGAAGAGCAACTGCTTGAGAGCTGGATGCTGGTGCATTTAGAACGTATGCAACCACTTGCCGCGCTACTTGATGCGCATTATGGCGGCAACGATTACCGTGCAGCAGTCGCGTTAATGCAAGGCAAAGCAGGACATTCTGAATCGACTATTTCAGCACAAGTAAACTCTGATAGTCAGCGTTTAGGCAGCTTATGGCAGCTTGGCTTTACCTTGGCGCAGCAGCATCGTGAGTCTTTATTACAGCAAACGCTTAGCCCAAACACCCAAGCCAAATATGAAGTGTTGGCAGAAAAATCGATATTACAGCAAGCTGAGATTGAAAAAGCCGAAACTGAAGACTTTATGGAATTTTTGCAGCAATATCGCTAAGCTTTGATTGCTGAGTTTTGATTGCTGAATTCTGACCGCCACTTAATGTGTATAGATGACTATTTTATAAGAGTAACTGCCCGATGCTAAAGCTGACCACTTACCGCAATTTGCAAATATTTTTGGTGATAATAGCCGTAATAGGTATGAGTTTTGCGCTGTTTTTTTTACAGCGCTATATGGGGTTTTCGCCTTGCCCACTGTGTATTTTTCAGCGTATTGGCCTCATAATCATGGGCAGTTTTGCTTTGATAGCGGCATTATTCAACCCTAAATCTAAGGCAGTTAGACTGGTATTGTGGCTTGGTAGCTTAGCAGGTATCGGTTGGGCGACCGCCGTGGCTGGACGTCATGTTTGGCTACAGCATCTACCTGCCGACCAAGTACCTTCTTGTGGTCCAGGGCTGGATTATTGGTTAGATACGCTACCGATTTTGCAAGTATTTAAAGAAGTTTTTGCAGGTTCTGGCGAATGTGCCTCTGTTGAGTGGACATTTATGGGTCTGAGTATTCCTGAACAATCTTTGATTCTATTTAGTCTGCTATTAGTGGTACACGGGTTGATATTATGGCGCATTTTACGACCTGTTGCCCCTAGCCGCCTTGCTTGATAGCGAATTAGCCCCTACGTTGCTTTTTGCTAGATCCTTTGTTTTTGCTAGATCCATTTTTCCAAACGAACAGGCGTGTTTATTAATAAACGTCTGTTCGTTCATGAGCCACTATGAAATATCTCCGATAATTTTGGTTCGTCATACCTATCAACGTTAAACCATTATTCTTAGCTCATGGCTAAACCTATCATAACAAAAAGGCCACAGAGATATCTTTAACCTTTGATATCTTGACACAGTTTATTTGCTTTTGATGGGTAAAATAGCGTTTTAAATATCCATCACTGTTGACTGATTGGCGATAGGCTATCGATAGCTTCTTCTCGCCGCCTAGCCTCAGATGGCACTTGTAGTCTCGTAGTCTTCTACTCTAATTTAAACATTTATACTTCCTATTATCTTTCCTTTTTGACAACGTATTGAGTTGTCGATAGTGTCGATAATCATTTGGAATGACTATTAAAAAACTGTTTTTTGGTGTGACCATGATATATTTTTTGCCTACTTGTTCTAACACGCTAACTATCCTCAAACGCGGTGGTCGTTGTTTGCTAGCGCTGCCCCTCTGTGTGCTGCTCATCGGCTGTGATAGTACTTCGTCTAGCGGCGATAAAGGTATGACGACTAAGGTCGCCCCTATCGATCATGTAGAAGAGAACAGCGCACAAGCTAGCGCAGAGAACTTGCCAGAAACCAATCTATTAAATGCGGGTAGTGAGCTAGATAAAGTGTCAGAAGGACAATCGCTGATCGCGGCTGCCCAATCGAGTAACGGTGCATATCCCCATCAATCGCTGACACGCTCAGAGCCGCGTAATGGCACGTTACAAGCCACGTTAATGGGCGATTATGGTGGCATGGTACCCTGTAAATCTTGTGATAGCACTGATATTACATTGAATTTGTTTGCTGATGGTTCAGTGCTAAAAACCAGTATAGATAACAATCCCGAAATGCCGAATGCACCCCTGTTTGAGCCTGGTGTTTATCGTCAAGACAATGATATGATTACGATTGTCTATGAAGACAAAAACATTGAAGCGTATCATATTCAAGACAATCATCTTGTCTTAATGGATGAACATAAAAAACCTAACAATGACTATACCCTGTCGCGCAAATAATAAAATAGCGGCATAAACATTTAGAGGCTCTAAATTTTAGGTGCTCTGAATGTAGTGATGCTCAATGAGCCAAACTATTCTTTTAATAACGCCTACTTACTGGGCGTTTTTTATTGGTCATCATACGGTGTTTACTTTACAATAAGTGCTTGTTTTCGACGCTGCTATTTGGCGAACCTATGCTGTTTTTGTGACAGAATATAGGGTCGAAGCAATATAAAGTAGAGATAAGGCAAGCGGACGTCAATAGTACGTTTGGTACATGAAGCACGGTTAACGCCGTCACCATTTATGATATTTTAATTATAGCCAAGACTGATGATCATTAGGTTGAGCGTATCCTAGAATACACCACGGTTAATATCGGTAACTTTTGGGATAATGCTCCATTTTTATTCTTTTAATTTAAGCTCGTACGGAACGTCTATGCATATTCATATTCTTGGTATTTGTGGTACTTTTATGGGCTCACTGGCATTGCTAGCGCGCGAGCTTGGGCATACGGTCACGGGCTCAGATGCCAACGTTTATCCGCCGATGTCCACCCAACTGGAAAACGCGGGCGTGACCATTGAGCAAGGCTATCTGGTAGAGCATTTACAACCAGCACCAGATTTAGTCGTCGTTGGTAATGCCATGAAGCGCGGTATGGATGTCATCGAATATATGCTGGACACAGGTCTACGCTATACCTCAGGACCACAGTTTTTATCTGAGCAAGTATTACAATCGCGTCATGTGATAGCCGTTGCTGGTACTCACGGTAAAACCACGACGACGACCATGCTCGCTTGGATATTGCACTATGCGGGTATCGACACTGGGTTTTTAATCGGCGGTGTGCCACTGGTTGATACCACTGATGAGCATTTACAGCACGTCTTCGCTCACAGCAGTTATTTGGGTGCTGACAAAATTGATAATGACGATTCGGTAAATACTGGCTATTTCGTTATCGAAGCGGATGAATACGATTCTGCATTTTTTGATAAGCGTTCAAAGTTCGTGCACTACCGTCCGCGTACGGCTATTTTAAATAACCTAGAATTTGATCATGCGGATATTTTTGTGGATCTTGAGGCTATTCAGACCCAATTCCATCATATGGTGCGCATGATTCCAAGCACGGGCAAAATCATTATGCCTACAGCGACTACCAGCTTAGAGGAGACGTTGGCGAAAGGGGTTTGGACACCCGTTTGGCGAACAGCCGTACTGGATTCAGCAGCAAACGCTACTAATGTAGAAGATGAGAATTTAGACAATAACAGCGAATGGCAGGCTGAACTTATCAGCGAAGATGGTGGTCAATTTGCGGTTAGTTTTGCGGCTGATGTTGCTGATGAAGAAGCCACAGGCGTCGTCGACTGGTCGATGAGCGGCATGCATAATGTGAATAACGCCTTGGTTGCTATCGCAGCAGCTTATAACATCGGCGTCAGTGTTAAAACTGCGTGCGCGGCGTTATCAGCATTCGCGGGCATTAAACGTCGGATGGAGCTGATTGGCGATGTCAATGATATCTTAGTCTTTGATGATTTTGCCCATCATCCTACAGCCATTACTACGACTTTAGATGGTGCCAAGAAAAAACTGGCGAACAGACGCATTTGGGCGATTATTGAACCACGTAGTAACACCATGAAAATGGGCATTCATCAAGACAGCTTGGCTGAGTCTGCTGCTCTCGCCGATCATACTTTATGGTATGAGCCGACAGGACTGGAGTGGGGTCTAAAAGAAGTCATTGAAAATGCCAATAGCGCAAATCCTAACATGGGCAAACAACAGGTGCTCTCTAGTATCGATGCTATCATCGAGCATATCGACATGCACGCAAAAGCGGGTGACGCCATTGTGATTATGTCGAATGGCGGTTTTGAAGGTATTCATCAACGCTTATTAACTGCGCTACGTAATAAAGCTACATAACAAATAATCTAGCTGGTTTATTTCTGGTGTCAAATAAGAGCGTTGCTTATTATAAATGAGCAACGTTTTTTTATGATCAGCTTTTTCCGATTACTTGCAATTACTGTAGAGAGGAGCAACACTAGGGAGCGTCGATATCCAAAAATGCTTTAATATATAGACGGCGTTTTCGACTTCACTACCTTTGTAACCTTTCATTTACCTATTCTACCTGCATATTAGCAAATCTACGATTTTCCTCACATAGCTCATACACTGGTAACATTTCGCGCTTACCTTTACGTCTATACAGTGCTTACAATGAGCTTATCAAAATTGGTTAACTATTATAAATGATAATAAATTAGGAGAATAATATGAGCTTTATTTGGATGATTATTGTAGGTCTGGTTGCAGGTTTATTGGCACGAGCTATCAAGCCAGGTAGCGACCCGATGGGCTGGATAATGACCATTGTATTGGGTATCGTCGGTGCTTTATTAGGTGGCTTCTTAGCTGGTCTTATCGGTATCAATGCTGATGGTGGATTTACTGGTTTGATATTCTCAGTAATCGGTGCGATCATCCTGTTATTTATCTATGAGATGATTATGAGCAAACGTGGCGTATAAATTTGCACTTTTGCTCAGATGTTTTGGTTGTACAAAGTGGCTTTAATGACTTAGAAGTGACTTGATTTACTAAACTCAATTTACTAAAAAGCAACTCTACTTATGCAAGTCAGATTACATCTAATCTAGCTTATATAAATTAAAAGGCCTTGCGAATTGCAGGGCTTTTTTATGCCTATAATAAAAGCGACCTCCTTGATTTTTTACGATGATAAAAAGCAATAATTGTGCGAAAGTATTGATAAGCATTACTTTTGTCCCCATTTATCTTATAATATCAACCCTATTTTATCCCTATCATTGAGGTGAGCGTTATGGCTTTACTCCCTATTTTAAATTACCCAGACCCGCGCCTGCGCACTATTGCTACGCCTGTTAAGGAAGTGACTGCTGAAATCAAAACCTTAATCGCTGATATGATTGAGACGATGTATGAGGCACAAGGTATCGGTTTGGCGGCAAGCCAAGTGGATCGCCATATTCAGCTCATCGTCATGGATCTGTCTGAAGATAAAAATAGCCCTAGAGTTTTTATCAACCCAAAGGTGACACCACTGGTAGAAGAGAAACAGCCCTATGAAGAAGGTTGTTTGTCTGTACCTGAGGTCTATGATAGTGTTGAGCGCCCGAACAAAGTGCGTATTGAAGCCTTAGATGAGAATGGTCAAAAAATCGATGAAGAAGTCGAAGGTTTACTCGCGGTATGCATCCAACATGAAATGGATCATTTAAATGGGGTTATATTCGTCGATTATTTATCACGTCTCAAGCAAACTCGTGCTCGCGATAAAGTGCGTAAAATCGTTAAAATACGCGAAAAACAAGGCGAACAAACGGCGGATAAACAGCCGCAGCCTAGCCATTCTTAGTCCATTCATCATCTAAGCTATTTTTACGTCATTTAATCAGCATGGACGCAAGGTTTCATTACCTGTGAGATGCGTGATGACACTAATGTGAGATGACAATAACGTGATGCGAGCATTTACTCTTTAACACCTACTGTCTTTATTAAAGGTTTCCTACCATGACCATGATCAAAATTGACCAATATTTTGACCCTGCCGGCTGGCAGAAATTCACTCAAGCTGCTGAAGGTCGCGAGACGCCATTTTTGGTCGTGGACCTTAGCCGTATCAAAACCAAATATCATGAGATGGTTGGGTTTTTTCCCAATGCTAAAATCCATTATGCAATGAAAGCCAGTCCTGCTGTTGAAGTGATTAACTTGCTTGCTGATCTTGGTTCGAACTTTGATTGTGCCTCCATCTATGAGCTTGATCGCGTACTAGACTGCGACGTTGAGCCATCGCGTATCTCTTATGGCAATACCATCAAAAAAGCGGAGCACGTCAAATATGCCTTTGAAAAAGGTATTGACTTATATGCGACCGACTCAGAAGCGGATTTAAAAAATATTGCCAAGCACGCCCCTGGTTCAAAAATCTTTGTGCGTATCTTAGTACAAGGCTCTGAAACCGCTGAATGGCCATTGTCTCGTAAGTTTGGTTGTCATCCCAATATGGCGATTGAGCTGTTGATTCAAGCTCGTGATTTAGGTCTAGTGCCTTATGGAATCTCATTCCACGTTGGTAGTCAGCAAAAAGACGTTGCCGCTTGGGATGATGCACTAGCCAAGGTCAAATACATGTTTGACTGGATGAAAAACGAAGAAGATATTAAGCTACAAATGATCAATTTGGGTGGCGGCTTTCCAGCCAACTACATCAGTGAAGTAAACCCTATAAAAGTCTACGCTGAAGAGATCACTCGTTATTTGACAGACGATTATAATGAAGAAGATATGCCTGAGATTATCCTTGAGCCAGGTCGTTCATTGGTTGGTGGATCGGGCGTATTGGTCAGTGATGTGGTGCTTATCTCGCGTAAGTCGCACACGGATTTAACGCGTTGGGTCTATACCGATGTGGGCTTATTCCAAGGCTTAATCGAGACTTTGGGTGAAGCCATCAAGTATCCGGTCTATACGCCTAAGATGGAAACGTCAACCAGCAAAGGCACTGTGGTACTGGCAGGTCCTACTTGTGATTCGACCGATATCATGTATGAAGAAGCGGGCTATCAATTGCCAGAAGAGCTGGAGATTGGTGATAAAATCTTTTGGTTGACCACGGGTGCGTATACTAACTCGTATTCATCTATTGAGTTCAATGGTTTTCCACCATTAGAAGTGATCTACGTTGACTAATCTGCAATAAATTATTGTCGATAAAAAGCGCGATACTGCTCATTACAGTATCGCGCTTTTTTATATCAAAGATAATAGTAATCGATGCAAGGCTACTGCACCATTATCCAAATTGGTGTGTTTTTAGTGCTATCAATGGCACGATTGCTACCATAACTTGCGCGTTGATTTTGGCTACTTTGAGAGATTTGTCCGATAGTTACCCATTGACCACGTGGGATAATAATGGTCGTGTCTAGCCGTTGACCTTGAATGGCATGATTACTATTTTTCTGAGAAGTTGAATAGGAGCGTGCGAGTTTTTCTTCAACTTGTGACAAGGTTACTTCGACTTGACCAGTCGGTAATAATCTTGGCTTAACCGTGATGCCTTGCGTCGTTGGTAGCAATACTTGCTGCTGAATGACAATCTGTACTGAGGGACTTTTATAATTTGTATAACTATTTACATCGTAGGTTTGATTCAGCGCATAAAGCGTCCCTGTACTGATGCTGGCGGCACTACCTGACAAGGTTTGTACTTGGTATAAATTATTTGTTTGCTGTTGGCTATTGCTCTGATGAATAATCCCTGACCCTTGAATACCATGATTGCTAATAATGACCTGCCCTTGCTGAATATTACCTTGGACGCTGCTATTGTTGCCAACACGCACAGCGACCGTCAATGCCTGTGGCTGACCGTCAATCTGAGTCAATAACTGCTGTACCGCCTGATAGTTAGCGGCTGTCGTATGCAACACTAACTTGTCTTGATAGGTAGTAACCGTACCGCCGTCACGACTATTATTCAGTTGCTGACGAACAGCAGGTAATAATGCATCACCACCATAGGTATGAATGACGTAGGTTTGAAAAGTAGCTGCTTGTGCGACTATTGGCACTACCGTCAAATTGAGGGCAAATGCTATTTGGCTAGCGTAAAGCGTACTTTTTCTAGGTTTGAGTGTCTTGACGCTGTTGGCAGCTTTGATACTTCTGGCACCCCTAACAACAGCTACAGCGCGACTAAAACTCGCTATTAGATTCTTGCTAAACTTATCCATGCTTGACTCCTAACCGTCATTCCACTTTATCAGTAAGCTATCCTCAGCAACCATAAAGCAGCAAACGGCAAGCAATAAACTCTAATCACTCAAACCTTACTTGCTCAAAAACTAATCATTCAAACCCAACACATCCTGCATATTATATTGCCCAACTTCTTGTTTGATAACCCAAGTCGCGGCACGTACGGCACCCGCGGCAAACGTCATACGCGCGCGGGCACGATGGGTAATTTCAACCACCTCACCATCGGCAATAAACATCACGGTATGATCGCCAATGATTTCACCTCCGCGAATGGCATGAATACCGATAGTACCTGCTTTGCGTTCGCCCGTTTGTCCTTCGCGGCCATAAACAGCGACATCTTTTAGGTTCTGTCCACGAGCTTCTGCAACGGCTTCTGCCATCATATATGCTGTGCCTGATGGCGCATCGATTTTATGCTTATGGTGGGCCTCGATAACTTCTACATCGGCATCCTCACCAAATGCCTTCGCTGCCATGTTGAGCAATTTCAATGACAGATTAACACCTGTTGAATAGTTACCAGCATAGACAATCGCAATTTTCTCGCTGGCTTTTGCCAACACTTGCTCTTGCTGCTCATTGAATCCTGTGGTGCCAATGACCATCGCGACATTGTTTGCCGCACAAATCTGCATATTTTGCTCAGTAGCATCAGGCAAGCTAAAGTCAATGAGTACATCGATGTCATTAATGACAACTTTTAAATCATCGACAATCTGTACCTCTAAGCGACCGATAGCGGCGACTTCGCCAGCATCCGCACCAACAAGGCTTGAGCCTTGACGTTCTATCGCGGCATTTAATGCCGTTTGCGAGTTATCTTGTACCGCTTCTATTAGCATGCGCCCCATACGACCACCAGCACCAATAACCCCGACTTTGATGGCTTGTTTATTTGTATTTTCTTGCGCTGTTATCTGTTGGCTCATATTTTTACCCTAAAAGCTCTATATTAATAAGAAAGGTTTTAAATGTTATGATGCTAAGTTTAGCAAATATCACCACCTGAATGGTTTTTTATAGCGTCAATAAAAACCCCCAGTGTTTCACATGAAACACTGGGGGTTTTGTATCTAGTCATTTAACCAAACGAGTGATTAAAACAACTCAGTTAATCAAATAAGTCACCAATCTTTTTAAAGAATGACTTCTTATGTGGCGACTGCTGATGCTTGCTATCACCGTCGAGCGTATCTTGGAACTGGCGCAACAGGTCTTTTTGCTCGCGAGTTAAGTTCACTGGGGTTTCGATAACCACACGGCAAATCAAATCACCTTTCATGGTGGTGCGTACTGGCGTCACGCCTTTGCCGCGTACACGTAGCAACTTACCACTTTGCGTGCCCTCTGCAACCTTGATTTTCACTTTACCATCTAGGGTTGGTATTTCGACCTCTTTACCCAGTGCTGCATCGGTGATGCTAACGGGTACGTCCATATATAGATCAGCGCCTTGACGAGTAAAGACATTATGCGGTTTTACCCGTACTTCAACGTATAAGTCGCCGTTTTGGACGCCCGCGCCGCCCGCTTCACCTTCGCCTGCTAAACGTACGCGATCACCATCATCAACACCCGCTGGGATAGACACTTCTAGCGTACGTGATTTGTCTTTAACGCCATTACCATGACAGTCAGAGCACGGATTTTTGATTTGCTTACCAGTGCCGCCGCAATGTGGGCAAGCCTGCTGCACGGCAAAAAATCCTTGCTGCATACGCACTTGACCTTGTCCATGACAGGTCTGACAAGTCACGATATCAGAGGCATTTTTTGCCCCTTTACCATCGCACGTGTCACAAGGCGCAGGCGCAGTGAAACTGATTTCTTTTTTACAGCCACGTACCGCTTCTTCTAAAGTCAGCTCAATCACATAGCGCAAATCTGAGCCACGGCGCGAACGTCCACCGCCGCCGCCACGCTGCTGACCGAAGATGTCACCAAAATTACCGAAAATATCACCGAAAATGTCTTGGAAGTTGCCACCACCTGCACCGCCGCCACCCATACCATTTTCGAAGGCTGAATGACCCATGCGATCGTAAGCAGAGCGCTTCTCTTCGCTGCTTAGTACTTCGTAAGCCATCGATGCTTCTTTGAATTTATCCTCAGCATCTGGATCATCAGAGTTACGGTCAGGGTGATATTTCATAGCCAGCTTGCGGTAAGCTCGCTTAATTTCTTTGCTTTCAGCGGTCTTGCTCACACCTAATACTTCATAAAAATCGCGCTTACTCATGGGCTCTCCTATCGTCTTTACAGTCCACCGGACAGTCGATTCAGTAGTTCTAGTCAACCACCACCTTAATACGACTCACTATGGCACTCAAAGGTTTCACATGAAACATCATAAATAGTGAGAGAAAAGAGGTGATACTGCTATGAATCTTACAAGCGAATACGGCGGGATGCTGCTTAGCCAAATCAATTATTAAAAGTTTGCGCTATTTATGGAGATGCTATGGGGATTTATCAAGCGCTTAGGCAGGGAAAGTATCCACTATAGTGCGCTTGGCCATACAAAAAGGTTTTATTAAGGAATGAACAAAGGTTTTCATACCTTAAAAAGGCTCAGCCATGCTAATATTTATCGCTATATTTTTGGGGTTTTAGATTTATACTCACCAGTATTAAATCTGCCCATCATTACGTTTTTGTTTTGCGATAAGGGTTTGATTTTTATGAAAAAGCTGATTATTTTATTAATCGTCATTGCAGTCGCTGTCTATGCAGGCTCGCCCTATTACAGCGCTTATCAGCTTAAAAATGCCTACGATGCCAAAGACGGCGCGACCATCGCAGCAGCGATCGACTATGAGCAAGTGCGACCTAGTATCCAAAACCAACTCACCAGTCAGTTTACGGCGACTATGGCCAATTATCCATTGGTCGCTGAGTTGGGCGGCGAAGCATTAACCCAAGCCGCTAATAGTTTTATCACGCAGGCGGTGGATGGTGCTATCACGCCACAAAATATCGAAAAAGTCATCAATACCCAAGGTCAGGCCAATACCGCGACCAAAGAGCTGGCCGCTGCATGGGCAATCGCCAGTAATCAAGTCGATCTCAAAAATTTGATTCAAAATCTTATCATCCAGCGCGGTGATGTAGATGCAGTGGTCAAAAGCCAAATGCAGCAAATCATGGAAAAACAAGCCGCTGAACTGGAGCAACAGGTAGCGCAAGGGTCGGACAGTGACAAGCCAACATTGGGCTATTGTGGTATTAATTGCTTCACTATTAGCGGTCAGGTAAAAGGTTATCCGCTCACCATTGAGATGCAGCGTAACGGCTTAATTGATTGGAAAATCGTTGATATCGTGTTGCCACAATAGACTTGCTATCCCTAACGGTTAGAGGTAATAAAAAAACCGCCACATAGATTACTTATGTGGCGGTTTTTTTATCAATATTAAGGAATATCATCTCTTAATACATTTTTTATTCATAACTTTATTAAACATCTATGTGAGCTACTGCACACCCAAAAATTCTAAAAACTCTGGACTCTCAAAGCTCGCTTGAAACAACACGCCATCTTCACGGTAGATAGCAGGCGTTGCCATCACCGCAAGCCCTGCTGCTTTTTCACGATTGGGCGTCACATGATCGGCTTTACAACTTGCTGGTGCAGGTGTCATCTCACCCTGCAACATTGCTTTATCAAAAGCTTTACGGCGGCTGTCCTCATCACTTTGGCACCAAATCCCACGCATTTGCTCAGGGGACTGCTCGTATATCGGATAACCAATGGTTTTGACCGTCACACCTTTGGCATTAAGCATTGGTAGCTGTTGATGCAAGCGGCGGCAATAAGGACAATTGACATCATTGGCCACATAAATAACCGCTCTCTCAGGGTCTGTCGCTGGATAATTAATCAGCTGGCTTTCATCTAAAGTCGCAAACACAGACTGATTTTTACGCTTTTCAAACTGCTCATCGAGTCCGATGAATTGACCATTTTCGATGACAGAAATCTCGCCATCAGTAATATATTGTGCATCATCCGATAGTAAAAAAGGCACGCCTTCTAATGTCGCACCCCAAATCACGCCTGGCACTGCGGTATAAAAGAACGGCGTTTTGGCACTCATATTTTTCAGCGCATCCATATTTGCCAATATATCAGCTTTGACACTCGCACTGACAGGTTTGCCTGCCTGCGCATTGGTGCTACGCGCTGGCGTCTTGGTGACTACACGCTTGCTTGGATTCTTTTGTAGCTCGCCTTGAATGACATATTTGCCATCTTCAGTGATATGCAAAGGCAACTGCCCCGCCAAATTGACTTGATACATATTGGGTAAGTTGGACGGCACAATAGAGCTGATTTGTGTTTTGATCCCTGCCTGAGTGAGCAATTGGCGCAAGCGACTGTCAACAGACTTGCTAACGGTGCCAGCGGCTTTTGTATTTTGAGTACTCTGGCTCGCTTTTTGGTTAGTAGCGGCAGTATCACTAGACTGGGCACAAGCGGTGGTTGCCAATAACATGGCGCCAATTAAACTGGCAGATTTTAATAGAGATGATTTCACAGAGACAGTCCTATCTGGTTTCAACAAAAACAGCTTTTAATAACAGCGCGTTTCAGTAACAACGATTTTTAATAACCTTTAATTTTAACAACACTCAATCTTAAGAATAGCTGTTTCTAATAATGCTCGCTTCTAACAATATAGGTTTTTAACAATAGCTACTTTTAATAAAGATAACGATATTATGTAAAAAAATAGATTAAAAAAGATAGGCAGACTTTAGCACAAGGAATACTTTTGCAAAGGTTTAACAGCTCAATTTTGCAAAACTGCTACTGAGCTTTAAGAGATAGGCAACACAGTGTGCACGCGAGACATAACAGGGTAAAAGTGATAGATAAAAATTATAGTTAAAAACCATGGTCAAAAACTACGGTCAAAAACTACGGTCAAAAAAAGCAGCACACGTGAAGTGGCTGCTGATTGTAAAGATGTGCTTGCGAGTTCATTTCAAGATGAAGAACTTAGAACTTAGCCACTTCTTCAGGTGTTAAAAAGCGACTATCGCCTTTCTCTAATCCTTCCAAAGTAATATGACCGACACTAGCGCGATGCAGCTCAACCACTCGATTGCCAAAGTAACCCATCATCCGTTTTACTTGATGATATTTACCTTGCTCAAGCGTCAAACGTGCATGCGTCTCATCAATGAATTCGAGAACAGCAGGTTTTGTTTCTTCGTGGTCGCCTTCTAAAAGGATGCCCTCAGCGACTTCTTTGACGGCATTGGCTTGCGCCGCTTCATCCATCGCATCTGCTAAAGTCAGCTCATAAATTTTGGCATGTTCGTGCTTAGGGCTGGTGACACGGTGCAACCATTTACCATCATCACTCATCAGTAATGCGCCGGTCGTATCAACATCGAGACGCCCTGCAATGCGCAAGCTGCCAAGCTCTGGCACCGCAATCAGCTCAGTGACGATTGGATGCTCTTTCACTTTCAGCGTACATTCAAAGCCTTCAGGCTTATGTAATAGAATATAACGGCTGCCCGCAGCGACCGATAATGGCTCGCCTGCCCAAATCACATCGTCATTGACCACATCGACATGGACGCCTGGGTCTTTGATGACCTGATCATTTACCGTCACTTCACCAGCGTGCAGAATTTTTTTGGATTCTTTACGCGATAGCTCAGTGGCTTTACTCAAAAATTTATCTAGACGCATATATTGCCTACCATTCGTTTGATGATACCTACTTTACCGTAGCAGCTAACGACACCAGCACTCACACTGAGCTTGTCCGCTATCTTCATGGGTCAGAAGTGGTACTATAATAAAAAATTAAATGAACACTGCACCCAATGTGGACGACAGTGAAAGTTAGACAAGTTTACCATATCCAACCTAGACCTGATGAAATATGAGCTATCAAACGCTAAAACGTGCTGTCACTGCGCGCTTAGAAATTAAAAAATCCGAGTTTATTGCTTACGCTTATCCTGTAACCTCGCGTGAACAGGCAATGTTTCACGTGGAACAACTGCGTGAGCAATATGCCGATGCTCGCCACCACTGCTGGGCGTATATCATTGGTGACCCCAATAACACCACCAGTGCTGGCTTTGATGATGATGGCGAGCCAAATGGTACGGCAGGTCGACCGATATTAAATGTGTTGCAGCATAAAGCGATCGGTAACGTCATTATCATCGTCGTACGTTATTTTGGTGGTATCAAACTGGGCGCTGGTGGATTGACCCGTGCTTATGCAGGCTCAGCACAAGCGGCAGTTGATGAAATGACATTGCTGCCCTATGTGCCAATGGCGCAAGTACAGATATTGGCAGAGTTTGCCACCGAAGCGCAATGTCGTTACATCGTCGATAGCCTAAACGGCAGCATTGATGATGTCGCTTATAGCAAGCAGGTGACATTGACGGTGACGCTGGCTGAAGCAGATATCGAAAGCTTAAAAGAACGCCTTGCGATGGATGGACGGGTATTAGATGCGTCGGAAAAATTGAATGAGTAATCATGCGTTCACTGAGCATTCACTAAATCTTATTGGTTTTGATAACTGCCATGGGTATGATAAGGCACTGATTGTTAAAGATGATTTTAACGCCCATTAAATAAGACACCTTTATGCCAACCTCAAATTCGCCAACGTCAAAACCGAGCCAACCCTTCTCTCCAGCGCCTTTTAAGCCGCCCTTTTGGCTGACCAATCCGCACCTGCAAAGCATCTTGCCTAAGTTTTTTGCCCCTAAAGCACCTACTTATCGCCGTGTGGTCGAAAAAGACTCGTTGGATGAAAGTGATATTGCTTATGACTTTTATGATGCGCATCCTATCGAAACCTTAGAAAATGGCGAGTGTGAACAAACGCCATTAATCGTGCTATTCCACGGTATGGAAGGCAGCAGCGACAGTCATTATGCACGTGCTTTGGCGCATCAGATGCACGCTCAGGGCTGGCACTTTGTGGTGGCGCACTTCCGCAGTTGTGGCGGCATTCCTGCTAATGGTCGGGTTTTTTATAATGCGGGTGATACCGATGAGGTGCATCATGCGCTGCAAAACCTAAGTCAACAGTACGCCAATATTTATGCAGTTGGAGTATCACTTGGTGGTAATGCGTTGGCGAAATACATGGGCGAATATGGTGACGATGCAATCTGCCAAGGCGCGGCCGTCATTTCCGCCCCCGTCGATATGTCATCGGCGGCGCTTAGTATGCACAGCTTTTTGAGCCATCGAATTTACACTCCTTATTTGCTCAACCCGATTATCAAAAAAGCCTTAGCCAATGACATCAGCAAAGAAGAGATCGACTCGATCAAAGCGGTCAATCGCATCAGTGACTTTGACGATATCTTTACCGCGCCGCGTCACGGCTACCGCTCTAATAACCACTACTATCAAGCCTCATCAGCCCTGCCTTATTTGATAAAAGTAACGAAACCATTGTTACTTATTAGTGCCAAAGACGACCCTTTCCTTGGTTTTACCGCCACGCCAAACGATGTGTCTGACAGTGTCACTATTTTAGATACTGAGCATGGCGGGCATGTGGGTTTTATTCGTTATCGCTCTGATAAAGACAAGTCACCTCATCTTTATAAAAAATCAAGATTTGATATCAACTGGATACCTGAAACTGTGAGCGCTTATTTTAAGCATATCGGTGTAGCATCTAATAAGCCCTAAAATAAGAATACTCACCTTACCTTTTACTCTTTTGAGATTGCACTATGTATCCATTTATCCGTTATGCCAGCACCATCGCCCACGCCGCGCTACAAGTCAAAAAAGGCAATACCTTAACGTTTAAAGATACGAGTGAGATTAGCTTTCGCTGTCGTCTGACAGATATTGATAATTTCTTAGAGATGAATAATGGTCGCGTACTTACCCTTTTTGATATGGGTCGTACTGACTTCGCGGTGCGTAGCGGGCTTGGACGTCAACTGCTCAAGCAGCGTTGGGGTTTGGTCGTCGCTGGTAGTACCATCCAATATCGCAAACGTATTCGCGCTTTTGATAAGGTCACCATGAAAACGCATATCGTCGGCTTCGATGAGCGTTGGATATATATCGAGCAGTCGATGTGGGTAAAGGGCAAACCTTGCTCCTCTGCGCTACTGCGGACGGGCGTGACTGAAAAAGGTAAGGTGATAGAAACAGCACGTGTACTAACCTCATTGGGGCAAGCAGATTGGCAGTTGCCACCGAGTGGCTATGTAGCAGAATGGATCGTCAGTGATGCTGATCGCCCGTGGCCACCGCAAAGTTAGCATTTATTTTTTAACTTTATTCATAAGTCACAAACACCTATTCACAATCAGTTAACCTTATAACTACTATTTCCTAACAATACATTATATAAATATATATATTAAATATTAGGATAGTAGTGAGCATCATACTCAGCTCAACTAAATACTATCTAATTAAAACAGTCTTATAAGGAGAATAATATGGCTAACACGACGGATTATGTCGGTACGTTATTTGATAATAGTGAATCAAATCCAAGCAAAATCACCTTAGCATTTACTATGGCAGGTGTCGCACTTAAAAAAGGTCATTCTGCCTCAGTGATATTGATGGTGGACGCGGTACATTTGGCATTGCCCAACGCTTTAGA
The DNA here is from genome assembly GCF_904846185.1 of Psychrobacter immobilis. Classification (GTDB taxonomy): domain Bacteria; phylum Pseudomonadota; class Gammaproteobacteria; order Pseudomonadales; family Moraxellaceae; genus Psychrobacter; species Psychrobacter immobilis_B. Next base: position 67,465 of record NZ_CAJGZQ010000007.1, on the reverse strand, counting down.
TAACGTCAATATTGGCGCGCCATTTGAACCTGCGGGCGAATTGTTAGAAGCCTTTATCGAAAAAGGCGGTCAAGTATTGGTCTGCGGCGCTTGCATGAAACATAATGGTGTCGAAGAATCAGCCATCGATAAGCGCTTTGAAGTGATTAGCGGTGATGATGTGGTTGAGCTTCTGATGAATGCGAAGGGCTCTTTGCAGTTGAATTAAGCGTTTAATCTAAGCATCAAGTTGAAATAAATGGGTTGGTTTTCTTGGCTGTCTTTTTGATGGGTTGAGGGCTGACCTATTTCCGTTAATTCTTATGTTATAAACCTAGGTAGTAGTCTTAATAAAAAGAAGATCCTTCATGACCTTACTTAGTATTATAAAATCAACGCATTCCATAAGCTAAGCAGTAGTTTCAGGCGATGTCAAGAAGGCTTAGCTAACCGCTGCTATTAGTTAAAAACTAAATAAATATGTATTCTTAGCAAAAATTCTTACCTTAAATATGCAAAGGTGAGAATTTTTATCTCTTTGAAGGATATATATAGTCTGATATTCTTATCACTGAATATTTTTTATCTACTAAATTAGATCGGCAAAATCTATATCGTTCTTCTCTGACTTTTCGATGAAATCTTTTGTCTTTTTTATCTCATCGAGTAATGCATCTTTATATGAGATAGCTATATTCAGTGCATCATCATATGTTGCTTGAATGAAATAATCTGGGAATTCTTCTATTAATGATATTTCCCAATATTTCACACCGTCTACCACTTCAACTATAGGCAATATTTCCTTATCAATAACTTTGATCGCTTTAATAAGAATACCATGCAACTCAATTAGATAGTCTTCTCTAAAAGAAGATATTTTACCAAAATCATCGCTAAACTCTATTGCTGTACCCATAAGAACAGGACTTTTTTTAATTTTTGGAAATGACTTTTTAATAAATGATAAATAAAGGCTCTTATTACTTGAAAAATCTAAAATACTTTTAATTTCAATTAATAAGGGAAGGTAGTAAAGTTTATTAAAGTTCAACTCATCCATCTCTTCCAATAAGGATAAAAAGTTTTCTGATTCAGAAAATATTTGGTTTTTATCCAGCCTATTAAGTATTTTCTTATATACTATTTCTTTGCCTTCTAAAGTCATTTGTTTAACAAACAATGAGGCAAAATATTCTTGTAAAGAGCGATGGGCAAAAGAATACAACCCATTATCTTCAATCCACAACGCAACGGCTGAACTTAAGTCTTTTAAAATCTTATAGTTTTCAAAATTAATTTCACTTTTATTTTTAATAATTTTAAATTTTTCAAATATAAAATCTGTATCCCAGCTAAACTTGCTTTCAAAATAAGATAGATAACAGAATAACTGTAATACTGTTTCGAACTCCTCTTGAATTAATCCAGATTGTTTTTGTCTAATGTAACCAACTTTAGTTTGACTATCGTGTTCTGAAAATAACGCTTGAATAACTCTGCGGTAGAAAATATGTTTTTTAGCTGGTATATCTGCATTAGATTTAAAGGTTAGAATATACAGTGATAGCAGTAAAGGGTTTGTTAGAAAGCTATTAATATGTCCACTACTATTTGTGATTATAGATTCATTTATTTTATTTCTAAGCTCAACTTCATCTCTTAATTGTGTATTTACGAATTCCGAAATTTCATTGTCTTCTATAGAAAGCTCTTTTACATAATAATTATGAAATCGTTGTAATTGCTCGATACCTGAGTAGGGTCTTGTAGTTAATATAAACTTATTGCTTGGATATTTATTCCTAAACTCACTTAAATTTTTAACAATATTAGATTTAACTTCAGTATTTAGTTCATCATAGCCATCTAAGAAAAATACGAATTTTCCTGTTTCAAATAGTTTGTCTAAAATTTTAGGATTTTCAGCAATACAATCTTCTAAGACTTTATTCCTAATATACTCTTGTAGGCTATTTTCATCGTTGTTCAAATATCGTAATTCTACAAGTACAGGAATTGCATATCCTGTTTTAATTGTATTTAGAAATAAATGTTTTATAAGTGTACTTTTACCACTACCTGCATCGCCTATAATAGTAACAGCATTAGAATTCTCAAATATATTAGCGACATTATTTGTTTCAATAACTTCATCATCATTCTTTAACTTTAAAGGATAATATATATTATAAATATATACTGGTGTATTACCTCTTAGTAGAGTTTTAAGCTCAGAATATTGATCAAACTTCTTATTTAAATATTTTTTTAAACCAATTTCAAAAAACTGTCTAGTTTGGTCATTTATATTTCCAACAGTAGGTCTGATCTCATCCAGTATTTTTTTTATTAAGACCGGAATAGTAGCTTTCAATACAAGTGGAGTTACTAAATCTGGCATCAAAATTCCTTATATTTTTATTAGATTGAGGTATTATAATTAAGTGTAGTATTACAGCTTTTACCTTTATAATCCAACAAAATTCTATTCAAACTAAGATTTTGAGTGGAGTTTAATTTATTTATCTATAACCCTGTAGTCAAAACCTACTTCTTTTATCGAATAACTAAATAAACACTATCCAACACACGCTCCGCCTACCTCTGTTAAAGTAAGTGAGATAAAAACCTAACAAAATAAAAAGGACGCCCGTCATGACCTTACTGAATACCCTTAATATAACCCACCCTATCGTGCAAGCACCAATGGCAGGCGCAACCACCCCTGAGCTTGCGGCGACAGTGAGTAACTTTGGTGGACTGGGTTCATTGGGATCGGGCATGACGCCGCCAGAGGTTTTGCATAGCCATATTGACACCATTAAATCGCTCACTGATCGCCCTTTTATGATCAATCTAATGGTATTGTCTGAGCATGAGTCGAATACCTTTGATACCGAAATCCCTGCTTGGCTAAGTCATTACTATCAAGAAAACAATATAGAGTTTGCACTACCTGAACGCCCAGCACTAAGCTTCGCGGATCAGCTACAAGTGCTCTATGACAATCCTGTTCCTGTCGCTAGCTTTACCTTTGGTATTATTAGCGCCGAGCAAGTTCAGCATCTGCAAGGTCTAGGCACGCGCGTCATCGGGACGGCAAATCATCCATTAGAAGCGAAAGTATGGAGCGATATTGGTGCTGATGCGGTATGTGTACAAGGGGTCGAAGCGGGTGGACATCGCGGTGGCTGGCTCGCGCAAAGTGAAAACGATCCATTGGGATTATTGACGCTAATTAGTCAAACGCGCGCGTGTACCGATATTCCGTTAATTGCAGCAGGTGGCATCATGACTGGGCAAGATATCAAAGCGGTACAAACGGCTGGCGCTGAGCTGGCGCAAATCGGAACGGCGTTTTTGACCACAGATAAATGCGGCATTAATGACATTTATAAGCAAGCGCTACTCGACGCTAGTGAAGATAAGCGCAGTACTGAGACACGCTTAACGAGACTGTTTTCAGGTAAACAAGCTCGTGGTTTATTAAATGATTATTTGCGTGATTTTGCTCGCTTTGAAAGCGCGCATGAGCTACCGCCCTATCCACAATTAAATGCGATGACCAAATTTTTTCGTGGTCATGCGACCAATAATCTTGACCCAGAATATCAGTCTTTATGGGCAGGACAAGGCGTCGCTTTGGTCAGACAAGAGCGCACGATTGAGCTGTTAGAGCGCTTGGTCAAAACGTTATAGGCTTAAATACTTTTATCAGTCCGCGCTACTCTAATAAAAAATCCACCGCTGCCGCTGCATGAATCAAAGTGGTATCAAATACTGGAATTGGGCTATCTGCTTGTTTAATGAGCAGTCCAATTTCTGTACAGCCTAAGATGACGCCCTCTGCGCCTTGATCTGCTAAATCTTTAATCACCTGCTGATAATACTGACGCGAGCTGTCTTTAAATTGACCAATGCATAGCTCTTTTTTGATAATTCGATGTACCTCTGCTCGCGCATCACTCTCTGGTATCAACACTTGAAGCCCTGCATCCACCAAACGCTGCCTATAAAAATCTTCCGTCATCGTAAACTGAGTGCCCAGTAAGGCAATTTTAGACAGATTCTGTTTTTTGATGGCGGCAATAGTGGCATCAGCGATATGAATAACAGGTAAATGCGTCGCGGCTTGCACATCATCGAGCAATTTATGCATTGTATTAGAGGCAATCATGATCCCTTGTACGCCAGCGGCTTGCAAACGCTGAGCACTGCTAGCCATGATTACACCCAACGCTGCCCATTCATCTTGCTCTTGGTGCTTATTGATCAACGCAAAGTCCACGCTATGTATGAATAAATCTGCTGAATGTAAGCCACCCAGCTTATCCTTGACACCCTCATTTATCAGCCGATAATAGCTTTCGCTACTCTCCCAACTCATACCACCGATGATGCCCAATGTTCGCTGCTTATGCACGGTCATTTTATTGCCTTATTTGTAGGTTGTAATCGATTTTATCGTAGCAAAATCAATCATCTTTAGTTTGTTATTTTTCAGGAATTTTATTTTCATGCATGAGACAACAGTCATTAAAATATAACGAATGTCGCCATTGATAATAACGATTTTATCCACTTATCAACATACGATATCATGGTTGGTAATGACGACTCATGACGCTACGCAACATCGTTCATCGTTCATCAAACGCCACCATCACCATGTAGGACACCTCCACACTATGGCAAAATTCCCTACCATCAGAATACGCACACGGCGCAAGTACTACCGGCTTATTTTTACCTTTTTAATGGCACTGCTAATGTCCACGATTATCTCAACTGCATTGCTGCTGATCAATGTAGGATTCGTCGATGGGTTCTTTATCACGCTGTTTCACTCATGGAAATATGCCTTTATAGTCGCGTGGCCGAGCGCTTATATTTGCGCCTATCTCATCCAAGAGCATTTGCTCAGTCGTATTGAGTTTTATTGAACCAGCTAGAAGTCAAAGTATGAGAATGCCATGATGAAGCATTGCTGTGAGTTGATGGTAAATCATCATGCCGCTATGAATTAAGAAATCCGTGGTCGTATACACAGCCTTGCTGAAGGTATTTTATGCGAAGATAAAAGGGTATTTTTTGATTGGATATTAGGCACGTTGAGTCATCTTATGATAAGTGACTGGATCTGGATAAGAGGCTTTAATGACCTTCCTAATTACTCCCGTAATAAGTCAATCTCCAAGCTCACCATCGTGGTCAGCTAACAACATTACTTAATCAAATGACTATTGATATCGGTGAGATTGATTGATGCTAACTCCTGACGTTTAAAACCAATGAGTAAAAGTATTAGATTGTATTAAGAGCATTTGAATAAGTCCGCCTGCTTTTAATACAGTCAATATCCATGAACCAAAAACCACTTTTAAGCCACCTCGACCTTATTCTTTAAACAAGCCACTCGGTGATTTATGGTGCCTTCTAACACGGGCTTAATCTGTGCGCATTCTTCATCAGCTAGTGGGCAACGGGTGCGAAAAACGCAACCTGACGGCGGATTGATTGGACTGGGTAAATCACCCTCTAATAACTGAATGACCTTGTTACGCTCAGCAATAGGGTCAGGTAGCGGTACAGCAGACATCAGTGCTTGGGTATAGGGATGAGTCGGATTGCCGTATAAGGCTTTGTTCACACCCAGCTCGGCGGCGTTGCCTAAATACATGACCAATACCCGATCAGCAATGTGCTTAATCACAGAAAGATCATGGGCAATGAAGATAAGCGCTAACCCCATCTCTTCTTGCACATCTTGCAATAAATTAATGACCTGCGCCTGAATCGAGACATCAAGGGCGGAGACTGGCTCATCACAGATAATAATTTTGGGCTTTAATATCAGTGCTCGAGCAATGCCTATTCGCTGGCACTGACCTCCTGAAAACTCATGCGGATATCGGTTAATTTGATTAGACAGTAGCCCCACCTTTTTCATGATGGCGCGTACCTCGTTTTGCACCTCAGGCTTCTTCATTTCAGGATAATAAGTGCGAAGAGGCTCGGCGATAATATCCCCTACAGTCATGCGCGGGTTAAGTGATGCCAGCGGATCTTGAAAGATCATCTGAATATCTTTTCGCTTTAATCTCATGGTTTTTTTGGACGCACCCACCATCTCTTCGTCACAAAATTTGATACTGCCAGAGTCAGCTTGTATCAATCCGATGATAGTACGAGCGAGTGTTGATTTGCCGCAGCCTGATTCGCCTACCACCCCTAAAGTCTCACCAGCAAATAGCTCAAACGATACCCCATTAACTGCTTTTAGAGTGACAGGCTTCTGCCAAAAGTAAGTACCTTTTTGTTTGATATTAAAGGTGGTATGAATGTCCTTTACTTGCAATAACGGTGCTGGATTATTGCTTTTGGCGCTATCTAAATTCTGTATCATCATGAGCTAGCCCTCCATCCCTGATTGATTATTGGCATCGATATCTGTTGAGCTATCTAGTGAGTGATCAACGGGTGTTTCAGGGTGCCAGTGGCAAGCGCGTTGACGCTCGTTCGGTAGAAATTCCAGCGGTGGCGGTGTATCACGGCAGATTTCCATAGCATGAGAACAGCGCTCATAAAAAGGACAGCCTGCAGGCAAATCTAATAAATTTGGTGGACTACCTGGAATGGTTTCAAGCTTGCCCATATCGTTATCTAAACGAGGAATCGCTTTTAGTAATCCAATAGTATATGGATGACTTGGGGCATAAAAAATCTCTTCAGTCTCTCCATACGCCATGGTACGCCCAGCATACATCACCAGTACTCGATCACAGATACCCGCCACAACTCCCAAATCATGGGTAATCATAATAATGGTGGTGCCAAAGTCACGTTTTAGCTCGTTTAATAGAACCATAATCTGCGCCTGAACAGTAACGTCGAGCGCGGTGGTTGGCTCATCAGCAATCAACAACTTAGGGCGACATAATAATGCCATCGCAATCATGACCCGCTGACGCATACCACCTGAGAACTCATGCGGATACATGCCAATACGGTTCTTGGCTTCTGGAATCTTAACCGCGTCTAGCATTCGTATGGATTCGGCCCAAGCATTTTTTTTACTCATGCCTTTATGTAAAATCAATACTTCAGCGAGCTGGTCGCCTATCTTCATATAAGGATTTAATGAGGTCATCGGATCTTGAAAGATCATCGCGATCTGCTCGGCGCGAATCTTATTTAGTGCTTTTTGTGACAATCCTAGTAGCTCATTACCCTCAAAGCGTACCGAACCTTTGGCATAACCGTTATTTGCCAATAACCCCATAATAGCAAATGCTGTCTGCGACTTACCTGAACCGGACTCACCAACGATACCTAAGGTTTCGCCTTCATGTAGGTTAAAATTTAAGCCATTAACTGCCGTTACCAGACCCTCCTCGGTCGTGAACTGTACCGATAAATCTTTGACTGCTAACAAGGTGTTTTCTGCGTTAGGTGGCTTATCGAGCGCTGAACCAGTACCCATCTTAAAGGTAGTAGACTCTATTTTCTCAGGAGCACTAGACGCGTTGGCGGCGTTATGAATCTTTTGAGTTGCTATGTTTTTATCTTCCATACTTTTACCCTCCATGCTTTTATCCTTCATACTTTGGTTTTTCATGATGTCACCCTCTTAGCGGTCTTTAGGGTCAAACGCATCACGCAGACCGTCGCCAATAAAGTTAAAGCAAAATAAAGTAATGACCAAAAAAGCTGAAGGAATCAAAATCTGCCAAGGTGCTACCTGCATGGTTTTTGAGCCTTCTTGCAACAGCGCCCCCCAACTGGTCATCGGCTCTTGAACACCAAGTCCCAAAAAGCTTAGAAATGACTCAAACAAAATCATCGTTGGCACTAATAAAGAGGCGTAAACCACCACCACCCCGAGTACATTGGGCACGATATGGCGTAAGATAATATTAAAGCCTGATACGCCGCCTACGTGCGCAGCTTCGATAAACTCTTTACTCTTCAGGCTTAGCGTTTGCCCGCGAACGATACGCGCAACATCCAGCCACGATACCAGTCCAATCGCCACAAAGATTAAGATAAGGTTACGACCAAAAATAGTGACTAATAAAATCACAAAAAACATAAAGGGGAAGGCGCTTAAAATCTCTAATACACGCATCATAACAGTATCGACTTTGCCACCAAGATAGCCTGACGTTGCACCGTATATCGTACCGAAAATCACTGCAACCGTAGCGCCGGCGACGCCTACCATCAAGGAGATACGACCACCTACTGCGGTTCGCACTAACAAATCACGACCGAGTGAATCAGTACCGAAGTAGTGCTTATTATCGATGGCTGGCGCGGACTGCATAAAGTTCCAGTCGGTTTCGGCATAGCCAAAAGGTGCTAACATCGGTACAAAAATGACAAAGGCAGCCACGAGTAGCAAGATAAAAAGACTGGCTACGGCGGCCTTGTTGCGATAAAAACGGCGCTTAGCATCTTGCAAAAGGCTGCGGCCTTTGATTTCCTGAGCCCCTATTTCTGCTAGGTCAGTTGTCTGGTCTGCGGTAAGGCTCATAGTCGTCCTTTTAATAATCTATTTAGCATAATAATAATGAATGATACCCATCAAACCGTATTGGAATGATAATGCGCTTAAACGGTCGTCTTAATACTGAATCTTTGGATCAATTACCGCGTATAAAATATCGACGATAGCATTAAAGGCAATGGTCAATACACCGACTAAAATGGTCAAACTAAGCACTACCCCATAATCACGATTGAGTGCGCCGTTAATGAATAACTGTCCGATACCAGGTAAACCAAAGATAGTCTCAATCACAATAGAGCCTGTGATAATACCGACAAAGGCTGGGCCCAAATAAGAGATAACGGGTAGTAGTGCGGGTCTCAGCGCATGCCTCATCACTATTTGGCGCATCGGCAAACCTTTCGCCTTAGCCGTTCGGATATACTGGCTATTCATCACCTCAATCATCGAGCCGCGCATGATACGAGCAATACTTGCAACATAAGCGAGCGCTAAAGCGGCGACTGGTAATACAAGGTTTTTGAGTGCCCCGTCATTCCAGCCACCAGCTGGTAGCCATTGCAAAATAATGGCAAAGATCAGCACTAATAATGGCGCTTTAACGAAGCTTGGAATCACAACGCCTGTCATAGCAAAGGCCATCAGTACGTAATCTATCCATGAGTTTTGCTTAAGGGCTGCGATCACACCGAAGATAAGTCCTAAGACCAATGCCAATATAAAAGCGTATAGACCCAACTCCATAGAGACAGGAAACGACTGCGACAACAACTCGTTAACCGTATAATCTTTATACTTAAAAGACGGTCCAAAGTCGCCTACCGCTAGCTGCTTTAGATAATTAACATACTGTAGCCACATAGGATCGTTGAGATTGTATTTGGCCTCGATATTGGCCAGTACCGCAGGTGGCAAGCTACGCTCACCCGTAAACGGACTGCCTGGCGCCAAACGCATCATAAAAAAGGAGACCGTGATCAATACAAATAAGGTCGGAATGGCCTCTAAGATACGCCGAAAAATCAGTTTTAGCATAATGCCTCTTTTATAATGATGCTTATTTTTCAGCTAAATTAAAATGAGATAACTAGCACAAACCTAACGCCCAGTTATCGTTCAACTAGTAATCTTCAATGACTTGGTTTTAAATAAAATATTGACAATCGTTGTTTATAAATAACAAAAGTTTCATCTAACACGCCTAATAAGAGTGGTCGTGAAAAATGAAACTAATGACGCTATCAGCGTTATTTGATAGGAGCGATAAATGAAACCAGCTGCTTTTACCGCTCTCAGACATTCAATCGATAGAATTATTCAGCGATCAGTCAAACGATTAGTGCTTAGCAATTGAGAGATTTTTTACCTGCCAATTGTCTAATATATCCTTAGTTGGAAATCCAATGACATAAGGTTTCACTAGACGCGGGCTGACGTAATGATAAATGTTAAGTAAACCCATATCTTGATCAAGCTGAGCTTCAGCTTGCTTGTATAGATTGGCACGCTGCTCAGGGCTAACGCCAGCTTTCAGCGTTTGCGCCATTAAGCTGTCAAAGTTAGCATTATTGTATTTACCGTAGTTGCCACTGTTATCAGATTTGGCAATATTTAAGAAAGCTGACGCTTCATTATAATCACCACACCAGCCAGCACGCGCAATTTGATAATTACCATTACGGCGAGTATCCAAATAGGTTTTCCATTCTTTATTGGTCAAAGTCACATCGACGAAGCCGAGCGCTTGCTTCCATAATGAAGTAGCCGCGACCGCAGTCTTTTTATGATTGTCATTGGTGTTGTATAGCAGCTCAAAAGTCAGCGGATTGCTATCGCTATAGCCTGCTTCAGTGAGCAGTTTTTTGGCCTCAGTAACCCGCTTTTCTTGATCCCAAGTCGACCATTCTGGACTATTTGCAATATCGCCATTGGTGGCAGGGGGTGTCAACTGATAAGCGGCCGTCTGTCCTTGACCGATAACTTTATCCGCAATGGTATCGCGGTCCAAAGCTAAGGCTAAAGCGCGGCGTACGTTGGGATCGTTGAACGGTGGCTTGACCGTATTAAACTCGTAATAATAAGTACAAAGATAAGGAGATACGGTTAGCTGATCGCCCACTTGCTCTTTAAGCGAAGCGAACTGCTCGGTTGGAATCTCATTGTAGGTCACATCGATTTCACCCGCCTGATAGCGTGCGACGTCAGTCGTACTAGAAGGAATCGGCAGGAAAGTGACGGTATCGATAGTCGTATTGGCATCGTCGTAATAAGAAGCGTTGCGCGTTAAAACGATTTTGTCGTTAATTTGCCACTGGGTAGGCTTGTAAGGACCGTTAACTACGATGTTCTCAGGAGCTGTCCACTTATCACCAAAGGCTTCAACGGTCTTTTTATGAACGGGCTTGACTGAATTATGAATCAACATATCTGGGAAATAAGGCACTGGCTCTGATAACGTAATTTGCAAAGTTTTATCATCGATAGCCTTTACGCCAAGGGTTTCAATGCCAGCCTTACCATCAACGATTTGATCAGCGCCTACTACTTTGGCATCGACCAAATAACTTGAATACGGCGACGCAGTATTTGGATCGACCAAGCGGCGCATACTGTAGACAAAATCCTCTGCCGTTACTGGATCATCATTTGACCATTTAGCATCGCGCAGCTTAAAGGTCCATACTTTATTGTCTTCGCTTTCCCAACTGGTTGCCATTGCTGGAATGGTCTTACCTTCGGCATCCGTATTGGTTAAACCTTCTAACATTTGGCGGCCAAGGGTAGATTCTGGTACCCCCGATACTTTGTGTGGATCAAGTGATTCAGGTTCAGTACCATTATTGACGACGAGCGCTTGAGTATCAGCCAGTACATTAGGATCAACGGCAGCTGCTTGGCTATCAGTGCCAGACTTATCGCTACTACAGCCAGTCATAGACATGGCGAGCGCAAGAGAGGTAGGCAGAAATATAGAGGACAAAAAGTGATTAGGAGTGCGCATCATATAATAGCTATCCTTGCTGGTCAGTGGCTGGGCGGATCAACTAAATAGTAGTGATTCGAGTTAATATATCCGTATATTGACTATGTTTACTAACAATACTTTGACTAACTATTGGTCATATTGTAGACAACTATTAGTAATTAAAAACGATACAAATGTCAATAATTTTTAATTCCTCCCCGATACTAACAAGCAAAATAAGCTTGCAGTCAAAGCAGTTTCGACGACCAAAACTTAGATGTGATTACTATTAATTGAGTAACTTTTATAGCTACTTATCACCTTTCATCAGCAATATACTACCGCTCATTCGAAACCTGTCTTATTACTACAAATCTCAGTTTCTAAATCACTAATTATCACTGTCAAGTGAATGAATTCAATGCTATCAAGCGATAACACCCTAGTAGATATGATAAATTTTATTTATAAGACTATTGTTAATAACTAATCATTCACTAGAATTTTTAAGCCGATGCTGATGAATAATAGTGTGGTATTTTCGACACTCAAAACCAGACTTATTCACTACTTAAAATCGTGCAATTTTTTGATTTTTGCAATTACTTATTTTTGTAATAGCTGAGTAAGATCATGATAAAAATCACTAAATTCAGAATAGATACCTACCAATATCACTATTAACTCCTTTTTATAAAGCTAATAATGCTGATCTCTTGATGAAATTTTGATTTTGTAGTCGCGTGGCCGAGCGCTTATATTTGCGCCTATCTCATCCAAGAGCATTTGCTCAGTCGTATTGAGTTTTATTGAGTAAAAAACTATAAACTTTAGTACACCCACCTCTCACAAAAAAGCTAAGATAAGCAACATCATCTTTTTATTTAGAGGACGCTATGAGCCAACCACGGCGTACTATCGAGCATTTACTCAAGCAAGGCATACTGCCATTGACGCATGCCAATAATGCAGCGATTCATTTGCAAGTCTATCCTAGCAAACGCTCATGGCTGGTCTTTTTTGATAAAGCCATGCTGATTATCGGGGCGGTCGCGCTGGTATTATCACTGGTATTTTTTATTGCCTATAACTGGGTAAATATGGGCAAAATGGGCAAGTTCGCTTTGGTCGAAGGGGCGTTGGTTGTCACTATTGCCTTGTACGTTGCACTGTCTTTTAGGCGACGGTTTCAGCTTATTCGCCAATTATTATTGCTCATTGCCAGCGTGATTACGGGCAGCTTATTGGCGCTGTTCGGGCAGGTTTATCAAACGGGTGCTGATACGTGGCAGCTGTTTTTTGGCTGGACCGTATTGATTATTCCTTGGGTAATCATCGCCCGCTTCCCTGCGCTATGGCTGCTATGGTTGGGGCTAATCAATACTGGTCTCATCTTATATTTCGGCGTTATGGACTTTGCCTTTGTCAGTTACTTCTATGAAGGTGTCTTACAAATAGGCGTGCTTGCCGCTGTTAATTTTGTGGCGCTAAACTTGTGGCTCGTGTTTATCGACCGTCAACCACCATCAGTCACACGCAGCCGATTTAAGTCCGAGCTGGATTGGAGCGCTTATGTCGTCGGTTTACTCAGCAGCTATTTTATTACCTACCTTGCCATTCTTTATGTCTTTGATGACGCCAATATTTTAATGACAATGATCACTTTATTGCTATGGATGAGCTGGTGCGGATTTATGGTTTGGCGATTTTATTGGTATCGCATCAATCTATTAATGCTGACCTATTTATGTGGCTCTATCATTGTCGTGGTGATGTTTTGGGCGGGTAAGCTGTTTTTAGACAATTTTGATATGGGTGGTTTTCTCATCTTAGCCCTATTATTGATTGGCATGAGTTCAGCGGCGGTCGTTTGGCTGCGTTATGCAGCACGTTTAAACAGCGAAAACAACCGCCCCAGTGCTGTCGTCAAAGGAGGTAATTATGAGTAATGATATGAATAATCAACACTCGGACAATGTCCTTTTACAGCTACAACAGCTTGGATTAATTGACGGCAATGTGATTGATGCCCGTACTGGTGAGACCAGCGCTAAGGCAACGATAGCGAATAATCACTCTCAAAACGATATTCCTTGGTTTATACAGATACTTTTTGGTCTCAGCGGTATTGTAGCAAGTCTGTTTCTAATCGCCTTTTTGTCTTTGTTATTGTTCGGCATCGATGGCTTTGACAGCGTGATTGCCTTGTTAATTACAGGTCTAGTACTCAGCGCGGCGGGTTTTGTGCTATTTAGAAACAAGCAGAGCCGTGATAATACCTTTATCAGTAGCCTAGCATTGGCTATTAGCTCGGCTGGGCAAGCCTACATTGCCTTTGCTTTATTTGATAATAATTTGTCACATCCTATAGATGTTTGGCTTTTTTTAATCGTGCAAGCCGTTATGACGGTCATTATGCCCAACCGTATCTATCGCCTATTGGGCAGCATAATGACGCTAGGTTTGACGGTTTATCTGCTTAACTATTATCATCTACCTGAGGTTAGCTTGGGATTATTGGCGCTGATTACGACTGGCAGCAATTTATCACGTTATTCTCTATTGCAGCGTATACCTAGTAAATGGCGCGAGGATGTTTTCGATATTATTAAAGCCCTTGGTTACGCCAGCGCGCTGATGCTGTTGTGCGTTTCTGTGTACTTTATCGCCGCTGAACATAGTCATAGCCTTGCTACTTATTATGGCGACACTTTTCGCTACAATTACTATTTGGCGCAAGTACTGCTTACACTTGCCAGCCTTTATGCCGCTTATCTGATTCTAAAACGTTACGACGTTAAATTACTATCGGCAGCGGGACTCTTCATTGGTGGTGCGATTGTATTGCTTGGGATAATATCGATTTACGTCTCAGGACTGCTCGCGACCAGCCTTATCATCGTCATTGCGATCGCCAATAGCCAACGAGTGCTATTAGGTTTGGGCGTCACCGCCTTGGTCAGCTATGTATTTTGGTATTACTATCAGCTCGATACTTCGTTGCTAATCAAATCTCTCTCAATGCTAATCGTCGGACTGACCATGCTGATGGGGCGTTGGCTATTGATTAAACGCTATTTCGCTCACTCCCTTATCGACGATACTGATTTGACAATGAGCGCCAACGAACATCAGGAGCGCCACTCATGAAAAATAAAATTTTGACTAAGCGCTTGATTGATGACACGTCACCATCCACGCATTGGCTAAAAAAACGAGCCGTTACCATCACTGTTGCCTTACTTGGGTTAGCACTGATATTGGTCGTAATGACGATGAATATCATCAAATACGAAACCCATCTCACCACTGGCAAAACAGTATTATTAGCGCTGGCACCTGTCGATCCACGCGGTTTTATGCAAGGCGATTATATGGCGTTAAGCTATGCACTGGAGCGCGATATTTTTGATGCCATGCGCTCAAAGCACCCTCATTCAACACAAGACGAATTAGGCTCAGAACTAGATGTAGAATTAGACGAGTTTGATACAGATTTTCGTATTTATGAGCCAAGCGACGGTTATGTCATTGTGAAAATCGATGACAATAATGTGGGGCATTTTGTCCGCTTAGCTGATAGTAATAGTCGTGAAGAGTTAACTAAAAGTGAGCTGCCCATTTATTACCGCATTCGTAACGGCAGTGTGCAATTGGCGACCAATGCGTTCTTCTTTCAAGAAGGTCATGCTGAGGCGTTTGAAGCGGCTGAATATGGTCTGTTTCGCGTCAATGACAAAGGCGAGCCATTACTCACAGAGATGGTAGACGGTGATTTTACAGTCATCGTCGGCGACTTAAGCCAAGAGGATAAAGCCTCTCAGTAGACGTTCACGCTGTGACTTATCATGCATTACTACTCATGCTTTACTACACGCGATACGTGCAACGCATAACATTCCTTAACTAAAGTAACATTGAGGGTACGGAGTCAAACTTGTTACTGTTGCTCACAACCTAAAAATAAATAAAGGCAATGATTATGCGTAGCGCAACTTATAGTACCTTCGGTAAACCATCTGACGTCCTCAGTTTAGGTGACACACCTATTCCTGAACCAAAAGCCAATGAAGTCCGAGTCAAAATGGTACTCGCCTCTATCCACAACCATGATTTATTAACCATTCGCGGTCAATATGGATTTAAACCTGAACTGCCAGCGATTGGTGGTAGCGAAGCGGTCGGCATTATCGATGCCGTCGGTCAGGACGTCAAAGACTTAAAAGTTGGTCAGCGCGTGGCAGCGGCGAGCGTACAAACGACATGGGCAGAGTATTTTGTCGCCTCAAAAGACATGGTATTTGTCATGCCTGATAGCTTAGAAGACGAAATGGCGGCGCAGCTCATTGCGATGCCACTCAGCGCGTTGATGCTGATTGAGTTTTTAGCACTAACAAGCGGTCAGTGGGTGATCCATAATGCTGCCAATGGCGCGGTCGGCAAATCGCTCGCCATGCTAGCCGCCGCGCGTGGTATTAACACCATTAATGTCGTGAGAAGTGACGATGCTATCAAGGAATTAGAAGCACTGGGTATCAAGCATAATATCAACACCTCAGATGACGACTGGAAGGATCAAGTAAAAGCCATCCTTGGTGATGAGAAAATCAGTGCCGCGGTTGATTCTATCGGTGGTGAGTCGAGTAATGATCTGCTGGCGTTACTGGGTCATGGTGGCACATTGGCATCGTTTGGCATCATGTCAGGCAAACCAATGGTGCTAGATCCAACCCATATTATTTTTAAACAAGCGACGATCAAAGGCTTTTGGGGCAGCAAAATCAGTCAAGAAATGAGCGTTGAAAACAAACAGCGCTTGATTGATGAGCTGATCGAACGTGCTAACGATGGCAATTTAAAACTGCCCGTTGAAGCGACATTTGATTTGGCAGATATCGTCAAGGCCGTCGATGGCAAATTGCAGGCAAGTAAGAATGGTAAGGTGTTGTTAAAAGCATAAATGACTGTCTTACATACCTCTATGTAGTTGCAAATAAAGACGCACACCAAAAAACCTCATTAGGAATAATATTATGTCTAATAATAAAACCTTTAAAGCCTTAGTCGTCGAAGAAAATACCGACGGCACCTTTAGCAAAAGTATCCAAGAACGCAACGTCAGTGACCTGCCAGAAAATGATCTGTTGATAGAAGTGCATTATTCCTCGTTAAATTTCAAAGATGCCATGTCGGCATCGGGTAATAAAAGAATCACCAAACAATATCCGCATACCCCCGGTATCGATGCAGCAGGTGTCGTCGTCAGCGACAAATCAGGCACGTTTACCGCAGGGCAAGAAGTATTGGTATTTGGCTATGATTTGGGCATGGATACGGATGGCGGTCTGGGTCAGATGATCTCTATCCCTGCCGATTGGGCATTGCCCTGCCCAGAAACACTGACGTTAAAAGAAGCAATGACTTACGGTACGGGCGGCTTAACCGCAGCACTCAGTATCCAAAAATTAGAAAAAATGGGTGCAAAACCCAGTGATGGTCCAGTCGCGGTAACTGGTGCAACAGGCGGCGTCGGTACGATCAGTATCGCTATTTTGAGTCAGCTGGGTTATGAGGTGATTGCTTTCTCAGGTAAGCCAGAGCAAAGCGAGCATTTGAAAGCATTGGGCGCGAGCGAAGTGCGTCATCGCGATACCATCAATGAAATCGGTAATAAGCCTATCGGTCGTGAGCTGTGGGCAAATGCCATTGATACCATTGGCGGCGACTACTTACCAAACCTGCTAAAGCAAACCAAATCTGGCGGTGCAGTGACCAGTTGTGGTTTAGCCAGCGGCGCTGAGTTTTCGATGTCAGTGATACCTTTTATCACCCGCGCGGTGTCATTATTGGGTATCGATTCGGTTTATATTCCACTGGCTGATAAAGAAGCCATTTGGCAGCGTGTCGCGACTGATATGAAACTGCCTAATCTTGAGAGCTATGGCGAAGAGATTACGCTAGAGCAAACGCCAGAATACTTAGATCGCTTTATGTCGAGTAAAGTTGTTGGGCGTTATGTGGTGAATGTGCGGGGTTAGGTTTTTAGCTTAGCAGTCAAACATTATAAAAAAGGCAGCATCTCTTTTGAGGTACTGCTTTTTATTTATAGCTTTCTCTTATTCATCTTTTACTTAATTAAGGAACATCATGAGCCATACTGAGAACCCTAATATAAAGCAATTTTTTCCACTAGTTACCGACTCTCTCTCCAAAGGTATGGCTGCTTTTTCAAATGGTAATAATAGCTATAGCGCTTCAGCTATCGAGATATATGCTCAAAATATTTTTTCAAGAGTTTATGAAATTGATAACGCTCTAAAAAACATGTCGATCACAATGGATTATTTGCGCAAAAAAAAATATGAAGATTCAGGATATAATTTTTCTGAGCATCATGCTCATCATATTGAAAACTTCTTATTTAGATTAACTAGTGTAGTGGATCGCTCGTATAAATTAGCTGGTTCAACTATTAGGATGGAAGAGGATCAGATAGAAAGAATGGGTAGTAACCAAAAAATTAATAAAAAATTACTAGAGAGCTATCCACCTTCAGCTGCCGTCTTAAAAGACATGCAAGATACAATAAAGGAGCTAAGAATACCTAGAAATAAAGTAGCTCATCAGGCTGGTTTTTCTAATCAGAATTTATGTGTTTTACAAACCATAGAGAATGCTAAAACGGAGTCTATTTCAATAAAGGAGATCACTGATCGAATGTCATATGACAACATTAAAGAAATGGTAAGTGATGAGTCTATTGAGCAATATGAAAACGTATTACTAGCAATAGATAAGTTGGTAACAGATTTAATCAATAGTCTATCCCCTGTATATACTAGTCTAATACAGAGCAAGTCCCCTGTCGAAAGTTAGCTTTGAAATAAAAAAACACCGAACCAAGTTGAGTGCTTTTTTATCATTTAAAACTAAGTATTATCTAGAATCTTGCTCCCACTCCATCGTAACCGCCAGTAGCTGCCTAGTTACTAACATTATTGATAACTCTAATAACGTTACTTATGATTTTTAATATTTTCTTAATTGTATATTGAAATTTACTGATGAAGACCACATTTCATAGGTGAGGAATAACCTCGCTAAATTAAAGGATTAAATCATGAGCTTGAAGCCAGGACCGAAACCAATTGCTAAGTCAACTGGGAAGCCAGATCAACGTCGACGTGACAATAAAAACACTCCAGGAAATACTCCATCTGTAAAGCCGAGTAAATCCTCCAAGTGAGGATGAAATAATTTTACTTTTAATGGCAGGCCAGAACTAATTGTACTGGCTTTTCTTCAATACAATAGTACCGAAATTGCCTTTTCTTATTAGCCAATTTGGTCGAGTAAGTCTTAATCTCAGAAATTTACGTTAAACATCCTAATTCAGTGAGTTAGATATAAGAGCGTTAGGTAGTATTCCCAACTTACCAATCTATATGAACTATCAGTGAAAAGATGACAGACATAAAAAAGCCCACGATAACGTGAACTTTTCTAATGATGACAAGCAGTGTCTTATTGGATAATTATTCCCACTCAATTGTCGTAGGTGGCTTACTCGACACATCATAAGTCACACGTGATATCTTAGCAATTGTATTCGCAGTTAGATAAAGATGGAGCAAATGACTTTCAAACGCAGCCATTTTTACGTTATCAACAGCTAGCCACACGCCCAGTCAAACTCATTATTCAGCAAATCAATTTGCCCATTACCACCGCCCATATTGGCATCGCCAAGCGTTTCTTCAAACTCAATATAAAAAGGACTAAATTCTGGCATTGCTTGAATGGGATTGGCCGTACCACCAAAATGACTTTTTGCATGAAACCTATCAAGCTTTAACATCTCACCTTTTTCAGAGAACATCGGAATATAAGCGTTCACATCATCTTCATCTGCCCACTCATCGAGCATCTTGCCAATGTTAGGATCATCTATTCGGACAACGTGCTTAATAAACTGAGCGGGTTCATCTTTAACAAAGCAAGCGCTACTCCACTCTTCAATTTCATAGTCTGGATATATACCATCTTCTTTACTAGGCAGTGTTGTCGTTTCACCTTCAAACTCCTCCTTGGTTAACCAAATCAATGCCCAGCCACCACCAATCATATCTTCAAGATAGGTTTCTTGAGGGTGACGATGGTTAGTATAGCGACTCAGTGACGCCCAAAAATTCTCAGCGTCTGTATGATTCACCTCAGTGAGGTTAGCAATCATATCTTCAACACCGTCTACCCTATCTTCAACATGATCATCCGCTTGAAAAAGCGATATTGCCACGAGATCTTTCCCTTTTACGCGATACGCTTCAGGCACTAATATCGTCCATAAGTGCGCCATCGGTAGACCGTTAATCCTGCTTCGCGGCCATTGATCCGTGGTGATGCCGACTGGGCGACCAAAAGCCCAACCTTGCCCATGATCTTTATCCGTGAGTTCCAAATCATATGCTTGTTTTAATGGTTCCATCACTTTTGTCTCGCCTCCTTAGATTAACCTTATTTATTAGACGTACTACACCAACCAAAACCAATCAGGAGCAAACAAGTAGGACATACCCATTGATAGTAAAACCGCCAATATACTACCTACAATTGCGCCAACCCATGACGTACCACCTTTTTCCACTAGTTCCTGTTCAAGCATCGCTGGGTCTGCTGTGTTGCTCATGACTTTTTTTATATTTTTGACGCTGTGACTAAAGTAAAAATAATTACCTAAAAGTCCTGTCATTACTGCCCATGCGATAAAAAAGCTGGTTTGACCTATAGAGCTATACACCTCCATACCGAACAGGTGCATTAAAATTAAATCGACCGTATTTATGCCAAGTACAATACACAAGGCTACTAGGTACATTTTACGATAGCATAACCAAGATGTTCCCAAGAGCAGTCCAGCAATATTAAAACTGTGAATGCTCGAACCATCCTTATTGACTTCTAAACGTGGCTCGCTGTCCTTAAACCATTTGTCACGATAAAAACTGTCATACTTTTCACCAACGAAAGTCGCTAATAAAGTATCGGCATTTTCAGAACTGGAAGCTGAATGGTTTTGCAGGATTTGCGCATCTTTAGAAATGTTAACCGCCGTTAATGATGGCGGTGTTTGTGCTTTAACGTCAGAGAGCTGATGCCCACATTTTGAACAAAATCCTGCCTCGCTTGAATTTTCTTGATTACAGTTATTACAAAACATCTTATCCCTTAATTTTACTAAATACTGAACGATTGATAGGCTTATCTCGACTTTAACAAACAATAGCCAATTAAAGTTGACTATATTATAGATAATAAAGACAAATGTTCAATGAAAAATTCGAGGATTCTTAGTTGCCTGTTTTTTTTAACCAAAAAAAAGCACCCAACCAAGTTGAGTGCTTTTTTATCGCTATATTGAACTAATCTAATTATCGATTAGTCGTATATCAATTCGAAAAATTTGAGTTGAAAAGCTATTTAGATAAGTTTACGTAGTCTAAAATGGTAACAAGGCAACCGAACGCAGATAGTAGGTGCTTGTATATCTAGCTAGGTTAACACCGTTACCGTTTAGAATACTTAAACAGTTTATTCCCACTCAATCGTCGCAGGCGGCTTGCTCGACACATCATAAGTCACGCGTGATACTTCAGCGATTTCATTCATGATTCGATTCGATACCGTCTCGATCAAATCATACGGCAGATGCGCAAAGCGCGCGGTCATAAAGTCTACGGTCTCAACCGCACGTAGCGCAATCACCCACGCATAGCGGCGACCATCACCGACCACACCGACTGATTTAATTGGTTGGAATACCGCAAACGCTTGCGCGGTCTTCTCATACCAGCCTGAACGCTCAAGCTCTTCCATAAAGATAGCATCAGCAGAACGCAAGATATCAGCGAATTCTTTGGTAACTTCACCAAGGATACGCACGCCCAAACCCGGTCCTGGGAACGGATGACGGTTAATCATTTTGGCTGGTAAACCAAGGGTAATGCCCAATTTACGGACTTCATCTTTAAACAAATCACGCAACGGCTCAACCAACTCAAACGCCAAATCATCTGGCAAACCACCAACGTTGTGATGGCTCTTAATCACATGCGCTTTACCTTGATGCGACTTCGCTGATTCAATGACGTCTGGATAAATCGTGCCTTGCGCTAAGAATTCGATGACTTTACCATCGCTTTGCTCACTGATTTCACGCGCACTATTAGCGAAGACGTCGATAAAGGTTTTACCAATGATTTTACGCTTGGCTTCAGGGTCAGACTCGCCAGCCAATGCCGTTAAGAATAACTCTTCAGCATCGACACGAATGACTTTTACTCCCATATTTTCAGCAAAGATTTGCATCACTTGGTCGCCTTCGTGTAGACGCAGCAGACCCGTATCGACAAACACACAGGTTAATTGATCGCCAATCGCTTTATGCAATAATGCCGCAACGACTGAACTGTCCACACCACCTGAAAGACCGAGCAATACTTGCTTATCTCCGATTTGCTTCTGCAATTGTGCGATACGCATATCGATGATGTTGTCAGGCGTCCAGCTACCAGCGCAGCCACAGATTTCATGGACGAAACGTCCTAGTAATGCAGAACCTTGTGCGGTATGCGTGACTTCAGGATGGAACTGCAAACCATAATAATGGCGCGAATCATCAGCCATAATCGCAATCGGACAGCTTGGCGTACTAGCGACGATATCGAAGCCTTGTGGCGCGTCGATTACTTTATCGCCATGACTCATCCACACATTTAGCTTCGCTGCTGCGTCTTCGATACCATCAGTCAGCGTTGATTTGCCATCGATATTGATGGTTGCTGCGCCAAATTCATGGATATCACTGGCATGAACTTTACCACCGAAGCGCTCTGCCATCGCTTGCATACCATAGCAGATACCCAATACGGGTACGCCTAGATCAAATACGGCATCATTGATGCGTGGGCTGTCATCAGCGTGCACGCTCTCAGGACCGCCAGATAAGATAACGCCTTTTGCGCCAAAATCGATAATGCGCTGAGTGTCGATATCAAACGGGAACATCTCACAGAATACGCCTGAATCACGGACACGGCGGGCGATAAGCTGGCTGTACTGTGAGCCAAAATCGAGAATTAAGATGCGATCTTCTTTAATAGTAGGAACGTTGGCAGCAGTTGTCATAACGTAGTGTCCATCAATAAATAAATTGGTGCGCTATTTTAACAAGTTTGAGCAGTCTATTGGTTATAAAAATACGCTAATCTACCAACTGACATATAACTATCTCATTAGACCAGTATATTCCCGCACTTTATTTCATTTTTATAAGGATTTCATTTATATTCCTCCATCCATAAGAAATCATAATAAGGCGTTATAGAATAAAGAGCAAAATCAAAGAGGGGTTTATTGGTCTCGTAAAGCAGCTATTATGCTTTTTTATATAGTATTCTACAGAGAAGCTTGCATCAGTGTCGCCTATGATTACCGCATATTATTCGGCAACACATGGACTTCATCTGAAATCTTCGCAAGCTTAGTCTCACCGCATTGGTATTTTTATATGTTAGATTTTATTGGTGTTATTTGGCACTACTTAGCGCATAGACTGATGGTTTTGGTGGGGAATAAAGAATTAGCAAGTCGGAACAGCACACCAATCGTTGTTGACTAATGTACAGAAAACAGTTACTTATTATAGTCACAGATAATCATAATAAATTGACAGGTATGTCCCTATGAGCAAAATCAAAGCCCTTATCCGAAAACGCCCTAAATCTGACCCGTCTAAAGCTATTTCAGTCAATTCTGATAACCAAAATACCAATATAGATGCTGCCTCAAAGGGTCATACGGTAAATACCCCAATCGAGCAAACGCGCTGGAATGGCTGGGGCAATATCAATATTAATAAAAAAGTCTCAGCGCATGGGGCGAAACTGATCAAATCACACATTGGTAAAACCAAAAAACTGCCGTCGGTGAGCTTACAGCAGGTACTTAAAACCGTCCCAAAATCCCGCTTGCCTGTTGCTATGACTGAGCTTGATACCGTATCTGTCGATAACGAAGTGAGACTTAGACATGCTCGTGGCCAAAGCTTTCCAGACTGGATAGCCATGCATGGTGGCGACTTTGAAGTCTTTCCTGATGGGGTCGCTTTTCCTGAATCGACCGCTGATGTCGAAACTTTATTACAGCTAGCAAGCGAGCACGACCTTATCGTCATTCCTTTTGGCGGCGGCACTTCAGTAGCGGGTCATATCAATCCGCAAAAAGGTTCACGCCCCGTAGTGACCATCGCCATGAGCAAGATGGATCAGCTGACTGACTTAGACAGTGAGAGCCAAATTGCTACTTTTGGCGCAGGTACACAAGGGCCAGCAGTCGAAGCACAACTGGACGCACACGGCTACCGCTTGGGACATTATCCTCAGTCTTGGGAGCTATCGACACTTGGCGGCTGGATTGCAGCGCGCTCTAGTGGTCAGCAATCTTTAGGCTACGGACGCATCGAGCAGATGTTTGCCGGTGGTACGTTGGTGACGCCACAAGGCGTGCTCAATATTGCGGATATTCCAGCGTCAGCGGCAGGGCCTGATCTGCGTGAAATGATGATGGGCACGGAAGGTCGCACTGGTATCTTTACCGAAGTCAAAATGCGGGTGCAGTCGCAACCAGAAGAAGAGCTATTTAAAGTCGCCTTTTTACCAAACTGGGAAGCGGGTAAAGAAGTGCTTAGACAAGCGGTTCAAAAAAATATTCAATTATCAATGCTACGCCTAAGTAATGCGGTCGAGACTGACGCGCATCTACATTTGGGTACGACGCCCAGCCAGTTTATGGCCATTAGTACTTATCTAAAAGCGCGCGGACTCAGCTCAGAAAAAGTCATGCTCACTTATGGCGTCTCAGGGGATAAAGCACAGAATAAATTGGCACTGACGCAGTTTAATAAGCTATTAAAACAGCAAGGCAGTGTCACGGGAAAAATAACTGATATCATGGGCAGTGTCTGGGCGCATGGACGCTTTAAATTCCCTTATTTGCGCGGCACACTGTGGGAAAAAGGCATCATGGTCGATACCTTTGAGACCGCCACCAACTGGAATCATATCGACGAGCAGATGCAGCAGATGCAAGAAGCGGTGAAAAACGCTCTGGCAGACGAAGACGAAAACGTCATGGCTTTCACTCATATCTCACATGTCTATAAGCAAGGTGCCAGTCTTTATACCACCTACTTCTTTAGAGCAGCCAAAGATCACGCCAGCACGTTAAGCCGCTGGCAAAAAATCAAACATGCTGCCAGTTCAAGTCTAGCCAATGGCACAGCGACGATATCGCATCAACATGGCATCGGCCGCGATCACGCCCCCTATCTTGCTGCCGAAAAAGGCAAGCTCGGTCTACAAGTAACTAGCGATATGCTCAAAAGCTTGGACCCTGAACAGCGTATGAATCCGGGTGTTTTAATCGAAGACTAAAAGGCAGCTACAGCCCGACTAGATGGCTTAGAAACACTGAGTCACTAATTAATTTGAGTATAAATTAAGATGAATCGTTTATGAACCAAGCCAATCAACATCAGCAACGCCAGCAAGCATTAGCGCCTTTATCTCGTCGCTCGTCTCAAGTAGAACCGTGGGATATGCTCATCATCGGTGGCGGTATCACAGGCGCTGGGATTGCTCGCGAGGCAGCAAGGCGCGGCTTGGCGGTGTTACTCATTGAGCAAAAAGACTTTGCTTGGGGCACGTCCAGCCGCTCTAGCAAAATGGTACATGGCGGGCTGCGCTACATTGCCTCAGGTGACTATAAAACCACTTTGCTGAGCGTCCGTGAACGCGAGCGCATGCTAAGCGAAGCAAGTGGTCTTGTCAACGAGATGCATTACGTCATGCCGCATTATAAAGGCAAGTTTCCACCGCCATGGATATTCAATACCTTGCTACGTATCTACGATGGGCTCGCGGGCAAGCGCTACTCTAAATACTTTAAAAAAGACGCTTTTTTACAGCTTAATCCGCACATCAAGCAAGAAAAATTTTTGGGCGCCAGTCAATTTAGCGATGCAGTGACCGATGACTCACGCCTTGTGATGCGGGTACTTGATGAAGCCATCCATGATGGTGCGCAGGCGATTAACTACCTTAAAGCTGAGTCGTTAATCACCAATGAGCAAGGCTTGGTGACGGGTGCTACTCTAAAAGATACTTCTTCTGAAGACAACGGTCAAAGTTACAACGTTTATGCCAAAGTAGTGGTCAGCGCGACTGGCGCTTGGGCGGATACCTTACGAATGCAAGCCAGCAAACAAACTGAGCAAAGCTTTCACAAGCAAATTCGCCCATCTCGTGGCAGTCATTTGGTGATCAGTCAAGAGCGTCTACCGTTGCAGCGAGCCTATACCTTTTTGCATCCTGTCGACAAAAGAGCTGTCTTTGTCTTTCCGTGGGAAAACCGTACTGTCCTTGGAACAACCGATTTGGACCATCCACCCTTGGATGATAATGAAGTCGGTATCACTAATGAAGAGGTGGATTATCTATTGGCAGCGACCAACGATCTCTTTGATGATGTTGATCTAAGTCGGAAGGATATCATCAGCTCATGGGCAGGCGTGCGTCCACTGATTTCTGATGGCGGTGATGGTAAGCGCGTCAGCCCGAGTAAAGAAAAACGCGACCATAGCGTTTGGTTGGATAATAATTTAGTGACCGTCAGTGGCGGCAAATTAACCACCTTTCGCCTAATCGCCCTTGATGTACTGAAAGTTTGTCAAAAGGTGCTCGAACTTGATGAGTCAGCTACTCAAGATAATGTCTCATATAGCAGCCAAGTCTTTAGTAATCAACCGCCAACCAATCCCAAATTTTCAACCCTAACACCACTATTGCAACAGCGCTTAAAAGGGTTTTACGGTCTACAGCTTGATGCATTATTAGCATTAGCTCATGATGATGACTTGGCTTATGTGACTGACAGTAATACTATTTGGGCGGAGATTCGCTTTGCCGCCCATTATGAGCAGGTTATCCATTTGGACGATTTACTACTACGCCGTACGCGCTTGGGCTTGATACTGCCACATGGCGCGATGACGCCGCTGATTAGTGCAAGACTGAAGCAAATATGTCAGCAGGAGCTTGGCTGGGATGAGCAAAAATGGCAGCAAGAAGTTGAACGCTATACCCAATTATGGCAACGCTATTATCACCTACCGGCAACTTAAAGCTTTTTTACTGTATTAACAGTAAGTTCTAATGGTATAAATTTTCCTTGCTTGCTGTGCCTACGCAGACAGAGGCTGCGGAAAACTTACCCCAGTAGCACACTATAATCATCGTATTTTTATTGAGCTATATATCTATTTCTACATAGTTAAGGATGACTATGACCAACAACCTTGATGCCCCTATTTATTTCTTAGCTATCGACAATGGCACCCAAAGCGTCAGAGCGCTTATCTTCGATCAATTCGGTAGCGAGATTGCCAAAGCCCGCGTCATTATCGAGCCGTATTTTTCAACGCAGCCAAATTTTGCTGAGCAGCATGCCGACTACTATTGGAAAAAATTAAGCGAAGCCTGTCAGCAATTGTGGCAAAACTGCGATATTACGCCCGAGCAAATTGCCGGCGTCAGCCTCGCCACCCAGCGCTATACCATGATATGTTTGGATAAAGACAAACAGCTGCTACGCCCAGCTATCGTCTGGATGGATTTGCGCCGCGGCGAGACCAATGATTTAGGCTTTCTTAGCCCACTAACTAAAGTGATCGGCATGGGCGAGCTGGTACAAGAGGCGCAGCAAAAAGCACGCTGTAACTGGCTTGCGCATCATGAGCCAGAAATGTGGGCAAAGACCGCTCATTACGTCAATTTATCCGCGTACCTCACCTATCAGCTCACAGGCGAGTTGATAGACTCTAGCGGTCATGCTCTAGGCTATTTGCCTTACGATTACAAAGCGCAAGCTTGGCTAAAAGCTAAAGATCTCAAATGGCGCTTATTTAGCTGTCGACCTGAGCAGATGCCTAAAGTTGTTCCGCCGGGACAGCCACTCGGTAGAATTACGGCCAAGGCGGCTAAAGCCACGGGGATTTTAGAGTGCACACCGATGATTGCTGCCGCCAGTGATAAGGCTTGTGAAGCATTAGGCTCTGCAGGTCTCGCTGCAGAAACCGCCTGTCTAAGCTTTGGCACTACTGCGACGATTAATACCACGTCGAGCAATTACGTCGAAATCCTTAAGCACATGCCCGCCTACACTGCCGCTGCGCCGAATTACTATAATCATGAATATATGATCTATCGCGGCTTTTGGATGGTCAGCTGGTTTAAGGAGCAATTTGCCCAATATGAAGAGCACCTAGCAAAGACCCAAGGCATCGATACCGAAAAACTCCTCGATCAAGCGGTAAAAGACATTCCAGCAGGCTGTATGGGATTAATGATGCAGCCATACTGGTCACCCGGTGTTCGTCATCCGGGACTTGAGGGCAAAGGCGCGCTCATTGGATTTGGTGATGTACACACGCGAGCGCATGTTTATCGCGCTATCCTAGAAGGGCTTGCCTATGAGCTAAAACTTGGTTTTGATACCATTGAGAAGCGTACAGGCAAAACCATCAAACACTTGCGTGTTTCTGGTGGCGGCTCTCAAAGTGACTCAGCCATGCAGCTGACGGCAGATATCTTTGACATGCCCGCTTATCGACCGCATACTTATGAAGCCTCAGGCTTAGGTGCTGCCATCAACTGTGCAGTGGGGCTTGGCGTTTATTCCGACCATTTAACCGCCACTAAGGCGATGGTGCATTTGGGCGATGAATTTGTGCCTATTGACGCCAATGTCCAGCTCTACAAGCGCTTATACAATGAGGTTTATCTCAAAATGTATGAGCGCTTAAAACCTTTATACCAAAGTATTCAAGATATTACTGGTTACCCAGCTAAATAATATAGTCATTTCAATATAAAGAGGTACGTTAAAAATAGCGTTATGCTGGGATAAACTTTCCTCGCTTGCTGTGCACTTCGCACTCCAGAGGCTTCGCAAAATTTATCCCAGCAGTACTGCATTCTTTTTAAATGGAATCGACTATATTAAAATCATCAATATTTAATGCAGTATGCATACGGTTTAGCCCTTCTATAAGCAGCGCTTTAGGGCACGCTACATTAAGGCGCATTTTTAGATGCCCTTCATTACCGTATTTAATCCCCGCGCTAAGCTCAACTTTAGCGGCTCTAAGCCTGTCATAAAGCGTTTGATCATCTTGCGCATATGCCGAGCAGTCAAGCCATATCAAATACGAAGCTTCTGGACGCATCACCTTAATTTTAGGCAGATGCTCTTCTAAAAACTGTAGCGTTAAGTCAATATTGGCTTCGATATAAGTCAGCGCCTGCGCCAACCACTCACTACCCTCTTCATAAGCCCTGCGCATTGCCGTATAAGCAAATAAATTCAGCTCATGCTCGTCACTTAAACGTTGCTGCTGGTTAATTTTACTCAGTAATGCGCTGTCTTTAGCAAAGATCATAGAGCCTTTGATACCGGCAATATTAAAGGTTTTGGTCATTGATGTCAGGCTAACCACTTTGTGCTCATAGCCTTTTACTAAAGTTAAAAAAGGCGTAAATGTATGCCCACTCAAAGTTAAATCTTGATGAATCTCATCACTCACAATTGCCACATCGTGCTTTTTACAAATTAAAAGCAGCGCTTCAAGCTCATCTGCTGTCCATACACGTCCGCCCGGATTATGCGGATTACACAACAAATATAGCTTAACGTTATGCTCGATAATTTTGGCTTCTACATCCGCTAAATCCAGATAGTATCGCCCCTCATTCTCCTGTAATGCAGAAGTCACCAGCTTACGATTATTGTCCAAAACCTTGGTCATAAAAGGCGTATAAATCGGGTCATTAATAAGTACCGCATCCCCTGTCTCGGTAAATACTTTCATCATCAGCACCAAACTTGGTACCACGCCTGGAGAGAAAAGAATATCCTGCGTGTCAAGCGATAAGCCATAACGACTGCCATGCCAGTCGATAATCGCTTGATACAACGGCTCGGTCGGCACGGTGTAACCCAATATGCCATGCTGCGCTACTTGCTCAATCGCCGCTAAAATAGGCTGGGCAGTCTTAAAGTCCATATCCGCGACCCATAGCGGAATCGTGTCATCGCTATAGTGCCATTTAAATGACCCCGTGTTACGTCTGTCTATTATCTCATCAAAGTTGTACTGCACCGATGCTCTCCTTTACGGTAGTTTTATATTATAACTGTTCATTCGTCGGCTTAAACGACCTTTGAAAATATAATGCTATCATTATTTGAATAATGGTTAAAAATTAGTGTTACATTAATGTTGCGGACTCTACATATGATCAAGTTATTCATGCCAGAGTATGCTCATATTGCAAGGATTGTGATCTATCAGCTTTTACCCAAACCCCCTACTAAGCCAAGATGGCTTGTCTAAAAGGATTTAGCATGATGAAAATGGATTCCCTATCAAAATTAGCACTCAAAATCAGTTCCCTTACTCTCGCCATTGCCGCAACTTCTGCATGCACTGCTATGGCAACAGGTGCTGACTCTCAAGTTTCAAATACCCAAACCACTACGAACAGTACTGCTATTACTTTAGGCAATAGTGCTATGTCTAGCGGCACTAACGACACGGTTGCTATCGGTAATATGGCCAATGCAGGTCTGAACTCAGCAACCGCTGTCGGCGGTCAAGCCAACGCTGCAGGTTTAGGCTCAACCTCTATCGGCTGGCAATCAAAAGCTACCGCTGAACGCGCGCAAGCGTTTGGTCATCTAGCCAACGCGAGTGGTGTACGAGCTACGGCTGTTGGTGAAGCCGCGATGGCTGGCGGCAGTAATGACACGGTCGCTGTCGGCAACAAAGCCAATGCGGGCATGAATTCAGCAACGGCTGTTGGCGGGGAAGCCAATGCCGCAGGTTTAGGCTCAACGTCTATCGGTTGGCAATCAAAAGCCACTGCCGAACGCGCGCAAGCCTTTGGTCATATAGCCGATGCTAGTGGTGTACGCTCTACCGCAGTTGGTGAAGCGGCAGCCGCACAAGGTGCAAACTCGGTAGCGCTAGGCAATAAATCTATGGCTGGCGGCATGAATAGCATCGCTATCGGTAACGGAGCAATGGCGGCTAAAAACAACCAAATCGTCTTAGGTAGTGCTGGACAAGTGCAGTCTAGTACTGCGTCTCAGTCAGGTACAGTTAGAATCGTCACTATCGATGACAACGGTACGCTAGGTACGATGATGGTTGATTACTATAAAAAATCAGCTAAATAATAGTAGTCAATTAGTGCCAAACTACTAACGCTGGTGCAGTTATCACCAGTTATACTCGATAAAATAATGAGACCTCGCCATGGCAGGGTTTTTGCTATTTGAGATTACGGTACTAGGTTTAGGGGTTTAGCGTGGGGCTTTAGATGGTTTGGGAATAGTTTAGAATTTGCGGATTAGAAGGTGAAACCGTTGCAGTAATAAGGGGAGCCAATCCTGCCATTCGCTATTATCTGCTTATCTAGGTGTGAGGATGGATCAAGCGAAGTACTGCTTCGCCCTGACTTGACGCAAGAGAAAATCTATGATTTTCTGTGGCTACGGTTTGGGTCATTCCTGTTGGTCACGATACTGCCCCAAAACCTAGCCTTCGCAACCCATCCTACACGCTATTTATAAATCGTTACTTACTGTGTTTTACCATTTATCCATTCCTCACCTAATTCGGTTGTTATATATGCTTGATACGGATGCTTAGGTGAATCAGCATATAACTGGCGTATTAACCCTCTAGTTAGTAATTGCGAAATATACTGTTTGCGTAAGTAATCCGAGTTCCTATTAAGATTTTTTGATAATTGATCTGTGCTAAGCGCTTCATTTTGACACAAAATAAGTATTCTTCTATCTACCTCTTCTGGTAGTGATTTTTTGGGTAGAGCTTGTAGCTGGTTTAAAGCTTGCCGAGGTGGCTCTTCAAGCTTTAAACTTTCCGAAAAATCAAATGCATATTGATCATCAGCATCGGAGGTTTGAACATCAGCTTCGGAGGTTTGAACATCAGCATCGGAGGTTTGAACATCAGCTTCGGAGGTTTGAACGTCAGCTTCGGAGGTTTGAACGTCAGCTTCGGAGGTTTGAACGTCAGCTTCGGAGGTTATGTCACCAAGCACAAAATTACTATCATTGTTTGCATTTAATCCAATATCTAAAGCATATTCCGTTAAAGTATAGAGAGTAGAAGTTCCCTTCCCCTTTTTCTGCAATAAATTCTTCTTGCAGAGTTTTGATAAAAGACTGCTTGCTGATAATGTATCTAATTTAGTAATGTCCCTAAGAGAGCTGTTATTTACCTTCCCTGTCTCATAGGCCAGCATAAGTGCCATAGCATCATTATCCGATAAACCATAATTATCAAAAGCTTCCAGCCACTTGAGTTGTTTATCATCCATTAATTGATGCAATAAAAAAGTTGCTTTAAAATAGTTTCTAACATGATTACTATCAAACCTAGGCGCGCTAAGCTTAGCTTGATTTAACTTATCACGCATAGTACGAATACCGCTTCCTTTAGTTTCAGCTAGTCTTAAATCATATAGTACAGCTGCTATTAAAGGATTGCGCGTTACTGAGCTAGCACTATCCAATGAGTCTAAAGGTTTTAAAGAATAACCAGCATTTTGCATCTCTAATCTATCTTTAAAGCGGTTAATTTGGGAAGGCTGGTTTGCAGAGTAGTCACGGTGCATTACCATATTGACCAAAGCCTCACGAACAACTCTTTGAGGTAATAAAGGTTCATCAGAACGTTGAAGCTCATTATCATCTAAACGGAAATGATTAGGCATATCATCCATAATGATTGCTTCAATACGAGGTATCATTTCAATCAGTGGCTCGCGAAAATCTTTGGTATACATAAATCGCTCATCACTGTCTTCTACCCATCTCGTTCCCGCATTTCTAATATAATCTACACGCGCCATAGGAAGATGACGCCGCAATGCTAGATGTGAGCCGAACAATAGCAAACCAGCTACGTTGGGTTTGAGAACACCATTTACCTCTTGAATTAAGTTAAAAGATAATAAGAGTTCGTTGTCGCTATATTCTAACTCAGCTGCATCAGCTTGTACTTTTGCTCGCTGTTTTCGATAAAGCGCAATAGCATTAGAATCAATATCTAATAATGAAGCATTAGGTAAAACTACATTTTCAAATGACTGACCAGCTTTAGCAGCAATAATGTCTTGAAGCTCATCAATTCTAGCTTCGTAATCTCCATTGATCCCTCGTCTCCATACCCCTGTTTTAGTATAGTTCTTACTTTTTTTACCACTACTTTTAAAACCACAAGGCTTCGAGGCAGCATTAAGCTCAAAAACCTTCGCTACTACAACCTTTTTATTTTCTAAAATAAGAATATTAGCCTCTATCTGAATAGTATTTTCAAACTGATTTCGACAATTATTCTGCAAATCGTTTAATATCTTATCGGTATCCTCAACACCACTAACCCAATGTTTATCATGATCTTCGTTTGGTTCTGACACACCAAGTAGTAAATAGCCATGATTGGTGTTTGGTTCATTTGCGAATGCACAAACAGTCTGCATCACAGAATCACCAATACCCCCTGAAGCTTTCTTAGCTTCAATATGAGTAAGCTCTGATGATTTTAATAATTCATTATAGACGTTTAGCATTTCATCATTTGATAACATTGAATTTCCATAAAAATTGAAAACTAGGTGTTTTTGTTATTAATTTAATTGTGACACTTTCCATTATTCTACGCTTCATGGAACAAATACGGTAGATTACCATGAGTGTTTGTTATTAGTGCTTTTAAACTATTACAACTATCATCAAGCAATGAAGAAAGCTATCTTTTTTACAGTCTATCCAAATAAGGTATAAACGGAGAATTCTTTAGTTTTCTATCTAAAACGCATAAAAGTGATCAAACCTTTATCTCCCCACAAACTTAGCTTCCCGTCTCTCAACCATCGCCATCGCACCCTCTTTTGCATCTTCTGAATGAAATAAATGCGGGAGATAGCCATGAATATTAGCTAATGCTGCTTTTGCGCCATTGCGACTGGCATCTTGTGCTGAGGATAGTAATCCTTGCACGCCAAGCGGGGCGGCCGTGCAAATCTCTTTGGCGATAGTCAGCGCACGCTCATATTCTTCTCCATTTGGTACGACTTCGCTGACCAGATTTAGCTTGTCCGCAGTTTGCGCGTCAAAGTTCTTACCCGTTAATAAATACGGCATCGCTTTTTGCCAACTAACCGCTGCGACAAAGCGTACCGTCGCCCCGCCAAACGGCATGATACCGCGCTGGACTTCCATTTGCGCAAAGTTGCAGTTATCACTGGCGATGACGACATCGCTATTTAACATCAGCTCAATACCAGCGGTAAAGCACGTGCCTTGTATCGCCACGACCACAGGTTTGGTGCGCAGTTTGCCACCGATTCCCCATGGATCGATTTCGTCGGCAGCGAACTCAAACGCGCCTTTGTCCCATTTATCTTGTAGCTCCATCAAATCAAGACCTGCGGTGAAATGCTCACCATGAGCGAATATTAACGCACAGCGAAGACCAGCGTCATTTTCATATTGAGTAAGTGCCTCAGAGAGTTGCTTAATCATATGACTGTCAAAAGCATTACGTTTATCTGCACGATTAAGCCCAATCAGGCAGATATAATCTTGGATGTCATAAGTGATGCGAGTGCCATTGCTAGTAGAATTACTATTATTACTTTCCGTAGTCATGTTTTTATCCTTATTAGAGCGATCGTTTTATGGTTTGTCACATGGCGAATTAACACTACTAAAAATTATGTAACTTACTTTCAATATAGACATACGTTCGGTGCAACGCAAGCATCGTTTTAGCATGAGTATCAATAGCTGATATCAATATTAGTTGACCTCATTTACGCTAATGTGCAACTATTATCCAACTCAAGAAATGAATCAGAGCACGTTATGGAATTTTGGCACGGTTTTTTGCTTATCACCAGCGTCCATCTACTCGCTGCCGCCTCTCCGGGTCCTGATTTTGTATTAGTCTCACAGCAAACCTTGGCAAAAGGTAGACGCACGGGTTTGATTTGTAGTCTTGGCATTACCTTAGGTCTTGCCGTACACATTATCTATTCGGTGCTAGGACTGGCAACGCTCATCGCCCATTCGCAGCCACTACTCACTGCTATTAAATGGTTGGGCGGCAGTTATCTTATTTATTTAGGTTGGCAAGGTATTCAAGCCAAACCGAAAAAAACATCAGAATTAGCAAATCCAGTAGAGCTAATAGATTCAGGTGTTCACGTTTCACAAGATATGCTTATTAAGCAAACGACTTCTACCAGTGATGCCGAGCTTTCTGATAAAGCCATTTCTAATAAAAAACCGCCTACTGATACAGACTCAACCGCTTCCATTCTGCGCCGTGGCTTTTTTTGCAATGTATTTAACCCAAAAGCGCCAGTATATTTCGTCGCGATATTTACCCTCGTACTATCACCCGATATACCGCTATGGCAATTGGCTATTTATGGTGTATGGATGATGGTCTTGCAGATGGCATGGTTTAGCACCGTGGTGATGTTACTGTCTATTCCTGCCATTCATCGTCGCTTTCAGCGTTTTGAACATTGGATCGACCGCGTATTGGGTACAGCGATGATAATATTGGGATTAAACCTGATTTTACGTAGTCGATAAGACGCTAGTGACTCGTGAAATCTGCTAAAATGGTGCATTATATTCAAACATCAAAGCCCGATACTATGACCAGTAAGCCTATGAACCGTCGCCCGACCGCCAACAATCACCGAAACAGATCGCCTGAGACTGCTAAAAAATTAGGGCAGCTGCATCCGCGCAATCCGCACCAAGGTCGCTATGACTTTGAAGTACTGACTCGCGCTTTGCCTGAGCTTGCTAAGCACACCATTACTAATCCTAAAGGCGAGTCGACGATTAACTTCTCCGACAGTGCCGCCGTGCGTGTCCTTAATCAGGCGTTACTGGCGCATTATTATGGGGTGAAATTTTGGGACATCCCAGAAGGTTATTTGTGCCCTCCGATTCCTGGTCGTGCTGATTATATTCACTATATCGCTGAGTTGCTTGCACAAACCACGCATGTGAATAAAGACAATACACCGCCGACGGGCAAAGAAATCCATGCCCTAGATATTGGCACCGGTGCCAGCGCGATTTATCCTATTGTTGGCAGCCAAAGCTATGGTTGGCGATTTACCGCCTCAGATATTGATCCTATTTCGGTCAATACTGCCGCGCTTATTTGCGAGACCAATCCAAAGCTAAAAAGTACAGTTAAAGTCAAACTACAGACCGAACCTAAATTTATTTTTAAAAATATCATCGGTCGCCAAGATTACTTTGATGTGGTGGTATGTAACCCGCCGTTTCATGCCTCATTAGAAGAAGCGATGGAAGCCAATAGCCGTAAGCAGCATAATTTGCAACGACATCGTGGTAAGAATGAGAACGCACAAATCAGCCGCAGCTCAACCAAGTCTGGCAATGCCGCGCAAAACCTAAACTTTGGTGGTCAGCATAAAGAGCTATGGTCTGAGGGTGGCGAGATTGCCTTTTTAACCAAGATGGCGAAAGAGAGTCAAGATTTCGCTGAGCATGTTGGCTGGTTCACAAGTTTAGTCTCAAAATCAGAAAACGTGAAGCCTATGCAATTGCTATTAAAACAACTTGGTGTTGCCCAAATGCGCATCATTGAGATGAGCCAAGGTCAAAAAAGCACGCGTATACTCGCATGGCGTTTTGATACTGACGAAGAATAGATAGTAATTAATATAAAATAGTTATAGTTTCACGTGAAACAAAGTCTTTGTTAAAAATGCACCCCTTTGATCATCAAAGGGGTGCTTTTTATTGTAGAGAATTAAGCCATCTAATGATGATTATTAACGGATAAACATCACCTTTACACCAATGGCTATCAATACTAATCCACCAAGTATCTCAGCTTTATCCTCCAGCCACGTACCTGAACGCTTACCTAAATTGATACCGAAAAAGCCAAATCCAGCGGTGATAATAGCGATAATGAAGCACGCTAGCAATGCATTAAGTGCCAGTAAGTTTAAAGTAAAGCCTGCTGCCATTGCATCAATACTGGTGGCAATAGCCAATGTAAACATCATACGATGGTTGATTTTTTCTTGTATATTTTCATCGAAACTGCCTGCTAATACCGCTTCAACCTCACTATTAAACGCTTCATATAACATCTTAGCGCCAAGCACAATAAGAATCCCACCACCAATCCACGGTGCAGCAGTCGCCAGCCAGCCTAGCAATACTGCACCTAATAGATAACCTATCAGCGGCATCACACCTTGCGCAATACCAAAGTATAGTGCTGCATAAACGGCTAAACGCAGCACATAAGCAGATGATTGCTTTTGTGATTTAGCCCCTAGCCCAATTGATACCGCAAATGCATCCATCGCCAAGGCTATCGCAAGTAAAAAAACTTCGATCATTTCTATATCCATTATCTAAAGCAATTCGTAAAATAAGTTTCACGTGAAACAATTCTAACATTAAAAAGCCACCGCCTTGATTGCCAAAGCGGTGGTTTTTTTAATTAATTAACAATGATTTCGCAACTCTTTATGTCCAACTTAGATGTCTAAATTAGACACCGTCAATGCGTTCTCTTCAATGAAAATACGACGCGGTTCAACATGATCACCCATCAAGCAAGTAAACATATGATCCGCCGCAATCGCATCTTCAATCGTCACACGTAGCATACGACGGTTTTCAGGATCCATCGTGGTATCCCAGAGCTGATCTGCGTTCATTTCACCCAGCCCTTTATAGCGCTGAATTGCTAGACCACGACGCGCATCAAGCATCATCTGCTGCCAGAGGTAATCAAAGTCGCGTACTGGGATGTCTTTGGTCGTACCAGTCGTTGCTTCACGGCGGATAAAGGCATCCTCTGCAAGCAAGGTATTCCATTCAGCAGACAAACGCAGCAACTTGCTGTACTCGCCCGAATTGATAAAGCTAGCATCTAGCAGATAATGATGGGCTAACTGGTGTACATAAACCGTAATACGCGGTAGCCACTGTGCTTTAGCAGATAACGCTTCACTATCAGACGCCGCGCCTTCTTCAGTTTCTACCGCAGGCTTCATACCCAGTAAATCAGCAGCAGCAGCATCCATATTTTTTGGTTGCGGCGCATGGATATTGACCAGTTCAATCTCCGGACTCAAGTCACTACCGAAGTGCTCAAGCTGAGCTTGCATCGCCTCTTTCCAAGCTTGCATCGCAGGCAAATCATAAGTCATATCAGTGCTAAGCTTCGGTGTATGCGTCAGCGCATCCAATAACACCGCTGGAAAACGAATCTGCAAACGGGCTTTGATCAGCTGCGTTTGGTTATAGTCATTTAGTAGCGTTTCTAGCGCTTGCCCCGTAATAGCAGGAGCATCCGCACTGATATGCAACTTAGTATTGTCAATCGTTGATGATAATAAATACGCTTTGAGTGCTTCGTCGTCTTTTAGGTATAACTCTTGACGACCTTTTTTCACTTTATAAAGCGGTGGTTGGGCGATATAAATATAACCACGCTCGATCAACTCAGGCGTTTGACGGAAGAAGAAAGTCAGCAACAGGGTACGAATATGTGACCCATCAACGTCCGCATCGGTCATGATGATGATTTTATGATAGCGTACTTTATCCGGATTATATTCGTCTGGACCAATGCCGCAACCAAGCGCCGTAATGAGGTTACCAACCTCAGCAGAAGACAGCATTTTATCAAAACGTGCGCGCTCTACGTTTAGGATTTTACCTTTCAATGGCAATATCGCTTGGGTTTTGCGGCTACGACCTTGTTTTGCTGAACCACCTGCAGAGTCACCCTCCACAATGTAAAGCTCTGACAATGCCGGATCTTTTTCTTGGCAATCTGCCAACTTACCGGGCAGACCAGCGATATCTAACGTGGTTTTACGACGCGTCATTTCACGGGCTTTACGAGCGGCATCACGAGCACGAGCGGCATCAATGATTTTGCCAGCAATAGCCTTACCAGCGCTTGGGTTCTCTTGCAGATAGTCATTAAACTTATCATGCATTGCTGATTCGACCGCTGATTTTACTTCACTTGATACCAGTTTATCTTTGGTTTGACTCGAAAACTTAGGATCTGGAACTTTAACGGATACGATAGCGGTTAGACCTTCACGCGCATCATCACCAGTAGCAACGACCTTTTCTTTTTTAAAGAGATTCTCGCGATCCATATAGGTATTCAAACAACGCGTCAACGCTGAGCGAAAGCCAGATAGATGCGTGCCGCCATCGCGCTGTGGAATGTTGTTGGTGAAACAAAACACTTTTTCGTTATAAGTATCTGTCCACTGTAACGCCACTTCGACGCTGATACCGTCATCTTGCTCACTCACAAAATGAAAGACTTCATTGATGCCATCTTTACCAGCATTGATATAGCTGACAAATTCTGACAAGCCGCCTTTGTGTTCAAACTCATGACGCTTATCAATACGCTCATCCGTTAAAACAATGCGTACACCCGAGTTCAAAAATGATAGCTCACGCAAACGCTTCGCTAAAATATCGTACTCAAAGATGGTGCCAGTAAACACATCGCTACTGGGATAAAAGCGGATTTGCGTACCGGTTTTGTCGGTTGGCTCCATTTGCTGAATGTCTGCATCAGGCACCCCATCGGTATAGGTTTGATGATAATGATAGCCTTCACGCCAGATATTCATTTCAAGCTTTTTCGATAAGGCGTTAACGACCGAGACACCAACACCATGTAAGCCGCCTGATACTTTATAGCTGTTATCATCGAACTTACCGCCTGCATGCAAGACAGTCATAATGACCTGCGCCGCAGATACACCCTCTTCTGGATGGATATCGACAGGCACGCCGCGACCATTGTCCATGACGCTCACAGATTCGTCTTCGTGGATAATGATATCGATTTGATCACAATGACCCGCCAGAGCCTCATCGATAGAGTTATCCACCACCTCAAAGACCATATGATGTAAGCCTGTACCATCATCCGTATCACCGATGTACATACCAGGGCGTACGCGTACCGCTTCTAACCCGCGCAATACACGAATATCTTTGGAGCTATAATCAGAAGGTAAACTTTCAGGAACCACCGCTGGTGCCGTAGTTTCAGCAATGCTGTCTGACGTCAGTTGCTCGTGGTCGGTAGGTAATGAATCACTCATGTGCATTCCTTAATCTAGCCATAATCAGCCGTTTGTTATTAGCGCACCACTACGATGACGCCTCATAACGTTATTTTAGACTTAATTTTTATAGTCAAAACCTTTGATAAGCATTACCAGCTAAAACACGATTAGCTAAAAATTCTTGAGTGTTGATAGCGACTTAAAAAGAGTTTCAAGTCCGCGCTTTTTTTCTCTAACATCGGCTTCTTTTTTTAAACATTATAAAAACCAAGAGAGCAAATAAAACACCTATTTATCAAATACTTAGAAATTTACAGGCATTGAAAAACACCTATATAACGTCATCAAACAACTTGCTGAGAACAGGACAAAAATAAAGCCCTATTTTAGCATTTTTTTGCCTCTAAGTCACTGTTTACTGAGCGTTTTATGCCTATAAAACCAGCTCGCAAAGATAGCCTATATCATTGCGAAATGACAGGTAGATAAGTATCGATATGAAAGCCCGTGGAGAAAGGAAATAACATAAAGGAGATAATTAAGGACTCAAGATTTGACCTTGTTTCACATGAAACATATTAGGTTCTGACCAATATTGATGCACCAAAGGCAAAATATCATCGGTCAAACTGGTCATAAATACCTGACATGGCAGCTGCGCTAACGTCGACAATAGAATATCTATCGCCCTATCATCAAGCTCTGCAGTAATATCATCTAGCAATACCACTGGTGTCACCTGAGCATGAGCGCTATCATTTGATAGATCATTAGTCTTTTGGGTATTTAGCAGTAATGGCAGTTGCGATAAACGCAGTGCTGTGATTAATAGCTTTTTTTCACCACGCGACAACACATTGGCTGCCTGCTCTTTTATAACAGGTACTTTGAGGTTAGTGTCCGCTTCATGCATTGTATCTGAGAAATTGTTATTCGACGCTGCCGAGTCATTAGAGCGCCAATGCACATGAATATCAGCACGGTGATTACCGATACGAGTATATCCCAGTTGCAAATCCTGTTCTAAGCGCTCGTTAAGCTGTATATCCAGCGCAACATTCGTATCATAACCAGCATTATAGCTAAGGCTCAATTGCTCCGCATAAGCAGGCAATAACTGCGCGATACTTTCAGCAAAATAAGGCTGCCATTCTGCGAATATCCGTTCACGATAATGATGAATCAGTGCCGCATGATTACTAAGTCCTTTGTCCCACGATTTTAGTTCAGCGAGCTGCACTTGGGTCAAATGACGCGTTTTTTTTAGCAAACTATTGCGCTGTCTTAATAGACGCTGATAGGCGAGCCATTGCGGATGAAAACCTTGTTTCATGTGAAACACCAACCAATCTAGCAGCTGGCGACGACTAGCACTCCCCTGCTCTAACATATCCATCGTCGATGGATCTATCAGTAGCGTTGGTAGCTGCTCAGTTAAGATGCTTTGGTTATAGACAGTGGTTTGATTCAGACGTAGAATTGTGGTCGCGTCAGCTTGTTTTTGGATAGCTAAAGTATTGCTATCATTGATTCTAGCGTACACAGTCACTGTATTTTGATGGTGCTGGATATAGCGTTTTGGCTGGTGATGACGAAAGCTTTTTCCTCTTGATAGCAGAAATATGGCTTCGAGTAATGAAGTTTTTCCACTGCCATTGGCACCGATAATGACGTTGCAAGCTGTTGCATGTAGATTGACGTGCGTCAGGTTGCGTAGGTTCGATATTTGTAGACGTTCAATCATAATGCCGACAGCCGCCTATTGACGCTACCTATAATAATAGGCAAAAGTTTGATAATTATTGAATTTAAAATACTGGATTTTAATCAAAGACACTCAGCTTACCTCAATTTTTTAGTGCAAACTGAGTGTCTTTAGTCCCTGCTATTAAGCCTATTGAAAACATACAGAAACTATATACGCATTGGCATAATGACATATTGATGGAACTCATCATTCAGCTGATTGACTAGCACCGACGCGTTTGATTGACTCATGTGCATTTGCAAGTCACCTTGAATCACACCAAGCACATCTTGTAAATAAGCCGCATTAAAAGACAGCTCCATCGGCTCACCTTGATACTTCGCCTGTATCATCTCCACCGCTTCATCTTGCTCTGCATTATTAGCACGCACTTCTACCATGCCGTCGCTAGCAAAATTAAACACCACACCGCGAGATTTTTCATTACTTAAAATCGCGACACGGCGCAGTACGTCGGTCATTTTTTCTTGATTGAATAAAGCCAGTTTATCCGTATTACTTGGCATCACTCGGCGATAATCAGGAAATTTTCCATCAATCAGACGCGCAGTGAAAGTAACCATCAGGTTTTGATTGACCTGTCCTGCACTATCAACGTCACCAAAGGGTAAGCTCA
Organism: Psychrobacter immobilis; assembly: GCF_904846185.1. GTDB lineage: Bacteria > Pseudomonadota > Gammaproteobacteria > Pseudomonadales > Moraxellaceae > Psychrobacter > Psychrobacter immobilis_B. The sequence continues at coordinate 25,282 of NZ_CAJGZQ010000007.1, read as the reverse complement.
CTTGCAAAAACTCACGACCAAAGCTCAAGGTGACCTGATTGTCTTGCTCACCAAGCATTTTTCCTAGCTCAGAGGCCAAGCGCTCAAGCTCAATAACAGCTTTACGGGGCAAAATAGCCTGCATATTTAAATCAGCACTGACATCGATGACACTGCGCGCCAAAGCCAATCGATGCCCATCGGTTGCAACCGTCGTCAGCTGCTGTTGCGACACGTCAAACAACATACCAGTGAGATAATAGCGAACATCTTGAATCGCCATTGCAAACTGCGTTTTATGAATCAAATCGATCAGACGATTGCGACTGATGGTTAATGGCGTGATATTTTCGGGATTACCCAAACTCGGATAATCTTCGCTAGGTAATGTGCCTAAGGTGAAGCGACTCTTGCCGCTGGTTAATAAGCAGCGTTCATTTTCTTGAGTAGCCAAATTAATTTGAGCTTGTGCAGGCAATGATTTACAGATGTCTTTTAATTTTGTTGCAGGTAAAGTTGTGGTACCAGCTTCAACACAAGCACCAGCAGGCAGTTTCAAAGTCGATGTCAGCTCTACTTCTAAATCAGAAGCCGTCAAAATAAGCGTTGATTCGGATAGCTGTAGCTTGATATTGCCCAAAATAACCATATTGTGCCGTTTATCAGCAGCCTTGGCGATCAAATTAATGGCTTTTAGTAACGACTCTCGATTAATCGATAATTGCATGCTTGGTTACTCTTATTTAAATGATTTTTATTATAAAACTTAACAATAATGGCTTAATCATACCCTGTCTATTGACTATAATCCATTCGCTGTCTGTCTACTCGTATTTTTAATATTATAAACCATATCAATCCACTAAAACATAGTGATACCGTGACCTGCTAACCCGCTTGCAGCATCAATGCCAGTGTTTTGTAATCCTTATCAAACGCAGGATCCGCTGCTCGTAGCTCATTAACTTTATCGCAAGCATGCATCACCGTTGTATGATCGCGCCCACCGAATGACTGACCAATTTCAGGAAAGCTATCACCGGTCAACTCACGCGATAATGCCATCGCTATTTGACGCGGTCTAGCAATACTACGCGTGCGTTTACGACCCATCATTTCTTTGATGGTCACATCATAGTACTCAGCGACCACTTTGCGAATATTATCCATATTCACAGCTTGCACACGCATCGCGACGATGTCTTTTAGCGCATATTGCACCATTTCAAGAGTAATCTGTGCACCCGTCAAGTTAGCATTAGCAAAGACTTGATTTAGAGCACCTTCTAAACGCCTAACATTTGAAACCACGTTTTGAGCGATGAATAATGCGCATTCTTTAGGCAGTGTCATACCATATGAAGCTGCTTTTTTTTGCAAAATTTGCACACGAGTATCAATCTCAGGCGGATCAACTGCTACAGTGAGCCCCCAAGAAAATCGCGATCTAAAACGTTCATCGAATTCGGTCATTTGCGAAGGATGACGATCTGAAGCTAAAATCAGTTGTTTATCACCACTGGTAAAATCTGCAAATAATGTCAAAAACTCATTACTACTTTTGGTTTTTCCTGCTAATACATGAATATCATCTACAATCAATAAATCCACTTTTTTAATTTTCTTTTTAAAATCTTCTATTTTATTATTTCTTAATGAATAAACCAATTGATTAATAAATTTTTCAGAAGTGAAATAATAAAAACTTTGATTATTTTTTAAATAGCGATGTGCTACAGAATGCATTAAATGCGTTTTTCCCAAACCAGAAGGTCCGTATATAAACAAAGGATTGTGTCGATTTTTTGATTGGCGCTTACCAAGCTCATAACAGGCTTTATAAGCCAGATTGTTAGATTTGCCAGTGACAAAAGTTTCAAAAGTAAAGTCAGGGTTTAGATAACTTAACGACTTGGCATCAGCAGAATCAACCAATTCTGCACGACGCATATTAGCATCAATATCTGCTTTTGCATTGTTATGATGAATGGTTTCAAACTTATGATCTTCAGGGGTAGGGGAGAGTTTATCTTCTTCAAACAAAGACCCTGATTGCAATTGACGATTGTCTTCATTATCGCGGCCAGCGTTATCAACACGCACAACCACCTCTTCAATACTTCCCTGGCTGTGCTTAGCAACCAGCTGCTGTATCTCTTGCAAGTGGTTTTTTTTGATGTAAGTCACAAAATAATCATTAGGAGCAAGTATAGTCAGCGTTTGCGCCTCTTGATGAGCTGACAATGGTCTCAACCACATAGTAAATACGTTGTCTTTGACGTTATATCGTAGGTCATTTAGACATTTATCCCAAATATTTGCTGTGTCTATCATGAAAAATATTAACCCTATAATTTGAAATAATATTTGTGTTTTAGCAGTATGATCTGTTGCGTAGCCCTTCATATTTTCCGCAATTATTTCCGTTGGAAACCATATTGGAAGTTACGTTGATAAACTATACGAAGCCACATATTAAGTAGGGGCTAATCTAACACAAATACCCTGTGGATAAAACCTTGTTTTTTGGGGATAAGGCTGTGGATACTTTTGTGTATAACTTTGAAAGGTAAGTTATCCATATTTAGCCCACAGGTTATCCACAGGTTTACCCATAGCACAATACATTGATAATAAAAAGGAAAACTTACTTAGACACAGATAATCGAGCTCCCAATAACAACAATACTTATATATATTAATAGTTAATTATTATAGAGTTCGACCCAAACTGTGGATAACTTTTAGGAATCCATCACTGAATTAATTAACTGAGTCGTTATTTTTTAGTTATGAATATGAACTTTACACACGATGAATCATTTAAAATGATATTTCCTCTGTCAAAATATCTGTCTGCATCGACATAGATTAAATTAGTTCATTGACCAAGATTCTATGCGGTGGTATAATCCTCCGTTATTACGAATTTAGTCCATTATTTTGATAGGTGAGTTATGAAACGTACATTCCAACCAAGCGTGATCAAGCGTAAACGTACTCACGGTTTCCGTGCTCGTATGGCAACTAAAAAAGGCCGTCAGGTCTTAGCTCGTCGCCGCGCTAAAGGACGTCATCGTCTTACTGTATAATCAGTAGATTGCGATAAGCATGGCTTATAGTGCTTGTTGTGTTTCTATTATTTATAGATTGCGATAGTCAATCACCACAACTGACACTTAGCCATATATTAAAAGCGCCCACATCGGCGCTTTTTTTGTCTCTGTACTTTGTTGTTATTTCTGCGCTATTATTTCCGCTACCGTTATTCGCTCTTATACTAGGTTGTGCTATGTCCAATACTGTTTCAGCGGCAGCTAATGCCCGCTTCACCAAAGAGCAGCGTTTGCTCACGCCTGCAGCCTTCCGTGAGGTTTTTGATGCACCTGAGCGTAAGCTTCATCAGAGCCATCTAATGGCATTTGTGCGTACCAATGATCATGATAAGCCACGAGTCGGCATGGCTATTACCAAGCGTAAAGTTCCTACGGCTGTCGCGCGAAATTTAATCAAGCGTCAAATACGTGAGCATTTTCGTGTAAAGGCTCATTCTTTAGAAAACAAAGATATTGTTTTTATTGTTAAAAAATCTATAAAAGATATAGATAATAAAGAATTAAAAAATCAAATAATTAATATTATTAAAAAAATAGAAAAAAAATAAAATGAATTTTTTATTTATTAATTTAAACAATTTTCTTTATAGAATTATTTATTGTTTTATTGTTTTTTATCAAAAATTAATAAGTCCACTATTACCTGCTCGTTGCCGCTATTACCCTACGTGCTCGAATTATGGTAAACAAGCTTTGGCATGGCATGGTGTCCGAGCAGGCAGTTGGTTATTATTAAAACGTATCGGCAGTTGTCATCCTTTGGGTGGACACGGCATTGATTTTGTGCCGCTACCGTTATCTTCTTATCATTATCAATATGTACCTTTTAGCGAACTAGCTACTAGTGTCAAAGTTCAAGGTTTATATGTTTTTAGAGATAATAAAAGCTATGTATCTCACTTAAACCATATGATGAAAATAACGTAACGTTCATCATAGACTGCGAAGTTGTGGATATCTATTTAGTTACCCACAAGTTATCCACACTCTTGGTATCATTTAAGGCAGATTTTTAGTAAAATGATGCACATTTTATGTAAATGACTGGCAATACTGTTGTCACATACGATGATAATTGTACGGTCATGACACATGCCCTAATTTTTCATTCCCTAATTTTTTAATCTAGGAAAGGTTTATGCAAAAGATATTTCGGGTGATGATCATCATTGCGATGTTAATCACCGCTTATCTGCTGATTTTGGCATGGCGAGATGATTATGCCGATGCGCCAGCTGTAGATGCGGTGTCAGAAACCACTACTTCAGTAGGTGCTGACATCCCTTCGACAACTGGTGCCGCAGGTGATATTCCAGTACAGACGTTGCCTGTTGATAACAATACAGTCGCTAATGATGCTGTGACGGCAACGCCTGCTAAAGACACGGGATTAATCACGGTCACTACCGATCGCTATGATATAAAGATCAACCCAGAAGGCGGCGATATTGTTTATGCTGCTCTTAAGCAGTATGACGCAACACTCGATAGCGATAAGCCTTTCGTATTGCTAGAGAATAATAGTAATCGTGTGTATGTGGCTCAGTCTGGTCTTATTGGTCCTAACGGTATTGATACTGCAGAAGGTCGTGCCAAATACAGCCACACTGCTAATAATTACGTCATGGAAGCCGGGCAACAGACGCTGTCAGTACCGCTTACTTATAAAAAAGATGGCGTGACCGTTACTAAGACCTTTACCTTTACTGAAAATAAATATCCGATTGATATTAGCTATCAAATACAAAATGCTTCTACACAACCGTGGCAAGGTCAGCTATTTGCCCAGTTGAAACGTGATGACAGTAAAGATCCAGGTATGTCTGATAAAGGTGCGCTTAGTATGGCGACTTACTTAGGCGGCGCTTGGGGTACCCCTGATGATCCATATAATAAGCTCAAATTTAAAGACTTTAATGATGGTGAGCTAGCTGTTAGTAGTGATAAAGGTTGGGTTGGTGTTGTGCAGCATTATTTTGTATCAGCATGGATACCTGAAAACTTTACCGCTACTTTCTTTAGCCGTGAAACAGGCGATGATTACTTCATCGGTTTCAACAGTCAACCTGTCAATGTCGCGCCAAATAAACAAGTGACATTAGATGCCACGTTATACGCTGGTCCTAAGGTACAATCTGAGCTAAAAGATGTGGCAGTAGGCCTTAATAAAACGGTTGATTATGGTTTGTTATGGCCAATATCGAAAATTTTATTTGCCATCTTGGACGGTATTCATAAAGTCATCGGTAACTGGGGTTGGTCAATCATTGTATTGACGATTTTAGTCAAAATTGCTCTGATGTGGTTCTCGAATAAGAGCTACTATTCGATGGCGAAGATGCGTGCGATTGCGCCAAGATTAGCCGCACTTAAAGAAGAGCATGGCGACGATCGAATGAAGATGTCGCAAGAAATGATGGCTATTTATAAAGAAGAAAAAGTCAATCCAATGGCAGGTTGTTTGCCTATTTTGATGCAAATGCCTATCTTCTTAGCGCTATATTGGGTGTTGGTTGAGAGTGTTGAGCTGCGTCATGCACCTTGGATTTTATGGATTCAGGATTTATCGGCGATGGATCCTTGGTTTATTTTACCATTGCTGATGGGTGCCTCGATGTTTGTACAGCAGCAGCTAAACCCGCAGCCAGCTGATCCGATGCAAGCGAAAGTGATGAAGTTTTTACCAATCATCTTTACTGCTTTTATGCTGTTTTTCCCAGCGGGTCTCGTACTATACTGGACAGTCAACAACTTGTTCAGTATGACTCAGCAATATATTGTCAATAAAAAAGTCGAAGAAGAGCAAAAGCGTCGTACTGTTAAAGTATTGGACTAAGTAGCTCATCAATTGATAAAAGACCATCGCTACGGCGGTGGTTTTTTTATGCGTGACATTTCTATTATCGCTCACTGATTTGGAATAAAATAAGCGCAAAGCATGGCTATTTAAAGTTTGCTTTGTCAGTCTGTGTCCAGCCGTCTATAATGGGGTTTTTAGCTATTGAGAGTAATTGTGGATTCCCTAGAGATGGCGTCAACCGTACCTAATTCATCTGAAACACCTAAAGCATCTGGCTTGGCCACGATTGCGGCTATTGCCACACCGCTTGGAAGAGGTGGCGTTGGTGTTGTACGTCTGTCGGGTGCGCGTGCTTATGACATTGCCTGTACACTAACGGGTAAGTCTGCTTTTACGCCACGTATGGCCAGTTTTTGTCGTTTTTATCAGGCTGATGGTACAGTCATTGATGAAGGGTTAGTGCTGTACTTTAAAGGCCCTCATTCGTTCACAGGGGAAGATGTGATTGAGCTGCAAGGGCATGGCGGCATGATTCTACAAAACCAACTGCTAGCAAGGGTATTTGAGCTGGGCGCAAAACAAGCGGGTGCTGGGGAATTCTCTTATCGTGCTTTTGATAATGATAAATTGGATTTGGTACAAGCAGAGGCTATCGCTGATGCCATTGATGCGACCAGTGCTGCCGCTGCAAGTAGTGCCATTCGCTCCCTTAGTGGTGAGTTTTCAAAGAAGATTAATCAGCTATTAGAGCAGCTTATTCATCTGCGTTTGCATGTTGAAGCGGCAATTGATTTCCCTGACGAAGAAGACGTGGATTTTTTATCAGACGGCGTCATACAAAGTAAACTTGAACAAACGCAAGACAAGATACAGCAAGTATTGGCGACCGCTAAGCAGGGTCAGCTCTTACGTGATGGTATTCATGTGGTCTTAGCAGGTAGACCAAATGCGGGTAAATCAAGCTTGCTGAATCGTTTGGCAGGGCAAGAACGTGCTATCGTTACTGACGTTGCAGGTACGACGCGTGATACGCTGCAAGAGACCGTAGTGCTCAATGGTTTGACGCTGCATTTGACCGATACAGCAGGTCTGCGCGACACAGAAGACACGGTAGAGCGTATTGGGATTGAACGAGCACGTACCGCCATTACACAGGCTGATATGCTACTGATGGTCTACGATGTGACTCGTGATCTTGAAGAAGAAAGTACGCCGCTACAGCTTGCAGAACAATTATTTGGTGAATTACCAGAGGCTAAACGCTTATTGATTATTGCTAATAAGAGTGATTTGTTAAGTGACTTACTAGATGATAGTCGCAGTCAAATACCCTCTGTCTCGCAAATCGCAATAAAAGAACGTGGTTATGAACAAGTTAATGTTTCATGTGAAACAGGTGCTGGTATCGATAATCTGGTAGAAGCCTTGTGTGCTAAGGTCGGTTTTCATCCGCCAGAAAACAGCCTAATTGCTCGCACACGTCATATAGATGCACTTAGACGCACAGCCGACTCTTTAGCAGAGGCGCACGAGCAGTTAACAGTCTTTCAAGCAGGAGAGTTAGTCGCTGAAAGCTTACGCCAAGCTCAGAACAGTTTGGGTGAGATTACGGGAGCCTTTAGTGCGGATGACTTGTTGGGCAAAATCTTTGGTAGTTTCTGTATTGGAAAATAATTAGCAGATTTTTTTTGAATTGCCTGATACAGCTCGTTAATTCTCAGAAATTTCGGTCTTATCATTCGGTCTTATAAATAGTGACTGTGACTCAGGCGCTTAATATTGAAATAAGGAAACGCTATGCATTGCCCGTATTGTAACGCGTCAGAGACTAAAGTTATTGATTCGCGTCTGGCAGCAGAAGGTGCGCAAGTCCGTCGTCGCCGCTCATGCAATAGCTGCCAAGAGCGTTTCACTACTTTTGAGATGGTAGAAGTAGTGATGCCAAGAATCATCAAGTCAAGCGGTAAAATTGAGCCTTATGATAACGAAAAACTGCGTCGTTCTATCTTATTACCTCTACAAAAGCGCCCTATCACCATTGATGAACAAGAAGCGATGATCAGTCGTATTGAGAAGCGTGTTAGACAGATGGGTGAGCGTGAAATCAGTAGCAAAGTGTTGGGTGAGATTATCATGAGTGAGCTTAAGACGTTAGATGATGTTGCTTATGTGCGCTTTGCTAGTGTTTACCGCGACTTTCAAGATATTGATGCTTTCCATCAAGAAATTGCCAATATTCGTCCAAATGATAAGTAAATTGATGAATACAATCGAATCTTACCTATTTACTTTTTAGCTCAAAATGCTTGTTTTCTTAGATAGAATTTCCTGTCATCATTAATGAAGTCTACTTTTATGCCAGTCTCAAACCATACTCAGAATGCGCAAGACCGCTACTTTATGATGCTTGCGATCGAACAAGCCAAACAGGGTTTATATACCACCAGACCTAATCCAGCGGTAGGCTGTGTCATCGTGCAAGCAGAAGCGATCGTCGGTCAAGGGTTTCATTCGAAAGCTGGTCAGCCTCATGCAGAAGTATTTGCGCTAAAAGAAGCGGGTGCGAGGGCTTTAGGTGCAACCGCCTATGTGACTTTAGAGCCTTGTAGTCATACGGGGCGTACGCCACCTTGTGCTTTGGGCCTTATTGATGCCGGTGTGAAACGTGTCGTAATCGCAGGGCTTGATCCCAATCCACAAGTGGCAGGACGTGGTGTGAAACTGTTAGAGCAGGCTGGAATTCAAGTGACAGTCGGTATATTAACCGAGCAAGCAGAAGCTTTAAATCGTGGGTTTTTAAAGGCAATGCGCACCCAGATGCCTTATGTACGACTGAAAATTGCCACCAGCCTTGACGGTCGTACCGCGATGGCATCTGGGGAGTCAAAATGGATTACCTCAGCGTCTGCCCGCGAAGATGTGCAGAAGCTACGTGCACAAAGTGGCGCGATTATTACCGGTAGTGAGACGGTTATCACGGATAATCCACAGCTTAATGTACGTTCCAACCAATTAGCTGTGCCACCTGAACAAGTTCCTGCTCCTAAGGTTGTCGTACTCGATAGGCGTCAGCGCTTAGAACACAGCTTACAGTCTGACTATCAATTATGCCGTCGACCGGATACGATTTATTGGCGCGAAGATAACTTGACTGAATTACTAAAAAAATTAGTCAGTGATCATCAATGTTATGACGTATTGATAGAGGCAGGATCTAGTGTTGCTGGTGGCTTCTTAAGCCAACAATTGGTAGATGAGTTGATTGTTTATCAGGCGCCTTGTTTGTTGGGCGCGCAAGCAAGACCGATGGTCGATTTTAACCCATTGTCTCTAGCTCAGCAGTTGCGTTTTAATATTTATAGCCATGAAACATTAACTCCTGACCTTAAACTGACTTTATTACCGCTATAACTTGTTATTTATAAACAGCTTATCCACAGTTTGTGCTAAATTTTTGCTAAGTGTGGATAAGCAGCCAGTGTCGTACAAGGTTCCACATGAAACTGTGTATAACTTTGTTTCACATGAAACAGAAAAATAGGTCTTTTATAAAAAATTTTATATTAATCTAATGTAATCAGTAACTTAGGTTTTGCTATTAATCTTTCTTGATATTAGCCAACATCTTGTTTCCTGTGGATAACTTAACGGAAATGCGTGTTTTAATACGTTATGAGTTGAATTGTCAGTACTTATCCACAATCTATCCCATCATAGGCTCAATTAAGCTCAAGTTACACTAAGAAAACTGGCTTAGACAAATGCTGCCACAATATTAATAGATCAAGATATATTGTCTATAAAGACAATATCATAATGAAATGAGGTCGATATGTTTACTGGAATTATAGAGAGTGTTGGAAAGGTTAAGTCCATGCAGCCTACGGGCGGTGATATACGTTTGACGATAGAGTCTGATGGTTTGGACTTTAGTGATGTGAAGCTAGGAGATTCTATTGCCTCCAATGGTATCTGCTTAACCGTTGTAGACCTAGGGAGTAATCATTACTCGGTCGATGTCTCACGTGAAACTATCGCTCGTACCGCATTAGAAACTTTAAAAGCTGGTCACACAGTGAATTTAGAGAAAGCGATGCTACCAACCACGCGTTTTGGTGGTCATATCGTCGCGGGTCACGTCGATGGCGTCGGCGTGGTCAGTAAGCTGCAACAAGATGCGCGCTCTATCTATATCGAAATCGAGATACCACAAGAGCTGGCGCACTATACAGCGACCAAAGGCTCTATCACGGTTGATGGTATTAGTCTGACGACCAACCTTGTACGAGACAATATTGTCTCTTTAAATATCATTCCACATACCGCTCAAGTGACCAATATCGCTAAGCATTGGCTGGTTGGAAATAAAGTCAATATCGAAGTGGATATCGTCGCGCGCTATTTAGAACGTTTGTTAAATAAGTCGCAAACCAGTGGTATGAATACGCCAAGTCCGCAAAGCCAAATTACAGAAGCATTTTTAGCAGATAATGGTTTTATGAAATAGCTGATTTATGAAGTAATTGATTTATAAAGTAATTGTTGAAACCTAAAAAGTCAGTTTTATAGATTGTCATGATTTTATGAAGCTCTGTAAAACCGACTCTAATTCTTTTTTATTGATCGGTTTGGCTAAAAATTCATCCATTCCTACTTCTATACAAGCGTCGCGATCTTCTTTGGTATTGTTCGCAGTTAGCGCCACAATCGCAATTTTATCGCCTTGCGCACGAATCGCTTGGGTAGCCTGTAGCCCATCCATGACAGGCATGCGACAGTCCATCAAAATGAGTGAGATATCTTGACGCTGTTGTTGTAGCATATCTAACGCTTGCTGACCATCTTCTGCGACCACACTACGATAACCAAGTTTACTCAATATCTTGCACGTTATTTTCTGATTGGTTGGACTGTCTTCTACTACCAAAATAAGTGGCAATACATTCTCGTTAGCAGCTTTATCTGCTTCGTTTGCTAGCTGCTTATTCTCTTCTTTTATCTCTATGGCTTGAACTAGCTTCTGTCTCGCTGGTAAGGTTAAGCGCAGTAATTCAGAGAGCAATAAAGTCGCATCTAATGGTTTGCTCAAGAATCCTTCATATTTATCTAATAATATAGAGGGAATACGGCGCTCAGGTTTCATACTAAGTAGTATCTTTGGTAGCGACGGATTATCGAGTAGGGTATTTAATGCTTGTTGTCTATCATCATTCCCTATCGCCTGATTAGCGGAAGCAATAGAGAGGGTTTCATAATATTCGTAATCTAATAGCAAGATAGGGGCGAGTCTTTGCTCGTCTTGTGCCAGTTTTTCGTTTAATTGTTGTAGATCTGATTTATCTATAGAAGTGTAGATAGTAGCTGGCATCGATAAATATGCGCAAAAATCGTGCAGATGTTTGGCACGTAGTGGTTGTTTAATCACTGCTATTAGATGGATATGAGTCAAATGCTGACTATGATGATAAATAGGCTGATAATTTGGACGTCTGCAAGGCAGATAAAGATTCAGACTGCTGCCTGCTGTCATCGTGCTTTTTATTTCAATAAAACCACCCAATAATCGCGCAAAACTATTGACGTTATTTAACCCTAGGCCTTGCCCAGTCGTGTTCTTTTGAATGTAATTAACGTTTCGATGGGTGTTTTGATTGCTGCTTTTATTAAGCTGAACCAACAGTTGATGTTGCTTCGCTATATCGATGCCCATACCGCTGTCTTTTATGCTAAAACGAATCCAGTCGTGTGAGGCATGATTGGGATTGTCTTTATTGATTTGACTATTTTTAATCAGTGTAAGGTCTTTATTAAGATTTACTAAGCTTCGGTTTTTTGTTGCTAATAGCTCTGCATTACTGACTGTTTCGATGGTCAGTGATACATAGCCAGAAGTGGTAAATTTCACTGCATTATCTAATAAGTCGTATAAGATTTGCTGTAGGCGCTGATGGTCTGTATCAATACAACGCGGACTGTCAGGTGCAAAAAAATACAGCAGCTCAAGCCCTTGCTGCCTTATCCTTTCTATAAATGACTGACTGACCTGTTGCCCCAGTCTATAAATATCAACAGGCTCAATGCTTAGGCGGGTTTTTCTTACCGCTATTTCCTCAATGTCTAGCACATTATTAAGTGTCGTGAGCATACTCTGACTGCTTTTAATTAAGGATATTAAAATGTCATTCTGCGCAGCAGTCAATGTCTCAGGATCAATCGGTTCTAGCGTGTCAATCATTGCTTCTAACGGCAGGCGCAAATCATGACCCATCGTCGATTTAATCGTATTAAATTCATTAATTTGGCGTTGTAGCCGTTGATTTTGTTGCTGTAATTGCCCTATTTGACTGGCAAATTCATTAACATTATTCAGCAGTACGGTAAAGCCGTGAACCTGACCATGTTCACCAAACCATGGCGTAACGTGCAATTGGTAAGCCTGTTCATTTTCTAACCCATAGACTGTTAAGGTACGAGTGACGCGTAGGTTGGCTAATGTTTGCAGCAATCGTTGCGTGGATTCATCTTTACCCGCGATAAAATTCGTCAGTTCATAGTTGCTATCGCTTTGCGGTAAAGACATGAATATTTGTTCAAAGCGTTTATTGAAAAAGCTGATTTGACCATGACGCATGATCATCAGCATCGGTAAAGGGGATTGATCAACCAAACGTTCAAGACGATGTGTTAGGGTTTTAATGCGGCGATAGTCATTATGCAACTGGTAGCTGACACGGCTCAGCGCATGGCCTAAACGTAGAAACTCAGGCGTAGATTTTTTTTGCAAAAAAGGCGGCGGACTATAGGCTTCTTTTGCGTGGCTACTTAGATTGTCCGTATAAATCAGAAGCTGTTCCCAATTGGTGCGACGATTGAGCATATACAGCAAAGCGATAATAAAAAGCATGATCGCTGCCATCAATGGCAACCAGTAGCGATAAGATATCCAGTCAATGATCAGCGGCTTATGGCGCAATATAATATAAAGCTGATGACCACTTTTGAGTTTAATGGTGCCGGTTAAGTTGCGATTATTAAGCGTGTAAGCACTATGACTGCCGTTATTAGAAGGGGATGAGCTAATGATAGGAAACGTAACGTTAGCAAAAGCACGCTCATTGGGCTGAGTATGGCGATGGATATAAGTCTGCCCAGAGGGCATCATAAAAACCAGCTGATAGCTTATGTCTTCAAATACGGGTTTTTCTAAAATCCTTTTAATGTCAGGATTTAGAAGATCATCACGTTCAGTAACTTCATACTGCAATGTATGGAAAGTATCGATACTGTGTTGTTCACTGTGTTTTTTTATCTCGTGAAACAGCGCAAAATAATAGATAGACAACATGACCAGCAAGGTCAGTGCATAAAATATGAGTAAGCGCTGTAAGGACTGAAACTGTTGCATGAAAGCGTGGTCCTATATCGACACAAGAAACATAGTGAGTAAGTCATCAGTTTGGCACAGTAGCTGGTTTATTCAAGCCGTTTTATCTTTTACGGTTTTACAGCTATTATCTAGAAAAAAATGGTGAATGGCAGTGGAATATCGCTCAATCACGCATTGTTTTGTAAATAAACTCATCAATAAGAGCGCCCTTCTTGCTTTCTATTATAAAGACAAACCGTATCATTGGTAACGCTCGATTACCGTTATTACAACCATGGCACAACATCGTAAACTCACCTATAATGAGTCAATCAACCCTATATAATGCCTGTTTATGACTATAATTGCTTCTGCCTCCGATTTATCCATGCCATCTACGACGAAAGATTGCTCATCTAGTAAGCGCTTAAGAGTTGCTTTTGCTGGCACTCCTGAGTTTGCCGCCGTTAGTCTTGAGGCGCTTATCAGCCAGCAAGAAGCATTGAATATAGACATCGTCGCTGTATATACGCAACCCGACCGTAAGGCAGGACGGGGTCAAAAATTATCGGCCTCTGCAGTAAAGCAAGTCGCATTGGCTCATGATATTGCCGTCGAGCAGCCTCTCACCTTTAAAAAATCTAGTAGTGAAGGGTTGATCGCACGTGAGACTCTGCGTAGTTATCAGCCAGATGTGATGATTGTCGCGGCTTATGGCTTGATATTGCCGATTGGTGTATTGACCACACCGACTTATGGTTGCCTCAATATTCATGCGTCCTTATTACCACGCTGGCGCGGTGCAGCACCTATTCACCGTGCATTATTGGCGGGTGATAGTGAGACCGGCATCACTATTATGCAGATGGATAAAGGGCTTGATACTGGCGACATGCTTTATAAAGTCAGCGCACCTATTAAGGCTGATGATACAGCTGCCAGCCTCCATGATAAAATGGCTGAGCTTGGTGCGACGGCCATTATTACCGTGCTAAAGGACTTACCACATTATCAAGCACAGGCTGTACCTCAAGATGACAGTCAAGCCAATTATGCTGAAAAACTGGTCAAAACCGAAGGCGAAATCAACTGGACACAATCCGCTACTGAAATTGAGCGACAAATTCGTGGACTGACGCCATGGCCAGGTGCTTATACTTTTTTGGCAGGGCAGCGTGTCAAGATTTTAGCAAGTCTGCCTGTGAATCCGTCGCAGCAAACCAATCAGCCTGCTGGTACAGTCATCAGCGTTGGACGCAAAGCGATATTGGTAGCTTGTGGTCATGATAGTAATATTGATAATGGTCTCGAAAAACTGCAAGCCAGCACTTTAGCCATTACCGAATTACAGTTTGCTGGTGGTAAACCGATGACAGCCGAGCAAATCTGCCATGGCAACCAACTGAATGATGGTGACCAGTTCACAGCAGACTCAAAATAATTGCTCCTAAATCAGTTTAATACCGCTTAACCTTATTTATTTTAATATTTTTAATTTAATACCAAACAATCCAACTTTTATCAGACGCTAATTGTTAGACGTCAAGGAAATTCAATTTAATGAGAAGCACTGCGCCAAGAAACAATAAGCTCAAACCGTCAAGTAACCTTATCATGAATGGTAGCGTCCGCGTCCGCGTGATTCGCACTTTACTGGCGATTCAAAATGGTCAGTCGCTAGCGAGCGTCCTTGATCCGCTATTAAACAGTTTGCATGACGGTGATAAAGGTTTTGCCCATGCGCTATTGCTAACCACGTTGCGCCAATGGTACGCCCTTGAGCGTCTACTCGATAGTCTGGCTGATAACTCTATTGATGAAAAAGAAGTACGTACGACGATTCAAGTAGGTTTAACCCAGCTGCTTTATTTGCAAGTGGCTGACCATGCGGCGATTCATGAAACGGTTGAAGCAGCAAAAGAAATCGAATTTGCGCACGCGACGGGCTTAATTAATGCTATTTTGCGTAAAGTCGCTAAGAACCCAAGTAAGTTCCGTAAGAAATGTGATAAAAAACACAGCTTACCGAATTGGCTTGCCTATCAGCTTAAGCAAGATTGGAGTGAGCAGTATGACGATCTGATGCAAGGGTTACGTCAACCTGCACCGATGTTTTTACGCGTGAATACAGCGGTTACCTCGGTAGAGGATTATCAGCAAGCCTTGGTGGAATTTGAAGTTGAAGCAGATTTGGTTGAGCTAACGAGTGGTTTTAATTTAGCCAGCTCATCGGATGCAGCCGCATCTAATAGCATATTAACCAAAGGGTTAAGATTACATCAAAGTACCGCAGTCAATGCCTTACCGCAATTCGCTGAAGGAGCTGCTAGTGTACAAGATATGCATGCTCAGCTTGCCGCGCCGCTTATTCATAACGCTTTAATTAATAAGCTGAGTGTTAAAAGCGATGATGCAGACGGCGATATAGACACCAATAACAACGAGATCCGCATTTTAGATGCTTGTGCAGCGCCGGGTGGTAAGCTTGCTCATTGGTTAGAATTAATCAGCTCAAATGAGTCTTCGTTGTTTCACGTGAAACAAAACGATGAATCTGTTTCTCTGGTTTCGAAAGTGAAGCTGACTGCGATAGATAATGAAGCGCCGCGTATCGAGCGCATTCATACCAATTTACAGCGCTTGAACTTAAGTCAGCACGATTTACAGCAAGCTGAGAAAAATATCGAACTCAATATTGTCTGTGCTGATGCAACGACATGGCAAGGCGCTGGTAAGAAAAAGAGCAAACTCGTATTTGACGCTATATTATTAGATTCACCTTGTACGGCGACTGGCGTAATCCGTCGTCATCCTGATATCAGTATCTTGCGTACCGAAGAAGACGTTGAGCAAACGGCACTCTTACAAGCGGATATCTTGCATAATCTATGGCCACAACTTAAGGTTGGCGGTTATTTGCTATATGTCACTTGCTCTATCCTAAAGCAAGAGAACGTCGAGCAAATGCAGGATTTCATGACTTACTATAACAATGTAGTAGCCATTGAATTTAGCGACGATTGTAATTGGGGTATTGAACAGGCGATTGGTCGCCAGTGTTTGCCCATTAATATCGAGAGCGGCGATGGTTTTTATTATGCCTTGCTGCAAAAAACTGCTGAATAAACTGTTTTAATTAATCATCTCATTATAGACAGGACAATCTAATGAAATATATCAGTACCCGTGGTCAGACAGCGCCGATGGATTTTAGTGATGTGCTATTAATGGGTCTTGCACCAGACGGTGGTTTGATGTTGCCTGAGCATTATCCGAATATTGATAGTGCGACGCTGACTGAATGGCGCACGCTAAGCTATCCACAGCTGGCGCTGGCGATTATGCAGCGCTTTGCCACCGATATTCCTACCGCTGATTTGCAAGATATCATTGAGCGCACTTACACTGCTGAGGTATTTGGCTCTGATGAGATTGTTCCTGTCCGCAAACTTGAAGATAACTTATACATTTTAGGCTTGTCGAACGGTCCGACGTTAGCGTTTAAAGATGTTGCCATGCAGTTTTTAGGTAATGCTTTCGAATATGTACTGAAGAAGAAAGACGCGCGCATCACCATTATTGGTGCGACCAGTGGTGATACAGGCAGTGCAGCAGAATATGCCCTGCGTGGTAAAGAAAACATCGAAGTCTTTATGCTGTCACCACACGGCAAAATGAGCGAATTTCAGCGCGCGCAGATGTATAGCCTGACCGATGATAATATCCATAATATCGCCATCGAAGGCATGTTTGATGATTGCCAAGATATCGTTAAAGCGCTACAACAGGATGCGGAGTTTAAAGCGGCTTATAATTTAGGTACGGTTAATTCTATTAACTGGGGTCGTATCCTAGCGCAAATCGTTTATTATTTTAAAGCTTACTTTGCTGTGACTTCAAGTAACGACGAAAAGGTTAGTTTTAGCGTACCATCAGGCAACTTTGGTAATATTTGTGCCGGTCACATTGCACGTGAAATGGGGCTGCCAGTTGATCGTCTAATCGTCGCAACCAACGAAAACGATGTACTCAACGACTTCTTTAATCAAGGTGCTTATCAGCCACGTCCGACTGATAAAACCTATATCACGTCAAGCCCATCGATGGATATCTCTAAAGCCTCTAACTTTGAGCGTTTTGTTTATCTCTTATTAGATAAAGACAGCGCCCGCGTTCATGAGTTATTTGAAGGGGTGAAATCTGGTCAAGGCTTTGATTTGTCTGACCTAATGGAGGCGGTCAACACTCGCTACGGTTTTGCTGCGGGTAAATCTACTCATGCCGACCGTCTCGACACTATCAAAACACTTTATGAGCAGCATGGAGAGTTGGTTGATCCCCATACGGCTGATGGTATCAAGGTTGCCAAAGAATTACAGCGCGCGGGAGAGGTGATTGTTTGTGCCGAAACCGCACTGCCAGTGAAATTTGCCGATACGATCATCGAAGCTATTGGACCGATAGAAATCGCACGCCCAGCCCATACCGAAGGTTTAGAGAGCTTACCGCAGCATGTGGTGGTGCTTGATAATGATGCCGAATTGGTTGCTGAGCAAATTCGTCAGCATGTGATACCAAATCCAGCATAAATCAGAGTTGATTTTAATGCTTATTTTCATGAGGAAGTCTATAAATTTCAATGAGGAACTATAGAAATAATATTCATATAAAGGTTACGCCATTGTAATAAAGTGTTTATGATTGTGTTATGGTAGATATAATTGTAATATTAGAAACAGCGTCGGCGACTCATGATTTTGCTAGACGCTTTTTTAGTAATCATACCCGCCAATTACACTGAACAGCTGCCCTATAAGCGTCATGATAATCGTACGGTTAAGTCCTTTTACGACCCTCATTGCTTGTCACTATTTCAATGACAGTCAAAGATTAAGGTTAAGTAATAGATCTAAATGGTACTAATTGTGGCGACAACAGCGGTACATATTGTGGATATAACAATGAAGATGAGCTTAAAAGCGATAGCAAAAGCACTGTTAATCACGACATTTAGTAGTGCAATGCTAATGAGTGCTGCCCACGCTAACAATCCACCACCAGCCATCAAAGCGGATGCGCCCAATCGCTATATCGTCAAAAAAGGCGATACGTTGTGGGACATATCAGGACGTTATTTAGACAGTCCGTGGCGCTGGAAAGAGATCTGGGCAACCAATAAGCAAATCAAAAACCCCAATCTTATTTATCCTAACGACATCCTTATCTTATGCGTGATTCAAGGTAAGATCTTAATTGGTGTTGATACTGGCGAAGGTTGTGCTGGGGTTGAAAAGCAGTTAACGGGTAACGTGGTATCTAGCACAGTCTCAGTCACTTCAACAGCCAATAGTATTCCACCGCTTCCGTGGTCTGCTATTCAACACTGGTTAGATAAGACAGTCATCGTTAATCCACAAGATTTTAATACCACGCCTTATATATTGGCCTCTAAAAAAGGCAACTTAATTACCGCTAGTGGCGATAAAGTATATGCCAAAGGTGTGCCACTGATCGTCGGTCAGCGTTATGGTATCTACCGTGAAGGAGAGCTATATGTTGAGCCAAAAACCCAAGAAGTTATCGGTTTAGAGGTCACGCAAGTTGCGACGGGTTTGGTTACTTCGACAGAAACCAACGGCGTCAGCAGTTTGCAGCTCACCGACAGTTACGACAAAGAAGTACGTGAAGGTGATCGCGTATTCGTTGAGTTGAATAACTCTATCCCACCTGTGTTTTATCCAGCCCCTGCAACGGTCAGTCGTGGTGGTATGATTGTCCGAGTCATGGACTCAATCAGCTCAGCAGCGAAGGGTAGTGTCGTTGCTATCAATTTAGGTAGTACCCATGGTGCTAAGCCTGGTGATGTATTGACTGTCTATCAAAAAGGGGCCTTGATCCGCGATACCAAAGACAATGACACGCCAGTACGCTTACCAAATGAGCCAAGCGGTATGGTCATGGTATTCAATACTTTCGATAATATTAGCTATGCTTATGTGCTTGATTCAGAGCTACCATTAAACGTCGGCGACCAGCTGTTACCACCGCCATATCTATAAATGAGTACACTATAAGTGAGAACATGCTCATTTTTGGACGGGATATACTAACTTAGCCTATACGAGCTAGATGATTATGATGGCAGTTACTTCTTCTTTATCAGATGAGCAGCGCGCAGTACTGGCGCTGTGGACTGAGGTGAATGCATCATTATCTGCTTATCATAAGCTTATTACTTCTTTTGGCACAGCAGAGCTTGCTTGGTACGCCAAAGTAGATGCTTGGCGGCAATTGGGTATTCATCATAGCCATCTTGCCCGTCATGAACAGCCAGAGCAAACGCAAGCCAGCATCGATAAAATTCAGCAAGCGCTCATCGAAGGGCGCTATGGTCTGCTATTTGCTGACCAGCCTGATTATCCCGCACAGCTCTCGCAAATCTATGACCCACCGCCCTTATTATTTTACCGAGGCAATAAAGCGCGTTTGCGTCAAGCGCAAATTGCGATCGTCGGTAGCCGAAAACCCACTGCCCATGCCCAAAAAATCACCTTTGATATCGCGCAATATTTGGCGCAAGCTGGTTATATCATCACCAGCGGTCTTGCCATGGGTGTCGATAAACGAGCACATCTAGGCGCTTTAGCACAGGCAGATGCTGAATATCAAGGTCGAACGATTGGGGTAATGGGTACGGGTATTGAGGTCAATTATCCCAATCATCATGATAAATTGTTTGCCCAAATAATTGAGCAAGGCGGCTGTATTATTAGTGAGTTGTTGCCGCATACAATGCCACATAAGCATACGTTTCCACGGCGTAATCGTTTGGTCGCTGGATTGAGCTTAGCAACGATTGTGACGGAGGCGACCATTCAGAGTGGTTCGCTGATTACCGCGCGTTTAACCTCGGAGCAGGGTAAGCAAGTTTTTGCCATTCCAAGTCATATTGATAATAGCAATGCAGAAGGCTGTCATCACCTGATACGTGAAGGTGCGACTTTAATTTATCATCCGCAGCAAGTGCTAGAGGATATCAATAGTCAGTTGCCATATAACAGTCATTCATTTCAATCAAATGTCTTATCTACATTGAATCGTAGTCAGACAGAAAAACCTTCAGAAAACGTTAGCAGTTCTACTGCAGATACTGGCAAGCTAGCATCATCCAATATTAAACCTTCTCCCAGTGCTATCGTCGTACCAGAGCATTTGATGCTTGTGTATGAGCAGCTTGATTGGCACGGGCAGGATTTAGATGCTCTGATTATCGCTACCAAACTTGCCACACCGCAGCTGATTGGACAGTTAATGGAGCTTGAATTATTAGGCATCATTAGTGTGCAAGCCGGACGGTATTTGCGCGTCTAAAATTGTACTTTCTATCGCTTTAGGCTTTTCACCTATCTACTGCCAAGTGATTGACGACAGTACAATCTAGGGCGTGTCATCAATTAGATTGTGAGGCTTAAAATGAGAAAAATTGTAGATAAACAAGGAAGTAATTGCCGTTAATATGAACATATTGACAAAATTACTGACGATGTTTAGCAAAATTTAGCCACTTTAAGACCACTAAACGTACTAATGTGCTGATTGATGACACGCCCTAGGTAGCTGCTAATAAGGTCGCTTTAAACTTCGCTGCCCTAATTTTTCTCAGTCTTATGTTATGATGAGTGCTTAAATTTCTACCTTTTTGAAGCCTTCAAACCATGGAAAAATCTACATCTTTTACTACTGATTCTGTCACTCAAGCTGCCAAATGGCTTAAAGAAGGACAGCTACTTGCTTATCCCACCGAAAGCGTTTGGGGTATCGGTTGTGACGCTTATGACGAAGCAGCCGTTCAACGTATTTTATCTATTAAACGGCGTCCACAAGCCAAAGGCATGATCGTCATTACTGACAGTGCTGAGCGTTTAAAGCCGTTACTAGAGCCTTTAGAAGAAGGTCAGCGCCAACAAATCATCAAGAGTTGGCAGGCAGATACTGACAGTATAGAGCTACAAGGTAAGCAAGCCCATACATGGCTACTACCTATCCCTCAGACACTTGAAAAGACTATCCCTCCTTGGATCACAGGGCAGCATCAAACAGTGGCGGTTAGAGTTATTGCGCATCCTATGATTCGTCAATTGTGCCAACAACTGGTCGACGTTCAAAACCCATTTGGGCTATTGGTTTCCACAAGCTGTAATCCATCAGGACAACCGCCTGCTATGACTTTCACTGATGCGTATGGGTATTTTGGCGAGCAAATCAGCTACTTGCAGGCTGACACTCTAGGCTATACTTTACCGAGCCAAATTCGTGACGCAACCACGGGTTTAGTTATTCGTTAGCGCATAACCTTCAACCAAACGATGAATATTACTTCTTAATTTCACTGTTGACAGAAATAAAAGAATAGCGCAAGATAAGTAAATAAAATAATCAAAACTTATAAATTAGAGTACACATTAATCATGAAACTAAATCCTGTGACTGAAAAATTTATCTTACATTGGGGTGAAATGGGCTCGCAGTGGGGTGTTAATCGCACCATGTCACAGATTCATGCGCTGTTATTCATCATTGGTAAGCCATTAAATGCTGAAGAAATCACCGAAACACTTGGTGTTGCTCGCTCTAACGTCTCAAACAGTATTAAAGAGTTGCAGCATTGGGGCTTAGTACAAAAGGTTTCCATATTAGGCGATCGTCGCGATCACTTCACGACCAATACTGACGTTTGGGAGCTGGCACGCATCATTGTGGTTGAACGACAAAAGCGTGAGCTTGAGCCAACTGTGCAGTTCTTACAAGAATTGATGGACAGTCCTGAATTTGAACATGAAAATAATGAGGTAAAGTCACGTATCCGTGATACCCAAGAATTCGTTAGTACCCTAACCACATGGTCATCTGAGATGCTTAAACTGCCCACAAGCATCCTCAAAAAAGTCCTAAAACTAGGCGCTAGTATTAAAAAGGTTTTACGTTAATAGCTGTGTAATTTAAAATAAAAAATTTGCAATACAATTTCTGTTTTGACAGAAATATATGTAATAACTATAAAAGCCAGTTAAGTTTAAGTGAGATAAGTTTCTATAAAATAGCAGCAACAAAAAATAGTAATAACAAATGGATGTGTAAAATGACAGTCAATCAGACACACGCTAATAAAAAGCCAGCCATTAAAAAGGCTGTTGCTGCAGTCGAGTGGCAAGACTTGCGCCAGTTAACGCGCGGTCAAATCGCTTACAACGTTATTTTGCCTTATCCGTTTTTATTGTTGTCTTGGTGGTTCGCCAGCCACTCATGGTATGTCTTAGCATGCGGGACTTCTTACTTATTTTTTGCTGCTGCTTTCCGCCAAGCCCATGATGGTTATCATCATAGTTTAGGGACAGCTAAAAGCACGACTACTGGAATATTACTGTTGCTCAGCGTACTACTAATGACCAGTTTGCACAGCATTCGAGCCACCCATATGGAACATCACCGCAATCCATTGGGCGATAGTGACATTGAGGGCAGTCTAGCAAAAGGCTCATGGTGGCAAGCGCTGCTCGGCGGGATAACTTATCGACTCGATATTTATCGTCAAGGACTGCGTCTAAGTAGCCGTCGCAATCAAAAATTGGCGTGGCTAGAGTTTGCTTTGATTGGTTTAGTTGTCTTGGTTACCTTCGTACTGACCGTATTTCCTTTAACTGTTCCTGCTCTGACCATGTTAGCGCAAGTATTGATGTATCACATATTGACCATGATGTTGGCCAATGCCAGTGTTGGCATCATTGCGGTGTGGGGCGTGCATCATGATTGTGATGAGACAATCGCCCGAACTGAGCGCAATCCTTTGGTCAACTTGCTGACCTTTAATTTGCTTTATCACGTAGAGCATCATCTCTTTCCTGCTGTGCCATCCAATCATTTACCGACGCTTGCCAAGCGTTTAGATGCAGCAACGCCACATCTGACCAAAGAACATGTATTGCCAAGTATGGTTAACGTCATAGATTTTATTAATCATCGTTGGAACCAATTAAAGAATAAATCTCAAAATAGTAATGATAGTGACTGTCCTATTCGTAAGCGTTTTGCTTAATCAGTAGGCAAAACAAAATCAAGATACTTATCCACCAATTATCCACATGAATTTCATTGGCTTTGGCAACGCCGTATTTATACTGAATTAACGATGAATGTTAATGGGATAAATAGAATGAAAACGAATAATGAGTTAGGTGTGTATCCTTATCTACAAGTGATTATTTTGTTTGCAGGGCTTGGTAGTATGATTGGTGGGTTGATTTCAGAACTGGGTTTATTGTTTGTTTTTAGGAATGCGGACTTTGCGCAGATTGGTTATCAGCCATTGCTATATGTTGGTCTGCTTGGTTTTATTCCTGCTTTATTAACGGGTGTTATCGTCGCTTATAAGAATATATGGCGCGGTGATCATAAGAGTCTAAGCACGACATTTTTAGTGGGGTTTATAACGTCAGCAGGTTATATGGGTGCAATCATCCTATATTTAGGCATCAACTCATGGATAGAGGTTGGCGTGCTACTGGCCTTTATGATTGGTATAGGATTGTTTGGCGCAATCAATTCAGCGATTGCCAGCCGCATTGCTTTACCAAAAGTATGTAAAAGTCATTTTGATGTTAGTACTGAAAAAGTAGACGATAACTATAACGGATTAAGTTTTACTAAAAGATAAGCGAAAAATATAGGGAGTAGGACATGAATATTTTAATCAGTGGTGGCTCAGGCTTTTTAGGCAGTGCTTTTAGTGACGAGCTTATCAAACGTTATCGTACGCAGGATAAGGACTTACACATTACATGGCTAACACGCGATAGCAGCCAAACGCATCCTGAAGCGATCAGCATGATGACCTACGATGAGCTAGCGAGTTCGGATAAAAGCTTTGATGTTATCTTAAATCTAGCAGGCGCAGGCATTGCTGACTCGCGCTGGAGCGATGCGCGCAAGGAGCAGTTGCTCGCCAGCCGTATCAAGCCTACCGAATCCTTATTGGCATTTATTAAGCGCACCAGTATTAAGCCCAAGCTAATGGTCAGCGGCTCTGCGATTGGCTGGTATGGCGCACAAGGCGATAAACCTCTTACCGAAAGCAGTGGTTTTGAAACTGATTTTGCCCATCAATTATGTCATGAATGGGAGCAGTTAGCGCTCAAAGCCACTAAACATGGCGTGCCTGTGGCTATCGTGCGCACTGGGGTGGTTATCCATCCTGATGGCGGGATGCTTGGTAAGTTATTAACCCCATTTAAAATGGGCGTTGGTGGACAGTTAGGTGATGGCAAACAAATCATGAGCTGGATCAGTCGTGAAGACTGGGTTGGGGCGGTGATATTCATCATTGAAAAGCATCTTGCTAATTATGCGGACACTCAGACTACCGATGATCACTCGTTAGAAACTATC
The DNA here is from genome assembly GCF_904846185.1 of Psychrobacter immobilis. GTDB lineage: Bacteria > Pseudomonadota > Gammaproteobacteria > Pseudomonadales > Moraxellaceae > Psychrobacter > Psychrobacter immobilis_B. The sequence continues at coordinate 579 of NZ_CAJGZQ010000007.1, read as the reverse complement.
AATGATACGCCAGTGCTGGTGTATAACCTCACTGCGCCTAATCCAGTGACCAATCATACTTTTACCAAAACGCTTGGAGCATGGCTACACCGTCCAACATTTTTTACCTTGCCAAATTTCTTACTTAAGCTAATTTTTGGTGAAATGTCGACGCTACTAATTGATGGTCAAAAAGTAGTGCCGCAAGCATTACAGGACGCAGGTTATGATTTCAAACAGCCAACACTGAAGCAAGCTTTAGAAGAGCAAAAGTCATAGATACTTATGAAGGTTGTTTCATGTGAAACGTAGTTTTCATCATAGGATTCTTTGTTTCATGTGAAACCTAAAGAGGGGTTTTTATGAGTAAAGTTGATATCAACGCTACAATTACTGTACCCATCTATCCTAAAGGTAAGGTGATAGGAACTTATGGATTACTAGGCGGGGTGGTAGGAGGTGTAATTCTCTTTGGGGCTGTCCTAGATAAGTAAAATTATTTAGGATAGCACTATGAGAAAAAGCAAACTAAGTTGGTATAAACAAAACAGACTAATCGAGTTATTTGTTGCCGGTTCAACCGCCAGAACAGCAGCAAGC